>CAMIZH010000009.1 GCA_946403255.1 uncultured Peptoniphilaceae bacterium | reverse complement strand
AGCGCGTCTGCCAATTCCGCCACTCCCGCATGAGTTAATAACAAAATATATTATATGCATTTTTTATAGATTTGTAAAGCATTTTTTGAAAAAAAGTTTAAAAAAGTTTTTAAAGCTTGAAATAGTTACAACTTAGTTAAACACAACAAATGCTATTTACAAAAATCTTCCTAATTGCTAAAATTATTAGTAGCGGAGGATAGCAGATGAAGAAGGCATTTAGATTTTCAGTAGGATTTATAATTTTAATTTTTGTAGTGGTTTATATTGGTGGGGTATATGTATTTTCTCAACATTTTCAACCTAGAACTTTTGTAAATGATGTTGATGTAAGTCTTACAAAGATTTCAAATTTACAAGAAACTTATGATTCCTCTTATAAAGATTTTGAATTAAAGTTAATAAAAAGAGATGGAACAGAAAAAGTCCAAGCATCTAAATTTGATTATATAGATAGATTAGAAGAAGGACAATATGTTGAGCAAAATCCATTTTATTGGTTTTTAACTTTAGTTGTTTCTAAAAATTATAATCTTGAACATAACTTAAGTATTGATAATGATAAATTTTTAAATACAGTAAATGATTTAGAGTTATTAAAGGTTGAGGTTGTAGAGCCACAAGATGCAAAAATAGTTTTTAAAAATAATAAATTTGAAATTGAAAAAGAAATTTTAGGAAACAAAGTAAATAAAGAAAAGTTAACGGAAAAAATATTAGAATATATTGATGATTCAAATAAAAAATTAGATTTAGAAGAAGAGGGGATTTATTATGAACCAGTTATTAAATCAGATGATCCAAATCTTTTAAATCGTCTAGAACAAATGAATAAATTAAATTCTTTTGAAATAACTTATGATTTTGAAGATAGAAAAGAAGTTTTAAAAAATGAAGAGTTGGTAAATTTATATACTGCAAATGGAAACAATGAAATGGTTCCAGATGTTGATAAGGCTAGAGAATATATAAAAGGTCTTGCAAAAAAATATGATACTTTTAAAACAAATAGAAATTTTTATGCAACAGGACTTGGAATGGTTAAAATTGACGGTGGAATATATGGTTGGAGTACTGATATAGAAAATAGTACAAATGAACTTGTGAAAGCTCTTGAAAATACTCAAACAGTAACTTTACAACCTGTGTATAAACTAGACGCAATGTCTAGAAGTATAAATGATTTAGGATCTTCTTATGTGGAGATAGATCTTTCTAGACAACATATGTGGTTGTATAAGGAAGGTAGTCTTATAATAGATTCACCAATTGTAACAGGAAATCCAAATCGTGGAAATGGAACGCCAACAGGAGTTGGTAAAGTTTGGTCTAGAGAAAGAGATAGATTTTTAACTGGAGAGGGATATAAATCTCACGTTAATTATTGGTTACCATTTAACTGGTCAGGTTGTGGTATTCATGATTCTTCTTGGAGAAGTGATTATGGAAAAGATCTGTATTTATCTAGAGGCTCACATGGTTGTGTAAATACACCTCCAGGACTTATGCCAACATTTTATGAAAATACTTTTCATGGAATGCCAGTTGTAGTTTATGAATCAAGTACTCAATTATTAAAATAAAAGTGTGTAGGCATATGCTTACATGCTTTTTTTATTTTTAAAACTTTAATATGAAAAAGATTGAAAATAAAATAACAATATGGTATTATTAACTTAGAATTTAATAGATTTATAAATATCTTCAGGGTGAGGTGAAAATCCTTGACCGGCGGTAAAGCCCGCGAGTCTTTTTATTAAGACATGAATTGGTGTAATTCCAATGCCGACAGTATAGTCTGGATGGAAGAAGATTGCAGATTTTAAATGCAATTTTGCCCCGAAGTTGGGCATTTTTTTATGCCCCAAAATATCTTTGGGAGGATTGTTTATGAACAGAGTAAGTAGTAGGAATAATTCAAATGTCAAAATTATGACAAGAGTAGGAATGCTAGGTGCAATCGCTTTTATATTAATGTATTTTCAATTGCCAGTTGCATTTATAGCACCAGAATTTATGAAGATTGATATATCTGATTTACCAGTTTTAATTGGAGCCTTTGCAATGGGTCCAGTTCAAGGGATTATGATTGCAGCTCTTAAAAATGTTCTACATTTAGCAATAAAGGGAACATCAACTGGAGGAATTGGAGAATTATCTAACTTTATGTTAAGTTCTGTATTTGCAGTTACAGCAGGACTTATTTACAGAAGAAAAAACACTTTTAAAGGTGCAATAGTAGGACTTTTACTAGGAACAGTTATAACAACATTTTTTGCAGTAATTTCAAATTACTATTTTATATTTCCATTATATGCAAAATTAATGCCAATGGAAGCTATTATAAATGCCGGAAGTGCAGTAACAAGTAGGATAACAGATCTTTGGAGTATGATGATGTATTCAGTAGTACCTTTTAATTTACTAAAAGGATTAATAACATCAGTTGTTACAATGTTAATTTATAAGAGAGTAAGTCCGATTTTAAAAAATTAATAGATAATAAATACAAGGCTGCCTGTAAAGGTAGCCTTTTTAATTTGAAAAATATTAGCTAAATTTAATAGATTACAAGTAATATACTTTTTTTGTGGTAAAATACTAGAAATAGAGGTGTATTATGGATAAAAAGAAGAAAGCTATAGTTTTAAAAGTTGTTATTGTAGTATTACTTATGACAAATACTTTTTTGATGTATCAATCATCTAAAGAGAAAAAAGTAATAAACAACTATTTGGATAAGTATTATATGCAACTGACTTTTAAAGAGGATACAAAACTAGAACTTCAAGAAGAAATCAATGATGGATTAATTGTTATTGAGGGAAAAAATGAAGAAAATGCAAAGGATTTAAACCATTATAGTGTGTATCAAAATCAATATGATGAATTTATAACTGAAAAATTAAAAGCTGAACTCGTTGAAAGAAATATGTTACCAAATTTTGCTTTAATTGATTTTGGTATAGAAAATGATGTTGAAAATTTTAAAATTGATAATATGAAATTTAGAAAAAAAGACAAGAATATGTATGAAGCAAGATATGATTTACTATTGAATGATAATAATAAAAATAAAAAAATGGTAAGTTATGATGAGATTTTTGTTATTAAAAAAGATAATGATAAATTAAAAATAGATTATATTGGAACATCTTTAGAGTAAGAGGAAATTATGTTATATATAAGAAAAGAAGAAAAATCAGATTTTAATGATGTTTATAATTTAATTAAAAATGCTTTTATAAGTGCAGAACATTCTGATGGAGATGAAGAAAACTTAGTAAATAGGCTTAGAGAGTCTAAAAATTTTGTAGATGATTTATCAATTGTTGCATTAGATGATAAAAAGATAGTGGGATATGTATTATTTACAAAAGTTAAGATTGCAGAAGATTATGCGTTAGCACTTGCTCCAATAGCAGTTTGCCCTGAGTATCAAAATAAAGGTATAGGAAGAGCTCTTATAGAGTATGGACATAATAAAGCTAGAGAACTTGGATTTAGTCATTCTATTGTTTTAGGAGATGAAAATTTATATAGGAAATTTGGATATAAAACATCAGAAGATTATAATGTTTTTGCACCCTTTGATGTTCCTAAAGAAAATTTTATGATTTTAAAATTAATTGAAGATAAAAAAGATTTAAATGGAATAGTAAAATATGCAAAAGAATTTAATATATAAAAAGAGCCTCCCAAAAGGGAGGCTTTTTATTATATTTAAAGAGAAATTAGTTTTCTTCTTTAGTTTCTCCAACTGTAGGTACTTCAGCTGCATCAGTTGCTGTAGTTTCTTCTTCAACAACTTCTTGAACTTCTTGTAAGCTTGCAACAGTTTCAGTAAGTTCTGTGAAGATTTCGATTTTGCTGTTTTTAGCAATATCAAGATCTTTAACTTCGATAACATCACCAATTGCCATATCAATTACGCTAACAATTGCTTCACTTGGAAGGTCAGTTGGAAGACATTCGATTTCGATTTCGTCCATAACTTGGATTAAGTTAGATGGTTGAACTTTAATGTCGTCTTTTCCTTCAAGTACAACTGGAATAGTAACTTTAAGTTTTTCACTCATATCTACTAAGAATAGGTCAAAGTGAAGAATTTGGTTTTTGTAAGGATGTCTTTGAATTTCTTTGAAAAGAACCATTGAAGATTTTCCTTCAACGTTAATTTCGAAGATGTTTGAAGTTCCCATTGCTGAGTAAACTTTGTTAAGATCTCTTGCAGTTGCAATAACGTGAGATGGTTCTGAACCTTTAGAGTAAACAACTCCTGGAACTAGTCCTTCTCCTCTTAGTTTATCAACTTTGTTTTTTCCTACTTGTTCTCTGTTATTAAGATTTAAAATAATTTTATCTGCCATATTTATTACCTCCAAAAAATTAGAATACTATTTTATTATACCTGAACCTAAACAAATGTCTCCTTGATAAAATACACAAACTTGACCTGGCGTAACTCCTTTTAGGGGAGTTTTAAGTTTAATCTTAATATCTCCAGATTCATCTTGTGTAACAATCATTTCCTCATCTTTTGCTCTGTATCGAATTTTTCCCATACAGGTTAATGGGAATATTGGATTTTCCGTTATCCAAAAGGGATCTTCACAGGAAAATTCATCTCTGTATAGAGCAGGATTTTTAACACCTTGAGCAACAATCAATCTATTGTTTTTCAAGTCTTTGTCAGCAACGAAGAAAGGCTCACCGTTGCCAATTCCACCGATACCAATACCACGTCTTTGTCCTATGGTATAGTGCATGAGTCCAGAATGCTTTCCAAGATATTCGCCTTCAATAGAATAAATATCTCCTTCTTTTGTAAAAAGGAACTTATCTAAAAATTCATTAAAGTTTCTTTCTCCAATAAAGCAAATTCCAGTGGAATCTTTTTTATCTGCAGTTACTAAATTGTATTTTTCAGCAATTTTACGAACTTCAGACTTTTCCATATTTCCAATAGGGAATAATGTCTTGGCTAAAGCCTCTTCCTTAACTCTTGATAGAAAGTAGCTTTGATCTTTATTCTGATCAAGGCCCTTTAAAAGATATGTTTTGCCATTTTCTTGCTTTGTCCTGGCATAATGACCCATTGCGATGTAATCAGTGTCAAACTTCATGGCAAAGTCTAAAAAAGCTTTGAATTTAATTTCAGTATTGCACATTACATCAGGATTTGGTGTTCTACCTTTTTCATATTCTGTTAAAAAGTATGAAAAGACATTGTCTCTATATTCTTTTTCGAAATTTACAGTGTAGTATTTAATACCAAGCTCACCACAAACTCTTACAACATCTAAGTAATCATCAGTTGCTGTACAGACACCATCATCTTCATCTTCGTCCCAGTTTTTCATAAAAACGGCTGTAACGTCATATCCTTGCTCTTTTAAAAGAGCTGCACATACTGAAGAGTCAACGCCTCCACTCATACCGAGAACTACTCTTTTTGACTCTGTCATAAAAAAAATCCTCCTAACTTTCTAATCATTTAAGTATTATACCTTGTCTTTTGTAAAAAATCTAGGTTTATAGCCATAATTATCAAAGTATAAACTATATTTTTCTAAAAATAAAGTCTAATTAATGAAATGTTCTTTAAAAGAATAACATTTACCTTATTTATATGTAAATACTTTAAGCAAGTAAAACTTTATTATAATTGTAAATAATGCTAATATATAATAGGTGATTTTAATGAGAAAGAAAGTGTTTTTAAATATTTCTTTAGTCTTTATGATGCTATTTTTAGTCAGCTGTACCAAAGGCGAAGAATACGAAAAATATGATATTGAGTTTTTTGATGCATTCGATACCATAACTCAAATAGTTATATATGAAAAAGATGAAAAATTTGCAGGAAAAGAATTAAAAAATATGCAAAAAGATTTTGAAAGTCTTCATAAATTATTTGATAAATATAATGATTATGAAGGAATAAATAATATAAAAACTATTAATGATAATGCTGGAATAAAAGCAGTTGTTGTAGATGAAAAAATATACAATTTAATAGAAGATTCTATTGATAATTACAATAATATTTCTACAAAAACAAATATAGCAATAGGGCCAGCTGTTGATCGGTGGAATGAATACAGAGATTTATATGAAGAAGGAAAAACTAAGGAACAAGTAGAAGAAAAAATGGGATCATATATTCCAACTGATGAAGAGCTAAATTCTTTAAGAGAATTTATGAATATGGATGATATAGTTTTAAATAAAGAAGAACAATCTATATATTTAAAGAAAAAAGGAATGCAACTTGATGTTGGTAGTATAGCAAAGGGATATGCAACAGAGCTTGTAGCACAAGAAGCTGAAAAAAGAGGAATTACATCTGCTCTTATAAGTGCTGGAGGAAATGTAAGAATAATTGGAAGTCCTAAAAATGGACGAGATTATTTTAGTGTAGCAGTTCAAAATCCATATAAAAAAGAAAAAGAAGAAAATCCTTATTTAACAGTTTTAGGAACAAATGAAAATTCTGTTGTAACAAGTGGTGATTACCAAAGATACTTTACAGTTGATGATAAAAGATATTGTCATATTATAGATCCAGATTCACTAAAACCTGAAAGGATTTATAGATCAGTTACAATAATAACTAAGGACTCAGGTTTATGTGATTATTTATCAACGGCATTATTTTTAAGTTCTTATGAGGAAGGTCTTAAAATTTGTGAAGATTTAGGAGTAGAGGCAATTTGGGCTTTTCCAAATGGAGAGGTACTTTATACAAAGGGAGCTGAAAAGCTAATGGTGGAACAATGAAAAATACATTAAGAGCTCTAGTATTTCATGTAATAGTTATCGCTTTTGTATTTTTACTTGGATTAGTTTTAAACTGGAGCGGATTTATAAGAGAGTTAGTATATTCAAATTTATTTTTTAAAATTCTTTTAAGCTTTTTACCAATTATGTTTTATTATAATCTTGGTAAGGGTATGAGTAAGAGAACCCCAAAAAAATTAGATTATTTTACAGGGAGTTTAATTTTTTTAATAGCTATTGCTTTAGGTCTTGTTGCTTTTTTAGGACTTGGAAGAGAAATATTTAGTACAAGTGTTGCATCTTCTATGTGGAGATTTCCTTTAGATATTTTTTTAATGCCACAAATGTATATTTATGAAGTCTTAAAAATAAAGCATAATATTATTACTTTTATAATTGCAGCTATTATGCCAGGAATTATATTTGGAGTTAGTATTAAAAGTTCAAGAAAGAAAATTGAAAAGCAAAAGAGAATTAGAAAAATGCAGGAAAGAAGAAAACAAAGAGCTCAAAATTATTAATGTTTATAGTTCTTATGTATAGTTTATGACTGAGGTGAAGATATGTATAAATATAATAATGAAGAATTATATAATGAAGCAATAAAAAGTTTTGAAAATATTGGTGTAACTATTGAGGATATTGCTGAAATAGTTTATTGTCTTCAAATTAAATACAATGAAAATATAACTATGGAAGATTGTGTTGAAAATGTTAAAGCTGTTTTTAGAAAAAGAGAAGTTATACATGCTGTTTTAACAGGACTTGCAATTGATCAAATGGCAAGAGAAAAGAAATTACCAGAACCAATTCAAACTATTATAAGTAATGATGAAGGTTTATATGGTATTGATGAAGTTCTTCCTCTTGGAATTGTAAATGTATATGGAACTATTGGTCTTACAAATTTTGGATATTTAGATAAAGAAAAAATTGGAATTATAAAAGAACTTGATGAAAGAAAATGCAAAGTTAATGGTGAATGTGATGTTCAAACTTTTGCAGACGATTTAGTTGCAGCTATTGCAGCAGCGGCAGCATCAAGAATTGCACATAGTGTTGAAGAATAAGAGCTATAACATTTGTATATATAGGATATAGATATAAAATATAGTAAGTTGAGATCTCTTTAAAGCATTTAAATTACAGTTATGTAAGGATGTTTTATGGGGGTCTATTTTTTGGGCTAAAAAAACAATCTTATTTATCTTGAATAAAAGATTGTTAAATGCTAAACTAACTTAGCATATACCTCATATACATAAAATATGGTAGAATATATTTAGACGAAAATAGGAGGGGGATTACTAATGAAAGTAACAATTTGCATGGGTTCAGCTTGTACATTAATGGGAGCAAACTCAATTTACGACGCAGTTGAATTAATAAATGAACAAATCTGCGGTCCTGAATCAGATTTATGTTCAGCTGAGAGCCTAGAAATAGAATTATCTCATTGCTTAGGATATTGTAAAAATAAAGAAGCAGGAGAAGTAGCACCAGTAGTTGTTATAGATGATGAAATATTATATAAAGCTACAGCACAAGAAGTTAGTGAGAAGATTATTAATAAACTAAAAATTTAGGATAGTAGGTATTGATAAGATGAAAGAAATTTATGGTAGTATAGTTGACATTCGAAGAAAAGTTTTTGCTGAAGTTGCAAGAATTGCATACAATGATTGTGACGTATCAGAACTAGAAGATTCTAGTTATAGAATAGTGCCAGGAGAAGTTGCTAAATATAGAGAAGATATATTTAGAGAACGTGCTATTGCAGATGAAAGAGTTAGACTTGCAATGGGAATGGACGTTAGAGAAATAAGTGTTTATAAAAAGGTAACTGATGGATTTGATAATGTAGATATTGACACAAATGCTTATAAAAATCCACTTATAAATGTTATAAAGTTTGCTTGTGAAGCATGTCCAGAAAAAACATATTTTGTAACAAACAACTGTAGAAAATGTTTAGCACATCCATGTACAAATGTTTGTCCAGTCAATGCTATTTCAATGGGAAAAGATGGAGCAGTAATTGACGAGGAAAAATGTATTAAATGTGGAAGATGTAAAGATGCTTGTCCATTTTCAGCAATTATAAAATATGATAGACCTTGTGCAGCAGCATGTGGAGTTAATGCTATATCATCAGATGAATATGGTAGAGCTGAAATAGATCAAGATGAATGTGTTGCATGTGGAAGATGTATTGCTAGTTGTCCATTTGGAGCAATAGCAGATAAAACACAAATTTTCCAACTTATAAAAGCAATCAAATCAGGTAAAAAAGTTTATGGAGCAATTGCCCCATCATTTATAGGCCAATTTGGTGCAAAAACATCACCAGAACAAGTTCTAGAAGCTATTAGACAACTTGGGTTTACAGATGTTATAGAAGTTAGTGTTGGTGCAGATGTTACAACAATGCATGAAGCTAAAGAGTACTTAGAAAAAGTGCCAAATGAAATGGCATATATGGGAACAAGTTGTTGTTATTCATGGTCACTTATGATTAAAAATAAATTCCCAGAACTTGCTGATAGAGTATCAGATACTGGTTCTCCAATGAGATATACAGCACAATATATTAAAAAAATAGATGAAGATGCAGTTATTGCATTTATAGGACCATGTACATCAAAAAAATTAGAAGCATTAAATACTGAAATAAAATCAGATGTTGATTTTGTAATAACTTTTGAAGAATTAATGGGAATGTTCGTAGCAAAAGAAATTGAACCTTCTGAAATTGAAACTGATGAAGAGTTAAATACAGCGTCAGCTTCAGGTAGAGGATATCCAGTAGCTGGAGGAGTTGCAGCGGCAGTAAAAGAAGTTGCTGAAAAACTAAATCCAGAAAAAGATATTAAAATACAAGGTGCAAATTCACTTAGTGAATGTATTAAAATGTTAAAAATTGCAAAAGCAGGAAAATACGATGGATACTTACTAGAAGGTATGGCTTGTCCTGGTGGTTGTATTGCTGGAGTAGGAACAATTGCATCTGTAAACAGAGTTAAGGGCAATGTTAAAAAATTCATGATGGACTCAAAATTAAACACACCATTAGATAATGAATTAATTAAGGATGAAATATAAATTTAGCTTTAAAAATTAGGTAATATAGCTAAAAAGGACTTGACAGTTTCAATTACCTATATTAAAATGTTTAAAGTGTTTAAAAAGCCCCGGAAAAATTTTTAAATCACAGGAGGAAAAGGTCTCAATGAAAAGCTATATGGCTAAGGCCAATGAAGTAGAAAGAAAATGGTATGTAATCGATGCTGAAGGAAAAGTATTAGGAAGACTTGCAACTGAAATTGCTACTATATTAAGAGGAAAAAATAAACCAATCTACACACCAAACGTAGATACAGGTGATTTTGTAATCGTAATAAACGCAGAAAAAGTAGAACTTACAGGAAATAAATGGGCTGATAAAGTTCATGCTTACCACACTGGATATCCAGGTGGAAGAAGAGAAATTCCTTATGATCAATTAAGAGAAAAGCATCCAGAAAGACTTGTTGAGTATGCTGTAAAAGGTATGCTTCCAAAAAACAGTCTTGGAAGACAAATGTACACTAAACTTAACGTATATGCAGGTTCTGAACATCCACACGAAGCTCAACAACCTGAAGCGTACGAATTTTAATTGATAGGGAGGAATTAATATGGATAAGTCACAATACAGAGGAACTGGAAGAAGAAAAACTTCAGTTGCACAAGTAAGATTATTACCAGGAAACGGTAACTTTACTGTTAATGGACATGATCTAGATGAATATTTTGCATATGAAACTCTAAGAACTGTAGCAAAATCTCCCCTTGAAATGACAGATACATTAGCTAAATATGATGTAATTGTAAAAGTTAATGGTGGAGGATTTACAGGACAAGCAGGAGCAGTTAGACATGGTGTTGCTCGTGCGTTATTAGAAGTAGATCCAGAATTTAGAGCTGTTCTTAAAAAAGCTGGTTTCTTAACTAGAGATCCTAGAATGAAGGAAAGAAAGAAATACGGTCTTAAAAAAGCAAGACGTGCTCCACAATTCTCAAAGAGATAATATGTACCCAAAACGTTGGATATTTTCCAACGTTTTTTCTTTCAGGTATTTCTATACTTATAGAGTTTAATTTTAACACGATTAATTTTATTAGATTAACAAAATGTGAATACTTGAAAGAAATTGTGTATAATTTTTTAGAAATGATAAGACTTATACACAGAAAAAAAGTAGTAACTACAAAATGTAGTTACTACTTTTTTTATTATAAAATAAAGTTTGTATAAAAAAATAGCTAGAAATTAATCTCTAGCTATATTCATTAATGATTCTTTTAATTCTTTTTCAATTTTAATTAATTCATTTGATGCTTCTTCACGTTTTTTTCTACCTTCAACTTGAATATCTTTTACTTCTCTAAGAGCAGAGATAAGTTGTTCATTTGTATGTCTTATAGTATCTATATCAACAATACTTCTTTCAGAAGCTTTTGCAGTTTCAACTGTTGCCATTTTAAGAGCATCTGCATTTTTTCTTAACAATTCATTTGTAAGGTCAGTAACTTCTTGTTGAGTTTTTGCAGCTTGCATAGAATGAGTTGCTCCCATTGATATAACCATTTGACTTTTCCATAGTGGAATAGTATTTACAATAGTAGATTGGATTTTCTCAACCATAACAGTATTAGAAGATTGAACCATTCTTATTTGTGGAGCCATTTGAAGACTTACAGTTCTAGTTAAGTCTAAGTCATGAAGTTTTTTATCAAAGCGGTTTATGGCGCTTTGGTAGTCGTTTATTTTTTGAGCATCAGAAGGTAAATTAGATTTTTCAGCATCAGCAATAAGCATAGGTAATTCTTTTACACGAGCAAGTTCTAATTTTTTCTTTCCAGCCATAAGATACATAGTAAGTTCTTTATAATAGGACTCATTTAAATCATACATTTGATCAAGAACTGCAATATCTTTTAAAAGTTGTATTTGATGACTATCAAGAGCCTTTGTTATAGAATCAATATTTGTTTCAACCTTTGCATATTTAGTTTGAAAACTTGAAACTTTATTTGAAGATTTTTTAAAAAATTTAGAAAATGCATTTTCATTTTCATCAATTTCGAAATTTTTAAGTTCATTTACAACGCCAGAAAGTAAATTTCCAACTTCTCCTAAATCCTTTGTCTTTACAGATTCTAAAGTTTTTTCAGAAAAGTTTGCTATGTTTTTTTGAGCAGCAGATCCATATTGAAGAATTAAATTTGAGTTTTTAAGATCAATTTGTTCTGCAAAACTGTCAATTTGTTCTTGTTCTTCTTTAGAAAGAATAACTTCTTCCTTTGTTATAGTTTTTTCTTCAATAATATCTCTTGGAACATCTGGAGCTTGTGGTGTTTCATCACCTAAAGTTAATTTTATATCTCTATCCATATTTATCACCTAAAATTCTTTTAATATAAAGTATTAGTATTTTCTAAAAATTCATCATTTTTTAAAAGTTCTTTTAATCTTTCTAATTCTTTTTCAACATCATAAGTATTATTTTTATATAATCTGTCTAAAAGTTTACTAAAAGAAATTAAAACAGTATCTATTGTCATTTCTATATCTCTTAAAGTATAATTAACACTTTCAGTTTTAAATTTAAGAACAGAAAGGTCATTGTACTCAGAAAGTAATTCAATAGTTTTTAATAAATCACATTTTAAAATAGGATAAATTTCATCTTTTCTATTGGGATTATTATCTAAAAAAGATAATATTCTATTTATAGTTTCTATTATACGATTAGTTTTAATAGCTATATCGCCACTTAAGTTTTCTTTTAAGATATTTAATTCCTCTAAATATTTAACATCAAATAAATTATATTCTTTTTTATTGTTATGATTAAATGTTTTAAATATCTTTGTTTCTTCATGTTTTGCTTTTTTAAAATCTGTAAAAGTATCTTTAAAATTATAATTTTCATTTACAGATTCTTTTTTATTATTCTTAGGATTTTTATTAGTAGTATTTTTTTCATAAAAAGTTTCTTCTATAACAGTATTATCTAAATCTTCATAATTAATATATTCTTTTTTATATTTAGAATTAAAATTAAATAGATTTTTAATATCAGGCATAGGAGGAAACTTTATATTTTTGCTCTTTAAAAAAAGTATCCCAAAAATTGATAACAATGTTGCAAAAACAAACTTTGTTATATACCAAGTAAGTTTAAATAGAAATTTTAATATTTCTATAAACAAATGGAAAATTAATAGGACAGAGCGAAAAATTATCATTTCTTCACCTTATTTCTATTTCGTTTTTTCGAAATCATTTTTTAAAAGTCCATCTTGTGACAGAACAGTTTTTAAAACAGAAATATCTGTTTGTATATCAATTGTGGAATTCTCATATAGATTATCTAAAAATTTAGAAAATGCAGAAAGAATAGTATCCATAGAATGTTCTATATCACTCATAGCTGCTTGAATATTTTCGCCTTTTATTTCAATTCTTGAAAATTCAACATAGCTATTTAAAAGTTTAATAGTCGTAGGAAGATAATATTCCATAAATTTATAGGATGACTGAGCATTTTCAGGATTTCTTTCATTAAATTCAAAGATTTTATCAACGACTAAAACAAGTGTAGATACTTTGTTTTTCATATTTCCTTGTAAATTTTTTTCAATATCTTGCAATTGATAAAAGTATTTATTTTTTTCTTTTTTATTTTCTTCTTGAACTTTTTTTTCTTTTTCTTCCTTTATTAGAATTTCATCTTCTAAAGTATGATTTTTATAAACTTGATAGGTTTTATTATCTAGTATAAAAATAGAATCTCTTTCAATAAGTCTAGCTTCTTTAAAATAATCTTTTCGAATAAATTCTTTTAAATCACCAACTACATCATCATTGTCTAAAGCAACGGCAGAAGAAAGTTCATCAACTGTTATAACTGTTGATTTACCAAGTTCTCTTAAGTACCTTTTAAATCTCAAACTTTTTTCTTTTAATTTAATTCCATGTCTATAAAAGAAAAAACTGACTACTAAAACAGGAAGTACCCAATCTAATAGGATTACAATTGGAACTGTGTTTTTAAACATTGCAAATACTAAAAGAATAAGTCCTATAAATCCATGTGAAACAAATCCAATTGTACCAAGAACTTTATAGACATTTGCTCTTGTTTCAAGAGATGATTTTTGATCTACAAGACGATGGTCTTTAGTAGGAATATAATCTTTTTTATCTGTATTTGAAATATAATCTTGAAATTTATTTACTCCATCTTTTGCAAAATCTATTGCATTTGAGAAAGTTGATGAAATTATTTTATTTATTTCTGAAAAGTCTGCATTTTTTATAGCATCTTCAATTTTATCATTAAATATTTTATTGTTTTTTCCCATAATATTACCTCAAATCAATTTTATCATAAAATGACTATTTACAATAGAAGTCTAATAAATTTAGAAGAATTGTAATAAATTTAGATTTATTTTAGTTATTGTACCTTTATTACTTCTTATATTTATGATGAATTTGTGAAAAGTATTTTAATATAATATAGAATATATAGTATAATATTTAAGAGGTGAAGTTATGAATATTTTTGAAAATTATGCGACAGTTTTAGAAAATGAAAACTTAGATAAATATACTAGCTTTAAAATTGGAGGACCAGCAAAAACTTTGCTTTTCCCAAAGGATGAAGCTTCACTTATAAAAATAATTGAAATTTGTAAATTAGAAAATTTAAAATATATAATTCTTGGAAATTGTACAAATGTTTTAGTTAGCGATGAAGGATATGATGGAGTAGTTATTCTATTAAAAAATGTCCTTGATAATATAAGTATAAATGGAAATGTTGTATCGGCAGGTGCAGGAGCAACTTTAAGAGATGTAGCCAATAAAGCTTTAGACAAATCTCTTGGTGGATTAGAGTTTGCTCATGGAATTCCTGGTTCAGTTGGTGGCGGTGTTATTATGAATGCTGGTGCCTATGATGGTGAATTAAAAGATGTTGTTAAAAGTGTAAGACTTTTAAATAATGATTTAGAAATAATTGAACTTACAAATGAAGAGATGAATTTTTCTTATAGAACAAGTATTGCTCAAGAAGAACATTATATTATTCTCTCAGCAACTTTTAACTTAGAGTCAGCAGATCCAGTTTTAGTAAAAGAAAAAATGGATGATTTATGGAATAGACGTGTTACAAAGCAACCTTTAGAGTATCCATCAGCAGGTTCAACTTTTAGAAGACCAACTGGATATTTTGCAGGTAAATTAATTGACGATTCAGGTCTTCGTGGATTTACTCATGGAAATGTTGCAGTAAGTGAAAAACATTGTGGTTTTGTAATTAATAAAGGTGGAGCAACTGCGAAGGAAGTAAAAGAAACAATAGAAACTATTCAAAAAATTGTAAAAGATAATTATGGAGTAGAACTTAGACGAGAAGTTAAATATGTAGGTGATAATTAATGGAACTCATTGTTGTAACAGGTATGAGTGGTGCGGGAAAGTCAAAGGCTCTTAATGCACTTGAAGATTTAGGTTATTATGCAATGGATAATCTTCCTCCAGCATTACTTCCAAAGTTTATAGAAATAGCTTCTGCAACTGAAGGATTTAAAAAAGTAGCTGTTGTTATTGATGTAAGGTCAGGGAAGTTTTTTGATGATTTTTCATCTTCATTAGATTCATTAAAAAAAATGGATATTAATTATAAAATTCTCTTTTTAGATGCTGATGAAGATATTATAATAAATAGATATAAAGAAAAAAGAAGACCTCATCCTTTAAATGATTCCATTGTTAAAGGTTATAAGATGGAGGAAAAACTTCTTAAAGATATAAAAAAATCAGTAGATATCTTAATAAATACTTCAAATTGTTCAGAAAAGGAACTTAAGAAAAAAATTCGTGAGTTTTTAGAGGTAGAGGAAAAAAATGCTTTAACGGTAAGTATAAATTCCTTTGGTTTTAAAAATGGTATTTTACTAGATGCAGACAATATATTTGATGTTAGATTTTTACCAAATCCTTATTATATTAAAGAATTAAAACATCTTGATGGAACAAATAAAGAAACTAAAGATTATGTTATGAATTGGGATGTTACAAAAGAATTTATTAATAAGTCAGTGGAAATGTTAAACTTTTTAATTCCAAATTATTTAAAAGAGGGAAAAAGTATACTTGTAGTTGGTTTTGGTTGTACTGGAGGTTTTCACAGATCTGTTGTAATGGCAGATGAAGTGGGCAGAAGGTTAAAGGAACTAGGACATAATATTACAATAAACCATAGGGACAAGGATATGTATGGATGAAAAAATTGTTGTAATCGGTGGAGGTACAGGAATATCATCAATTTTAAGAGGGATAAAAAACTATAGTAAAAATATATCTGCGATTGTAGCAATGACAGATGATGGTGGAGGTTCAGGAATATTAAGAGATGACCTTGGTATGCTTCCTCCAGGAGATGTAAGGGATTGTCTTGTAGCTCTTGCAAATACAGAGCCAGCTATGGAAAAATTATTTCAATATAGATTTGATACAGGTAGTCTTGAAGGTCAAAATTTTGGAAATATTTTTATTGCTGCATTAAATAATATATATGGAAATTTTGATGCGGCATTAAGAGAAATAGGAAATGTTTTAAAAATAACAGGACGAGTTATACCTGTTACTCTTGAAAATGTTCATTTAGTTGCAAAGTTTGCAAATGGAGATAAATGTATTGGAGAATCTATTATTCCTAAAATGTGTTATAAATTAGACACTGAAATTTTAGAGGTAAGTTTATTTCCAAGTATTCCAAGAGCAAATCAAAAAGCAATAGATGCAATATTAAATGCAGACAAAGTTTTGCTAGGGCCTGGAAGTTTATATACATCAATTATACCAAATCTTGTTGTTGATGGAATAAGCACTGCCTTATATGATACAAAGGCGGAAAAGGTTTATATAGCAAATGCTATGACTCAAAAGGGAGAAACAAATAATTATACTATTAGAGATCATATAAAAGCTATTGAAAAACATAGTTTTAAAAATATAATTGATACTTGTCTTGTAAATGATCATGAGATATCTAAGGATATTCTTGATAAGTATTTAGATAAAGATAAGTCAACTAGGATAATTTTAGAAAAGGAAGATATAGAGTTTTGTAAAAATAGAAATATAAAACTTATAGTAGATGATTTTTTAGAAGTAAAAGATAACTTCATAAGACATAGTGGAGAAAAAATTTCTAAAAGAGTTATAGATAGAGCTTAATGTTGTAAAAAAATATTAATAATGTTATCATTTAAACATTAAGATAGGAGTGTAGTAATGAGAAAGTATAGAAAGAGAGAACACATAGAAAATTATCTAAGGACTACATTTGTAGGAGATCCTATGTTTAGTGACGTATTCTTATATCACAATTCACTTCCTGAATGTGACTTTCATGAAATCGACACATCATTGACATTTTTAAATAAAACAGTAAATTTCCCACTTATTATAAATGCTATAACTGGTGGAAATGAATTTTCTGAAGATATAAATAAATCTTTAGCTGAAGTTGCAAAACACTTTAATATTCCAATGGCAGTTGGTTCAGAAACAATAGCACTTGAAGATGCTGATGCTTGTGAATCTTTTGCAGTTGTAAGAGAAATCATTGGCGATGATGGTGTTGTTCTTGCAAATTTAAGTGGACATGCAACAGTTGAAGAAGCAAAAAAAGCAATTGAAATTATAAAAGCTGATGGTATTCAAATTCATTTAAATCCAGCACAAGAACTTGCGATGGAAGAAGGAGATAGATCCTTTAAAAATGTACTTTCAAATATTGAAAATATAGTAAATGAAGTAGATGTACCTGTTATAGTAAAGGAAGTTGGATTTGGAATATCGCAAGATGTTGCAAAAAGACTTTATGGAGTTGGAGTTAGAAATATTGATGTATCTGGTTTTGGAGGAACAAATTTCTTAGAAGTTGAAAATTTAAGATCTCCAGACAATGATTTATCAGAATTATATTCTTGGGGTATTCCAACAGCAATGAGTTTAATTGAAGTTAAGGAACTAAACTATGATGAACTTGATATTATTTCATCAGGTGGAGTAAAAAGTTCTTTAGATGTAATAAAAAGTATAGTACTTGGAGCTTCAATGGTTGGAATAAGTGGAGAGATATTAACTTATTTAGTTCATGGTGGATATGAATACACAGTGCAATATATAGATAGTTTAATATATAAATGTAAAATGATTATGATGCTTACAGGAGCAAAAAATATTTCGGAACTTAAAAACCTAGACTATAAAGTAACTGGAAGATTAAGAGAATTAGTAGATTATGATAAATAATTTATAGGGCTATCTTAGATAGTCCTTTTTATGTATAAAGATAAAAGGTGATGAATTGAGTAGAGCAAAAGCATTGATACTACTTTTGTTTCTTACTATAGCTTCCTTTTCATATATTTTGTGGGACGATTATGATAGGGCAGATAGTTTTAATGTATCTTTTTCAGATGAGTTGAAAAATGACTTAGAAGAAAATTTATCAGTTGATGAAATAAATGACTTAATAATAAATATATCTGAAAATTTAACTTTGAGAAAATCAGCCAAAGGAAAAAATAGTGATATGTTAGTTGATAAATTTAAAAATTTAGATTTAGTAAATAATATATGTGAAGAAGAATTTGTAAAAGAAAATGTAATTATAGATTTAAAATAAAAAAGACTAGAAAAATCTAGTCTTTTTTTTATTCACTTCTTATAGCATCAAGTGCAGAAAGTTTCATAGCTCTTTTAGCAGGAAGATAACCTGATAAAACTCCAACAAATGTTGAAAAGAGTAGAGCTATTATTATAAGCCATAAAGGGATAACTGAAATTTTAGCTTCAATAGAAGTATCGTCACTTCCCATCATAGTACTAAGTAGCCAGCCCTTTGCAAGTATATTAAATATAAAAGAAATAATAAGCGAAAGTATAACTCCTAAAACTCCGCCGAAAAATCCTATAAAACCTGCCTCAGTTAAGAAAAGTTTTTCAATATCAGATATAGAAGCTCCTATAACTTTCATAACGCCAATTTCACGAGTTCTTTCATATATACTCATAATCATTGTGTTTGTAATACCAATTGCAGCAACAATAAAAGCTATGGCACCAATTCCACCAAAGATTGCTTGGAAAACTCTAGCACTTTGCTTTGTGCTTTCAAGCCAGTCTGTCATACCAGAGGCTTGGTATCCAATAGCCTTTAAATCATCTTGAACAAATTTAACATTTTCAACATCATCTACTTTTATTTTAATAGATGAAAATTCATTACTGTCTTTTTCTCTTTGTTCAGGAGGACGAGCGGCATTTGTAGATTTTTTTATTTTTTTAAGATAATCAATAGGCATAAAAATAGAAGAATTATTTTCCCAATCATTTTCGTTATTAACTAAAACTCCTGCTACTTTTAGTCTTTCGGTATAAACTTTTGTGTTTTCATTAGAATCATTATCAAAATTATCTCCAAGTTTTAAATCGATTTTACTGTTCATAGGTTTGATTTTATTACTTGTATCAAGAGATGGTCTTTTTGGATCTCTAAAATTTTGTGAAACCCCGCCACCAAAGACAACTACATTTTTATCTGATGAATTTAAAAGTCTACCGCTTTCTATTTTAAATCCAAATTTGTCCATAGAGTCTGGACTGATTCCTATTATTTGAGTCCAATCATTTGTATATCTACCAGAAGTTAAAACTCCTTGAGCATTTATAATTGGCATAACTCCGTCTATATGATCTATTACTTTTATCTCTGATAGAGCAGAGTCGTTTAGTTTTTTTTCTTTACCAGAAGGGTCTGGTCCAAAGTTTTGATGAATATCTAAAGTTGTTAAATCGCCCATAGATTTTAAAAAGTTTTCTTGTGTTTGTTGAAGCCCGAATCCAAGAGAAAGCATAACTATAATGGAAGTTGCACCTATGATAACACCTAAAACAGTTAGAAAAGTTCTAAGTTTTCTACTAAATAAGTTTTTAAGTGCCATAGATATTAAATCTTTAGTTTTCATTATAAATCTAAATCCTCTTTATCATCTTTTTTCTTGTCATAAAACTTCTTGCCTAAAAATCCAATTCCAGCAATAAGTAATAGTCCAAGAATTATTTTGAAAATCTTTTTAAAACTAAAGTTACTAGGTTCTTCCATAGGCATATCATCGTCAATAGGCATATCATCATCAACACTAAACTCATAATCTCTTATAACAGATTGATTTTGTCCAGTTGAATCTTCAAAGCTAAATGTAAGAGTAAATCTTTTTTTACCACCAGATTCAGGAGTTATATTACAAGGGAAGTTATCAGATGCTCCTGGTTGGAAATTTCCTTTATAGTATGTTGGAGTATCGAACTTAAGTCCGTCACCATTTATTTTTACCATTACATTGTAAAGAGTTGCTTTACCAGTGTTGAAAAAATCAACTGATAATGGAGTTTCCATACCAAGTGAGAAATTACCTTCAGGTAAGATTTCCCCAACATCAAGTTTTGCTCGTTGAACTACAGGAACGCCAATTTGTTCATTTGCAGTATATTTTTGAGCTTTAGCATCTTCATATTCAAAATTTGCAATAACTGTATAAGTTTTTGCAGCTGTATCTGGAACTGTTGTAAGTTTTATTTCTTTTTCAACTTTAGAACCAGGTGCAATTGAAGCAATGTAAAAAGTATTTGAAGAATCAACTGGAGTAAATACAGATGCAGAAGATGAACCTGATCCAGTTTGCTCTTGGTTTTCTCCGCCTTGACCTACAGATTCTTGTACATCAGAAGTTAAGAAAATTTTAATGTTTTTTACAGCTTTGTTAGCACTTGTATTATAAAGTTTAAGTCTCATATTAAAGGGTTTACCAGCTTCAATAATTTCAGGGTCAAAGGAATATTCTTCTATAATAAGTTTAGGTACAGAAGTTTCCCCTTTTTCACCATCTCCACCAGTTGATTCTTTAGGAGCTTGAACAAATACACCAGCTATTTGATTTGCTGTGTAAGGTTCATCAGTTGTATTTTTATCTGTGTATGAAACTTTAAGTTCTACTGGATAGTTACGAGTTTCAGCAGATGGTGTAGTAATAAATGTAAATGTAAATCTTCTACTTTCTCCAGCTTTTAATGGAGTAGTATTTATTTGAGAAACTGATTTAGAAGCAAGTCCTTCTTGATTTTCACTATTTGCCATAACTTTAACATCATTTGCAGTAAATTTACCTGTGTTTGTTATATCAAAGGATATATTAACACTTTGATTTCTTCCAATAGGTTTTGTTGGAAAAGTTATATTTGAAAATTCAATAGTTGAAGGTTTTACTTTTGATTTTATAATGTCTACACCAAATTGGTAGTTTCCGTCTATTGGAGCAGAAGTTTCTTTTTCTCCAGTAAATTTATAATCAAGTTTTAACATATAAGAGCCAGGTTTTGTTGAGTGTCCTGTTTTTAAATTATAATAAATATATTGAGATTGACCAGGCTCAAGTCTTGTTATATCACGAGTTGATAAACCATCGCTTAAAGTTATATTATTATTTTCCAGTCCTTCAAGAGAAACTTTAATATTTTTAGCTACATTGTCTCCAGTATTTTTAACTTCAAAACTAGCAGGAAAAACTTGGCCAGTTTCTATAATCTTAGGCCACATTCTATCCATTTTAACTATTTCAATAGAAGGATTTACTTGTTTTTCAGGAGCGATAACTCTTATATATATAGTTTCTTCTTGTTCTTGAAAAATATTATCTTCATTGTAATATCTTAATATTATTTTTACAGGAACAGTTTTTGATTCAAAACTATCTTCTGTACTTATTTTAAAACTACCATTTTTATTGGAGCCACTATTAATATATTTGTCTTCGAAAATATATCCATTACCATCAATATAAACTTTATCAGGATTTTCAATAATAGCTTGAGCAGTTACATTATTAGCATATGATGGAGAATTGTTATTAACTTTGACATTGATATTTGCAGAACGACCATCATTTAAGTTTATAGTTTGATCTGCTTTTACAGATAGTTTAACATCTGCTTTAGGTTTATCGTTTTTTGTGCTATTTTTATTATTTTCGTTTTCTGCTGCAAAAACTATATTGTTTTTTGATATTAGATTTGTATCTAGTGTAGAAAAACTTGTGCTTGAAATTATTAATGTTGTAGCAAGAGCTACACTTGTTATTTTTTTCATATTTCCTCCAAATGATTTTTTGGTATTTTGGCATCATTATCTTCAATGCTAATTATTTTACCATCACGCATTTCTACAATTCTATCTGCATATATTGCAGTTTCTGTATCGTGAGTGACTATTATTAATGTTTGGTTATAATCTCTTGCCATCTGACACATTAGAGCCATAATTTCAAAAGAAGTTGCAGTATCTAAATTTCCAGTAGGTTCATCAGCAAAAACTATTTTTGGTTTATCAGCAAAGGCTCTTGCAATTGAAACTCTTTGTTGTTGACCACCACTCATCTCACTAGGTTTATGGTAAAGTCTTTCGCCAAGACCAACTTTTGTTAAAATATCTTTTGCAAGTTCATCCCTTTCTTTTTTATCAACACCTTTAAATATCATTCCTAAGCTTACGTTTTCCATAGCATTTAAAGTAGAGATTAGATTATAGGATTGAAATACAAAGCCAACATTTTTTTGTCTGAATTTAGTAACTTGTTTTTCAGAAAGTTGTGTAAGATTGATTTTTTTATTACTTCCAATGATTATTTCACCAGAAGAAACTTTATCAAGTCCTGCAACCATATTTAATAATGTACTTTTACCAGAACCAGAAGTTCCAAGTAAACAAATTATTTCGCCTTTATATATAGTTAAATTTACGCCATCTAAGGCATTTACTTTTTCGCCGCCCATTTGATAGATTTTTTTAACATCTTTTATTTCGATTAATGCTTCTATTGGTATCACAACCTTTCTTGATTTTTGAACTTAAATTATATCATTTGAGATATATTAATTAGTTACAAATAAACTACTAAAAGATTAAAAAATGTTTATATTTTAAAAATATTCATTTAGTAATTTGATTAAGAAAATTATATCATAATAAGGATTGTTTACAGAGTTAAACTATTTAAAAATATTAGGTTAAATATAATAAAAAGAGTTGACACTTAAAGTTGCATTGTATATAATAGCAATTGTTAATTAAACAATGACCAAAGACAGTAGGGAACAATAGTTTTAAAAAACCTACCGAGGTATGCAAATTTTATTTACTTATGAAATTTCTATCTCACTTTGTCTTGGTGAGATTTTTTTATATTCGGGGGTGAAAGAGTGAAAGAAGAAAAACTTCAAATGAAAACCCAATTAGTGGAAGAGATCAAAGAGAAAATCGAAAACGCACAAAGTATCGTTATCGTAAACTACAGAGGACTTAATGTTTCTGAAGTTACTGAACTTAGAGCTAACTTTAGAGAAGCTGGAGTTGACTACAAAGTTTACAAAAATACAATGATGAGACGTGCATTCGCAGAACTAGGTTTCGCAGAATTAGATGAAATTCTTAAAGGACCAAGTGCTGTTGCATTTTCAATGGAAGATGCAGTAGCTGGAGCAAAAGTTGCTTCAAATTTCTCAGCAGATCATGAAAAATTAGAAATTAAATCAGGTATCGTTGATGGAAAAATTATTAGCGTAGAAGAAGTTAAAGATCTAGCAAAACTACCATCAAGAGAAGTACTAGTAGCTCAAGTACTTGGAGGACTAAATGCTCCTATCCAAGGTCTTGCAAATGTACTAACAGGAAACCTAAAAGGGCTAGCAGTAGTATTACAAGCTATCGCGGACAAAAAAGAACAAGAAACAGCTTAAAAATAGCGTAATTTAAATTTATGGAGGTATTATAAGATGTCAGATAAAGTACAAGCACTTATTGAAGAAGTTAAAGGTTTAACAGTTTTAGAACTTTCAGAAGTTGTTAAAGCATTAGAAGAAGAATTTGGTGTATCAGCAGCAGCACCTATGGCAGTTGCAGCAGCACCAGCAGCAGGAGCAGCAGCACCAGCAGCAGAAGAAAAATCAGAATTTGATGTAGTTCTTAAAGAAGCTGGAGCAGAAAAAGTTAAAGTTATCAAAGTAGTTAAAGATCTTACAGGTCTTGGACTTAAAGATGCTAAAGCATTAGTTGATGGAGCTCCTAAAGCTATCAAAGAAGGAATCGCTAAAGACGCAGCAGAAGAAATGAAAACTAAACTTGAAGAAGTTGGAGCAGTTGTAGAACTTGCTTAATTAATAAAAGTTTAAACAAAAAAACCGTATCAGTTGATACGGTTTTTTTATATACATATATAATAGATAAAAGTAATTAAAAAAGGATTATAAAAATTTACTTTTTAAATTGTCCCAATAAGAGTCTTTAGAAAATACAAGTCTATAAATGCTTTTGTTTGACATTCTAAAGTTTATTTTCTTTAAGTTATTGAAAAAATATTCAGTACCGTCTACTAAAAGTAGGTTTGAATTTGCATATCTCTTTTCAGGAACTAAACTTATTACATGATTTCCAGGTACAATAATTGGACTAGGCAATGCTCTATAAGCCACACTGTTTACTGGTGATATTGGAGTCATTTGAAGTACATCAAGTGTTGGATATACTATTGCTCCTCCTGATGAAAAGTTATAAGCAGTTGAGCCAGATGGTGTAGATACTAAAATTCCATCTCCAGAAAATTTTTCTACATGATTTCTGTTTACAAAAACATGTGTGTGAATCATTTTTGAATGTTGGGCTTTTAATACTATTTCATTTAAAGCTATTAATATATAGTTTTTATTTTTTGTAAAAACTTCGGCTCCTACAAGTTTAAGTTCTTCAACTGTGTAGTTACCAGCTATATAATCGTCTACAAATTTTTCCATATTTTCAGGGCTTATTTCTTGGAAGAATCCAAGATGACCTGTATTTATACCAACATGAGGTATTTGAGAAAAATTATTTTTGTGGACAGCTTTAATAAAGGCGCCATCACCTCCAACGCATATTGTAAGTTCTGCTTTGTTGGAAAACTTTGTAGTTGGACTAAATCCTTTTTTTGTTAATAGTTGCATAAGTTTAGAAGTAGTTTTTCTTGATTCAAAATTTGAATTTGACAGGATATTAATAATTTTTTCTTCCACAATGTCCTCCATAAAATTATTTTAAATTTCTTTAAAGTTTATTATATAATATTATAAATATTGAAAAAAATAAAGGGGATAGAATGTTTAATTCAAAAGACTATTTAAGATATATATGTAATACTGATAAAATTAAATTAAAAGATTTTTTAAAAGATGAAGGTGTTTCTGCAAGATTTTATAGAGAGGTAACTAGAGAGTCTGTTATTTTAGTGAATGGAGATATAACTAGACGTAATAAAACTCTTTATAAGGGCGATGAGGTCTTAGTTAAATTTCCAGAAGAGAATTTAAATGGAGAAGCTCAAAAGGGGCCTTTCCATATTTTATATGAAGATGATGATATAATTGTTGTAAATAAAGAGCCTTATATGGTAACTCATACTGCTAAGGATAATATAGATAATACTTTATTAAACTATGCTTGTTATTATTTTCAAGAAAATGATATAAAGAGAAAGGTTAGGTTTGCAAATAGACTTGATAGAGATACTTCTGGAATAGTAATACTTTGTAAAAATGCCTTTGCACATGCAAGAATTTCTGAGCAATTTGAAGAGGATACTGTTGTAAAAAATTATGTTGCGGCAACTAAGAATAATTTTAAAGAAAAAGAAGGTATTATAGAAGAACCTATAATAAGGACTGAGGATGGAATTAGACGTGCTGTTGCAGAAGGTGGAAAATATTGCAAGACTGGTTATAGTGTTATAGATGAAAGTGATGATTTTGCAATTGTAAGACTTAGACTTTATACAGGAAGAACTCACCAAATAAGAGTGCATCTACAATTTATAGGCTGTCCAATAGTTGGAGATACTTTATATGGTGAGAAAGATGAAAAAATAAAAAGGCAAGCTCTACACTGTTATTATATGGAGTTTGATCAACCAAGAACTGGGAAGAGATTAGAGATAGAAGCGCCTCTTTTTGATGATATGAAATCTCTAGTAGAAAATAATTGAAAAAGTATACGATTTAAGGTATAATTAGTTTAAAGATATCTGTGATATTCGACTTAACTTCATATAATTCAACCGACATATATTATACGGGAAATCATATATTGTAATGGATAAAATGCTCCTTTTGGAGACTTTAGAAATTATGATGAGATTACCCACCTGCTTTTCGAGCGGGTCTGAATTATTTGGAGCAACGATATTACGGGTATTTTTTTAATGCTTAAAAATAATATGCTTTAATAATTGTCTTAAGTTAATCTAATAATTATGATATTATATATCTAGTAAAGCGATATCGTGATTTAAAAAAACATTATTAGGGTATTATATTAGAAATTGAAAACAATAAATTTAATTATTTATTTAATGATAAGGAGAGATAAAAATGGGACTATTTGATTATTTAGAAAAGAAAAAACGTGAAGAAGAAAGAAAAAAAGCAGCTGAAAATGCTGGTAAAATTGCAACAGGTGCAGCAGTAGGTGCAACACTTGGTGCAGCAGCAGGATTATTATTTGCTCCAAAATCTGGAAAAGAAACTAGAGATGAAATTGCTGAAAAATCTAAAGAAGCAGTAGACAATGTATCTGCAGCAACTAAAGAAGCAGTTGATGGTATTCAATTTAAAGCATACCAAGCTAGTGAACAAGTTAAAAAAACTTATGAAGATTTAAAAGAAAAAGCTGTTGATAAAAAAGATGAAATTGAAGAAGATGTTGAAGTAGCAAAAGCAAAAGCTGAAGCTATTGGCGAAATCGTTAAAGATGGAGCAGAAGAAGTTAAAGAAGAAATTGCTGAAACTAAAGAGGTAGTTAAAGATTCTGCAGAAGAAGTTAAAAAAGATATTAAAAAGACAAATGAAAAGGTAGAAAAAGAAGTAAAATAAAGAGTGAATAATAGGGGTTGATTGTATGCAAATGGCTATAACCTTACATGATTTACTAAGGATTATACTTTATCTAGCCGGTGCTGGAGCACTTATTTATTTGGCTCTAGTACTTAAAAATGTATTAAAGTCTGTGAATCGTTTTAATGATCTTTTAGCAGAAAACTATAAGATATTAGATGATACAATAAAAAAAGTACCAAGTTTAACGGAAAATGCTCTTGAAATAACAGAAAATGTTAATATTATAACAAAAGATACACAAGAGCTTATGTCAGCTTCAAAACCAGAACTTGAAAAAGTTGCAAAAGCAGCAGGAAATGTAGTAGAAACTATAGATGATATATCTAGATCTGTTGATACTGCAGCGATGAAAATGACAAGTACTGTATCAAATGTTTCTGATACTATAAATGATACTGTAAAAACAGTTTCAACAAATGCAAATAATGTAATTGATTATTTCTATATAGGTAAAGAAGTATTTGATTCTGTAAAAAGTATATTTTTTTCAAAATGATAAAAAGCGGAAATCCAACTTAGTTTGTTAGGTTTCCGCTTTTCTTATTGTTTATTTTAAATCTTTTTTCAAGTATAATAGTAAAAGATGGTCTTTGGAGGGTATTATGAAAAAGATAAAGATAATTGCAAACCCTAATTCAGGTAGGGAACAAGCGCTTATAAAAATTAATCAACTTATAAATCTTTTTAGTGAAGATGGGTATAAGATAGACCTAAGATTTACTAAGAAGAAAAATGATGGAACTGTTTTCGCAGGTGAAGATGAAGGTGAAGATCTTATCATTTGTTACGGTGGAGATGGAACTCTTAATGAAGTTGTAAATGGAATTTATCATAGAAGTAGACAAGTTCCCTTAGCTATACTTGCTGGAGGAACTGTTAATGACTTTGCAACAATTTTAGATATTCCAACTAATGTAAAAGATTTTTATGCAATGGTTAAAGAAAACAATCAAATAGATGTAGATTTAGGAATGGCAGGAGACAGAGTATTTGCAAATGTAGCTGCAGCAGGAATGTTAACAGAAGTTGC
>CAMIZH010000008.1 GCA_946403255.1 uncultured Peptoniphilaceae bacterium | reverse complement strand
TATGGCAATAATTGATGGAGTAACTAGACTTATTCCAGGAGTTTTGTCTAGTGCAGAATCTTATGAGTCAGAATCGCATTATAATGGAATTCTTGAGTTTCCTCAATACACAAGACCTCAAAGTTTTAAAGGTTTTGATGTTCCAGATGTATTACTAAGTGGAAATCATAAAAAAATTGAGCAATATAGAATATACCAATCTATAAAAGTAACATTAGAAAAAAGACCTGATTTAATTTACAGGTCAAAATTATCCGACTTAGAAAACAAGTATTTGACGGATATATTAAATGAAGGGAGGTAACCTTAATGGATATTATAAAAGCAATAGAAGCAGAGCAAATTAATGCAGATGCACCTAAATTTAACGTTGGTGATACAGTACAAGTTCATTATAGAATAATTGAAGGATCTAGAGAGAGAGTTCAAGTTTTCGAAGGAACTGTAATTAAAATTCAAGGAGCTAGTTCAAGAAAAACTTTCACAGTAAGAAGACTTTCTTACGGAATCGGAGTTGAAAGAACTTTCCTAGTTAACTCACCTAGAATTGCTGATTTAGTAGTAACTCGTCATGGTAAAGTTAGACGTTCTAAACTATACTACATTAGAGATAGACAAGGTAAAGCAGCAAAAGTTAAAGAAAAAACTAACTATTAAAAAATGGGACTATTATGGTCCTATTTTTAATATACAAATGTTTTTCTTTTAAATTCTATACATTAATTATATAATAACAATGTAGTAAATAATTGATGTGGCGAGGTAGATATAATGAAAAAGTTTTTTATAGGTATACTTACGATACTAATCGTTGTAGGAGGAGGAATTTTTTACTTCTTAAATTCAAGAGGTTCAAGTGAAACTTCAACAAAATACAATGAATTTAGTTTCATATCTGAAGGTGAAGACATAGATAAAAAAGATTTTGATAGAATCGACGGACAATTTTACTTATCTTTAGATTATATAAATGACAATATTGACGATACTGCAAAGTATGAAAAAAATGAAAATACTGTTATTTTTACAAATGAAAAAGGAACTAGAAGATATAAACTTGATGAAAAATCAGGATTATACAATTCTAAAAAAGTTGAACTTAGAGATCCAATAATTGAGAAAAATGGGAAAATAATGATTCCAATTGAAGCTTTTATTTATGATTATCCAGTTGAACTTAGATATAACAAAGACAAAAAATTACTATTACTTGATAGAAAAGATGTTGAGTATTCCATAGGAACACCAACAGGAAATGGATTAAATATAAGAGAAAAAGATTCTAAATCTTCTCCAGTAGTTAAATCTATAAACAAAGAAGATAAAGTATATGTTTATGGAGAAGTTGGAGATTTCTATAGAGTTAGAGAAAAAAATGGTTTTGCTGGTTATATTAAGAAAAATTTATTAGATGTTGAATACGGAAAAGATAAATTTAAAAAAGACATAAAGAATTCTAAAAAAGAGGCTGTAAAGCCTCTTAATTTGACTTGGGACTATACTTATGGACCACAGAAACAAGAAGAAATTAACTTAATTACAAATATAAGCGGATTAGATATTATATGTCCAACATGGTTTTCAATACAAAATAAAAACGGAGACATAATAGACCGTGGAAATATGGAGTATGTAAATAAATATAATAATTTAGGAATTGATGTATGGGGATATTTAGATAATTCCTTTGATAAAGATATAACTCATGAAGTATTATCAAGTAGTGCATTAAGAGAAAAAGTAATTGCTAAAACTTTAGAACTTACAAAAAGCTATAATATGAAAGGTATTAATATTGATTTTGAACAAACAAATATTGATGATAGAGATAATATAACTCAGTTTGTTCGTGAAATGTCTTCTCAATTTAGAGCCAATGGTATTAAAGTTTCAGTAGATGTGACTCCACAAATTACTAGTGATGTTACTAAAGAGCCTTATAATAGAAAAGAATTAGCAGAAGCAGCTGATTATGTTGTTGTTATGGCTTATGATCAACATTGGAGCTCATCAAAAAATGCAGGTTCAGTAGCTCAATATAAATGGGTTGAAGGAAATATTAATATGCTTTTTAGACAAATTCCTACTGATAAAATGATACTTGGTGTTCCCTTTTATTCAAGAATATGGACAGAAGAAAATGGAAGTGTTAAGTCACAAACATTAACTATGGCTCAAGCTAATAAAATAATTTCTGATAAAAATCTTAAGGTAACTTGGGATGATGTTTCAAAACAAGATTATACTGAATATACTGAAGGCGATAAAAAAGTTAAAATTTGGTTAGAAGATTCTAACTCTATAGATTACAAAGTTTCCCTTGTAAATAAATATAGTTTAGCTGGTGTTGGTAGTTGGAGAAAAGGGTTTGAAACACAAGATGTTTGGGAAACTATTAATAGCAGATTAAAATAATTACAAAAATTTAAATGTATTGACTTTTATGAGATATTGAATTAAAATTATGGTATATTTAAGTGAAAAGGAAGTGCTTAAAATTTTAGCTGAATCGCACAAAATCATCGCAAAAGAAGTTTACGATAAAATTAAAACCAACTATAATGTTGAGTTAGATAGTAAAAAGATGTTTTGGGGTAGTATTGCTCCAGATTATTTGCCTTATTATAAATTGATAAGACATTATCAAGATGAAAGCTTAAATTATATAGCGACTGAGATAGTAAAGTTAATCTTTATGTATAAAAACACTAATTTTAATACTATTAATCCTATGCTTTTAAAACATTTAAGTAAAAAAATAGGAATAATATCTCATTATCTATGTGATTACACTTGTTATCCACATGCTTATAGAATGACTTTTATGGGAAGTATGAAAAGTCATATTAAATATGAAGTGGATTTAAATGTATATGCAAAAGATTATGAATTTAAAAGAGATGTAATAAATACTGAAAGTATTAATATATATGATAATTCTGATATTAAACTTGTAAATCAAGTTATGGCTTATATAAATGATGTTGTTGATGAATACAAAGCCTCAGAAAAATCATTTGAGACAGATTTAAATTATGCTCTTAATTTAAGTGAGAATGTTGCATGTTTTATAATGGAAACTATTCTTAATTATTCAGAAAATATGGAATATCAATTTATATAAATGGATGTAATTTTGAATTAAATTCTCTCATAATTTATGAGAGAATTTTTTATTATTGGAGGTATGTATGAGAAACAATTCTGAAGTAACGACATTAGATCTAAAAGAAACACAAATGGCTATAAAATCTTTAAAGGATTATTTTCAAAGAGACCTTGCTAATACACTAAACTTAGCTAGGATTTCAGCACCATTACTTGTTAGACCAGAAACAGGTTTAAATGATAATTTAAGCGGTGTTGAAAAAGCTGTAAGTTTTGACATTAGAAAACATAGTATAAATGTTGAAATAGTTCAATCATTGGCTAAATGGAAAAGAAATGCTTTAAAAGAATATGGTTTTAATTGTTATGAAGGATTATATGCAGATATGAACGCTTTAAGACCAGATGAAGTTTTAGATGAAATTCATTCTGTTTACGTTGACCAATGGGACTGGGAAAAAATAATTAAAAAAGAAGATAGAAATGATGAATACTTACATCATATTGTAAGAGAAATTTATGAAGTGTTTAAAAGAGCAGAAGAATATATTGATCAAGTTTATCCATTTGCATTATCAAAAAAATTACCAGAAGAAATATTTTTTATAACAGCTCAAGAACTAGAAGATAAATATCCTGGATTTACAGATAAAGAAAAGGAAAAAGCAATTTGTTTTGAAAAAAAAGCTGTATTTATTCAAGGAATTGGAAAAAAATTAAATTCTGGAAAATCTCATGATATGAGAAGTCCTGATTACGATGATTGGGATTTAAATGGAGATATTTTATTCTGGAATCCAACTTTAGAAAATTCATTAGAGCTTTCTAGTATGGGAATAAGAGTTGATGAAAATTCTCTTGTAAAACAATTAAAAGAAGCAAATATGGAAGAAAGACTGGAATTACCTTATCATAAAGCACTTATAAATAAAGAGTTACCATATACTGTTGGTGGTGGTATTGGACAATCAAGATTATGTATGTTCTTTTTAGAAAAGAGACATATTGGAGAAGTCCAAGCTGCTATTTGGGATGATGAAATTATTAAAAATTGTAAAGATAAAGGTATAAAATTATTATAAAAAATATTATTTTATTAGTCTTTTCTTCATAAAATCTTACAAAATTTTTAAGATTTATAGTATAATTAATAGGCAACTTATTATTAAGATTAATGGAGGAAGACTTATGGAAGCAATATCAAAAATAAATTTAAAAGATATTAATAAATATTGTTTCAAAGATATAAAGTCTTTTCTCGTAAAGAAATTCTTATATGAAAATGATATAGAATGTATAAGTATATTATTAAATATATATAATGTTGAAGATTCAATTGAAAATATTTGTCCTTCATATATATCTTCAAAGCACTTGAAAAAAGATATTATAAATTTTTTAAAGAATAAAGAAGGTAAAGAGTTAATAGCGTATAATCTTAGTAATTTAATTCATAATGATATAAATAGATTTGAGTTGTTTATATATTTAGAAGGTTATAGATTGGGATTTAACTCAACTAAAAGTGCTAATAAATTAGAGTGTTTGACTTTTAAATTTCTTGAACTTGAAGATTTATATAATAGACAAAAATTATTTAATTATGAATTAAATAATAAAGAAATATTAGATTTAAAAGATAAATTTATTAAAAATATTCGACGAGATGAAAAAATAAAAAAACATATACATGATATTGTTTATGGATTTGAACTTAATATTTTAAAAGAAAAAGTATTTGATTTAAATTCACATTTAGATAAACAATTAGTTTTAGATTTTGATTCTGGAGAATATGTTTTTAAAGAAACTAATTCTTATTTAAGCAGAAAAGAGCTTTATGGTCTAAATAAAAAAATAATTAGATTTTTATATATTGATGGGCTTAGAGTTTTTGAAAATGCTTATTGGGATGGAATAAATGACAGAGTTATGAAGAGGTATAAATAAAACTAAGTGTAAGAGCTTAGTTTTTTTTAAAAGGAAAATTAAAATGAGAATATTAGGAATAGATCCAGGAATAGCAATTGTTGGATATGGTATTATAGACGTTATAGGGAATAAGTATAAAGTTGTTGACTATGGAGCAATTTTAACTAAAAGTGACATGGCTTTTCCTCATAGACTTGAAAAAATTTATAGAGATTTAGATGAGATTATTAAAAAATATGAACCTGATGATGTTGCTTTTGAAGAATTGTTTTTTAACAAAAATGTTAAAACAGCAATAACGGTTGGTCAAGCTAGAGGTGTAGAAGTAGTTTGTGCTCAACTAAATAATAAAGAAATCTTTGAATATACTCCTCTTCAAATAAAACAGGCAGTTGTTGGATATGGTCGTGCTGAAAAAAGGCAGGTTCAGGAAATGGTAAAGTTTATGCTTAAATTAGATAAAATACCAAAACCTGATGACGTTGCAGATGCTTTAGCTGTGGCTTTAACACATGCGGCATCATTAAAATTTAAAGAAAGTTTTAGGATGTAAATATGATGGATTTTATTTTTGGTGAACTAGTATCAATTTATGATGACAGTATAGTTATATTAAATAATGGTATAGGCTATTCTTTAAGAATTCCACAAATGGATATGGATAAAATAAGTATAGGTGAAGATTTAAAAATTTTTACTAGAATGATTGTTAGAGAAGATGATATTTCTTTATATGGATTTATAAATAAAGATTCAAGAACATTATTTGACTTATTAACTACAGTATCAGGAATAGGTCCTAAGGTTGGCATAGGGATGTTATCTAATTTGTCCAATTCAGATATAAGAGGGGCAATTTTAACAGAAAATAAAGCTATTCTTACACAGGCACCTGGTATTGGTAAAAAAACAGGAGACAGAATAATTTTAGAATTAAAAGATAAAATTTCTAAACTTGTTTTTGAAGATAATATAGATATTGAAGACAAAGTAGTAGTTAAAAAGGATGATAATCTACCAGCTATTGAAGCACTTATTACTTTGGGATACAATAAATATGAAGCAGAAGAAGCATTAAAAAATGTAGATGCAACCTTAGATATATCTAAGAAAATTAAAGAAGCTTTAAAACAACTTGGGAGGTAATTGATTGGATGACGAGAGAATTATTGAACCTGGTTTAACTTCTGAGGACATACAAGAAAATAGTTTAAGACCTAAATGGTTAAATGAATATATTGGTCAAGAAAAGGTAGTAGAAAAATTAAAAATATTTATAGAGGCAGCAAAGAATAGACATGAACCATTGGATCACTGTTTACTTGCAGGGCCACCAGGACTTGGCAAAACAACATTAAGTAATATAATAGCCAATGAAATGGGAGTAAATGTAAAAATAACAAGTGGACCAGCTATTGAAAGACCAGGAGATTTAGCCAGTATACTTTCAAATTTAGAGGAAGATGATGTTTTATTTATTGATGAAATTCATAGAATAAACAGGTCTGTAGAGGAAGTGCTATATCCAGCTATGGAAGATTATGCACTAGATATAATAGTTGGTAAAGGACCATCAGCTAGATCAATCCGTTTGGATTTATCAAGATTTACTCTAATTGGAGCTACAACTAGAGCTGGGCAGTTAACATCTCCATTAAGAGACCGTTTTGGAGTTATTTTAAACTTAGAGTTATATGACATTGAAAGTTTAACTGAAATTATAATGAGATCTTCAACTATTTTAAATGTAGGAATTGAACCAGAAGGAGCAAAAGAAATTGCAATGCGCTCTAGGGGAACACCTAGAATTGCAAATAGACTCCTAAAAAGAGTAAGAGACTACGCAGAAGTAAAAGAAGATGGTGTTATAACACAAAAAGTTGCTATTAAAGGACTAAATCTTTTAGAAATAGATAAGTTTGGATTAGATAATATTGATAGGAAAATAATATTAACTATGATTGAAAACTTTTCAGGAAGACCTGTAGGTATAGATGCAATTGCGGCATCTATTGGAGAAGAAAAAATAACAGTGGAAGATGTTTATGAGCCTTATTTAATGCAGATAGGATTTATAAATAGAACACCACGAGGTAGAATTGCTACTAGAATTGCTTATGAGCATTTTGGTTTGAAATTTATAGAACAGGAGAATTTATTATGAAGAAACATTTTGTAATTATGTTTTTAATGTTTGTATTTTTATTTCCAAGTAAGATTTATGCTGAAGAGAATTCCTATCTTGATATTAAAATAGGAAAAACTTATCCTCAAAATCAAAGTGTTAAAATAGTGTCTAAAGAAAATATAAAAGTAATAGATAAAAATTTTAATGAAATAAAAAATCTTAACTCAAAAGAAATAACAGCTACAATTCAAAATGGAAATATTACTTTGAAAAATAATAATGATATTTTAGAATATGACTTTCCTAAAGATGGAACTTTATTGTTAAAGGGAAATGATGATTTAAAAGTAGGAGAATTAACATATAGAGGATATATTTCATTTAGAAATTTAAATAATAATCTTAATGTAGTAAACCATGTTGAGTTAGAAGATTATTTAAAAGGAGTAGTACCTAAAGAGTTATCTCCAAGCTATCCAAAAGATGCTTTAAAAGCTCAGGCAATTTGCTCTAGAAGTTTTGCAATTAAAAATATTAATAAATATAAAAAAAATGGATATAATTTAGATGATACTACAAATTCACAAGTTTATAGAGGAAGAAGTGTTGAAGATAAAAGATCTAATTTAGCTATTGAAGAAACTAGAGGTATAGTTGCAAAATATAATGATCAAATAGCAAATACTATATTTGGAGCTTCATCAGGAGGTAAAACTGCAAATGCTGCTGAAGTTTGGGGTGGAACTGCTGTTAACTATTTAAGTTCCTTTGAAGACCCATATTCTAAAGAGTATAAATGGGATTATAAATTAAATAATGATGAAATTAATAAAAAACTTTTAAGTAATAATATAAAAGTTGGGAATTTTATAAGATTTAATATTATTGAAAAAGATATTTCGGGAAGAAATAAAACTATAGAAGTAGTTGGAACTGCTAAAACTGAAAAAATTACAGGTAGTAAATTTAGAAATGTATTTGGGAATACAAAATTAAAAAGTACATTGTTTGATATTGGAAATGACAATAATGGAGTAATTTTTGTAGGTAGTGGATATGGTCATGGTGTTGGTATGAGCCAGTATGGTGCTGTTGAAATGGCTAAACAAGGTAAAAATTATACAGAGATAATGTCTTTTTATTTCCCAGGAGTAACATTAAAATAATTAAAGGGAGAAAAGATGAGAACAAGCGATTTTAAATATGATCTTCCAGAAGAGTTAATAGCTCAACACCCAATGGAAAATAGAGATCAATCTAGACTTTTAACATTAAATAAAAAAGATGGTAGTATAAATCATGAACATTTTTATGATATATATGAACACTTAAATAAAGGTGATGTTCTAGTTTTAAATAATACTAGAGTTATGCCTGCAAGAATACATGGATATAGAGAAGGTAAAGAGGAAAATATTGAATTTTTACTTTTAAAAAGAAATGATGATGATATCTGGGAGTGTTTAGCTAAACCTGGAAAAAAAGCTAAAATAGGAACTGAAATTATATTTTCAGATAAACTAAAAGCAGAGGTTGTAGATATTTCTGAAGATGGTAGCAGATTTTTGAAATTTATTTATGATGGCATTTTTGAAGAAATATTAGATGAATTAGGAGAAATGCCACTTCCACCATATATAACAGAAAAACTTGAAAATAAAGAAAGATATCAAACTGTTTATTCAAAAGTTGAAGGCTCAGCGGCAGCACCAACAGCTGGACTTCATTTTACAAAAGAACTTTTAGAAAAATTAGAAGAAAAAGGTGTAGAAATATGTTACGTTACTTTACACGTTGGACTTGGAACCTTTAGACCAGTTAAGGTAGATGATGTTGAGTCTCATGAAATGCATTCAGAGTTTTATATGGTTAGTGAAGATGTAGTGAATAAAGTAAACAGGGCTAAACTTGAAAATAGACGGGTTGTAGCAGTTGGAACTACATCTATAAGAACTTTGGAATCTGTTGCAGATGAAAAAGGATTTATCAGTGAAAAAAGTGGTTGGACAAATATTTTTATTTATCCAGGTTACAAATTTAAATGTGTAGATGCACTGATTACAAATTTCCATTTACCTGAATCAACATTAGTAATGTTAGTTTCTGCATTGGCATCAAAAGATATAATTTTAAATGCTTATAATGTAGCTGTTAAAGAAAAATATAGATTCTTCAGTTTTGGAGATGCTATGTTTATATATTAGGAGGAATAATGTTCGAGTTTGAACTATTAAAAGAGTCTAAAGAATGCAAAGCAAGACTTGGAAAAATCAAAACAAATCACGGTGAAATTGAAACACCTATTTTTATGCCAGTAGGAACTAGAGCCACAGTAAAGACTATGACACCAGAAGAACTTAAAGAATTAGAAGCTCAAATTATATTATCAAATACTTATCATTTATTTTTAAAACCAGGAACTGATATTATAAAAAAAGCTGGTGGACTTCATAAGTTTATGAATTGGGATAGACCTATCCTTACTGATAGTGGTGGATTTCAAGTATTTAGTTTAAGAAATAATAGAAAAATAAATGAAGATGGAGTAGAATTTAGATCTCATATTGATGGATCAAAGAAATTTTTATCTCCAGAAGTATCTATGGAAATTCAAAATATTTTAGGATCTGACATTATGATGGCTTTTGATGAATGTGCTCCTTATCCAGCCACTTATGAGTATGTTGAAAATTCTATGCATAGAACAACACGTTGGGCTAAAAGATGTAAAGATTATCATAAAAACACAGATAATCAAGCTCTTTTTGGTATCATACAAGGTGGAATGTATAAAGATTTAAGAGAAGTTAGTGCTAGAGACTTAGTAGAATTAGATTTTCCAGGATATGCAGTTGGTGGACTTAGTGTTGGAGAACCAAAAGATATAATGGTTGATATATTAGACCATACAACTGATTTTATGCCAAAAGATAAGCCAAGATATTTAATGGGAGTAGGAACTCCAGATTATTTATTTGAAGCTGTTGAAAGAGGTATAGATATGGCTGATTGTGTACTTCCAACTAGAATTGCTAGAAATGGAACATGTATGACTTCAGCAGGTAAATTAGTTATTAAAAATGCAAAATATAAAGAAGATTTTACACCATTAGATCATGAATGTGATTGCTATGTTTGTAAGAATTATACAAGAGCTTATATAAGACATTTATTTAATGTTGATGAGATTTTAGGATTAAGACTTGCATCAATTCATAACTTGCATTTCTTAATTAATTTAATGGAAAATATTAGAGAATCAATAAAAAATGATTGTTTCTTGCAATTTAAAGATGACTTTTATAAAAAATATGGTTATAATAAATAAGAAAGGGGTGTTTAGATGGGTGCAAATACACAACAATTAATGGCAACATTTTTGCCTTTAGTTTTATTATTAGTAGCTTTCTATTTTATGCTCATAAGACCACAAAAAAAGAGAGAAGCTCAAATCAAAGATATGAGATCAGCTCTTAAAGTTGGGGATGAAATATTAACTATATCCGGAATCAGAGGAAAAATAGTTCAAGTAAAAGAAGATTACTTAGTAATCGAAACTTCTGGAGAAAAATCAAAAATTGACGTAATGAAATGGGGAATTAACTCAGTAGTTACTGACAAAAAAGATTTAAAATCAGAATAAATGGAGGTACTTATGAAACACGTAAAAACATTAACAGGTAAAAGCTTAAAAGAAACTTTCGCTAAAGGCGGATGTGGAGAATGTCAAACATCATGTCAATCAGCTTGCAAAACATCTTGTACAGTTGGAAACCAAAAATGTGAAAATACTGAAAAATAAGAGGGATGGGTTAACCACCCTTTTATTTTTTGTTAAATAGGGAGTAAAAAAGATGGATAGAATTCACAAATTTTATTTGAATAATCGTTATGTAGTTTTAGATGTAGCTAGTGGCTCAGTACATGTAGTAGATAAAATAGTTTATGATTTACTAGAAGATTATTTAAATTTAGATAAAAAAGATATAATAGAAAAATATAAAAGTGAATATGAAGAAAAAGCAATAGAAGATGCTTTTTCTGAAATAAATGAATTACAAGAAGCTGGATTATTATTTACAGAAGATGAAAAATTAATGAAACCAATATATAATCCACAAAATATTGTTAAGGCAATGTGTCTTCATGTAGCTCATGATTGTAATTTAAGATGTAAATATTGTTTTGCTTCACAAGGAGACTTTAAAGGTCAAAGATTATTAATGGATTATGAAGTTGGAACTAAAGCTTTAGATTTCTTACTTCAAAATTCTGGAAATAGAAAAAATCTAGAAGTAGACTTTTTTGGTGGAGAACCTCTTATGAACTTTGAACTAATAAAAAAATTAGTTGATTATGGTCGTAAAGAAGAAGTTAAATATGATAAGCATTTTAGATTTACTACAACAACTAATGGAGTTCTATTAGATGATGAAGTAATGGATTACTTAAATGAAAATATGGACAATGTAGTATTATCATTAGATGGTAGAAAATGTATAAATGATTATATGCGTCCTACAACAAATGAAAAAGGATCTTATGATGTAATTGTTCCTAAATTCAAAGAATTTGTTGATCGTAGAGGAGATAAAGATTACTTTATTAGAGGAACATTTACTAATAAAAATCTTGATTTTTCAAAAGATTTATTAGAATTTTATAATTTAGGATTTAAGAAAACTTCAATGGAACCAGTTGTAACTGATGAAAGAGAAGATTATGCAATTAGAGAAGAACATTTAGAACAAATATTAGCAGAATATGAAAAAATGAGTAAGGATTATATAGAGATTAGAAAGAAAGATAAAGATTTTACTTTCTTCCACTTTATGATTGATTTAACTCAAGGACCTTGTATTATAAAAAGAACTGTAGGTTGTGGAGCAGGTTCAGAATATGTTGCTATTACACCAGAAGGAGATATATATCCTTGTCACCAATTTGTTGGAGAAGAAGAATTTAAACTTGGACATGTAGATACAGGAATTGTAAATACAGATTTAAGAGAGAATTTTAAATGTTCAAATGTCTTTACAAAAGATGAATGTTCAAATTGTTGGGCAAGATATTATTGCAGTGGTGGATGTCATGCAAATGCTTATTATTCAAATAATGATTTATCAAAACCTTATAAAGTAGGTTGTGAAATGGAAAAGAAAAGAATAGAATGTGCAATATCTATTCTAGCAAACGAAGATTAGTAAAGGGGCTTATAAAGAGCCCTTTTATTATACATATAAATTCAAATTAATTTCTATTTATGTTATACTAAAAAATATATAAAAGAGTGGTGATTAGATTGGAAAAATGGTTTATTAAGAATACTAAGCCGGAAGAAATAGATTATGAAAAATTAAATTTAAATAAAATTTTATATAAGGTTTTAGTAAATAGAAATATTATTAAAGAATCTGAGATTATAGATTTTATGAACCCAGATATAGAAAAATTAAATACAGCATTATTACTTCCAGATTTAATAAAGGCATCAAATTTAATTTCAGAAAAAATTAAAAGTGGTAAAAAAATTAGAATAGTTGGAGATTATGATGTTGATGGTGTAATGAGTACCTATATTTTGTATAAGGGCTTACAAAAAGTTGGTGCAAATGTAGATTATTCAATTCCACATAGAGTTAAAGATGGATATGGTATAAATGAAAATATTATAGAGATAGCTAAAAATGATGGAGTGGATTTAATTATAACTTGTGATAATGGGATTTCTGCAAATAAAGCTGTTGATTTTGCAAGGTCATTAGATATGGATATTATTATAACGGACCATCATGAAGTCCCTAAAAATGAAGATGGCAGTGAGAATTTACCTGGAGCAAATGCAGTTATTAATCCTAAGCGAGAAAATTCTAAATATCCTTTTAAAGAAATTTGTGGAGCGGTTGTAGCTTATAAATTAATGTCATATATTCATATAATTTATGGAGTAGATGTGTTAGAAACAACTAAAGAATTAATTCCATATGCGGCTATGGCTACAGTTTGTGATGTTATGCCATTAGTAGATGAAAATAGAACTATTGTGTCTATTGGATTAAAATATTTAAATAGTACAGAGGATATTGGACTAAGTGCATTGTTAAAAGAGTCTAGTTTAGAAAATAAAAAAATAGAGGTTTATCATATAGGATTTATTATAGGTCCTACAATTAATTCAGCTGGAAGACTTGAAAGTGCCGATTATGCTTTAAAACTGTTATTATCAAATAGTGTAGAGGATTCGATTGTAATGGCAAAGTATTTAAGAAGTTTAAATGTTGAAAGACAAGAATTAACTGAAGATGGGTTTAATAAAATAGATCAACAAATTATTGATAATAATTTATTGGATAAATATAAAATATTAGTTGTTTTAGATAAAACTTTAAATGAAAGTGTAGTTGGAATTATAGCAGGGAGAATAAAAGAAAAATATAATCGTCCTACTATTGTGTTGACTCGGTCTAAAGATATATTAAAAGGCTCTGGGCGTAGTATAGAAACATATAATATGTTTGAAGGAGTATCTAGCTACAAAACTATGTTAAATAGCTTTGGTGGGCATGCTATGGCTTGTGGGTTGAGTATTGAGGAAGATAGACTTGAAGAATTTATAAATCTATTAAATGGCAATTCAAACTTAACTGATGAAGATTTAATTAAAAAAGTTTATATAGATTTAGGAATATCATTATCAAAAACAGATATATCTTTAGTAAAGCAACTTGAAGTTTTTGAACCTTATGGAACTGCGAATCCAAAAGCAAAATTCGGATCAAAAAATTTAAAGGTTATTAGATTTTCCGTATTTGGGAAAAATCAAAATGTAATTAAATTAGTACTAAGTGATGGAATAAATACTAGAGATGCAATATTATTTCAACCACTAGATGATTTTCTAAATGAACTAAAAAAAGTTTATTCATATGATGAAGTAGATGCAATGTTAGTAAATTCAAATAGTGATATATATTTAGATATTGTTTATACTCCAACAATTAATGATTTTGCAGGAAATCAAAAATTGGAATTATTAATTAAAAATTATAGAGTAAGTGAGGTGTCGGTATGTTAGAAGAATTATTAGAAAAAATACGAGCTTATAATCCAAATGTAGATGAAGACTTAATTACAAAAGCTTTTAATATGGCTGAGGAGCATCATAGAGGGCAAAAAAGGAATTCTGGTGAAGATTATATAATTCATCCTTTTAATGTTGCTTTAATACTTGCTGATATGAATATGGATACTCCAACTATAATTGCAGGATTATTGCATGATACTATTGAGGATACCGATGTTAGTTATGAAGATGTTCAAAAAGAATTTGGCACAGAAATAGCTGAGCTTGTAGATGGTGTTACAAAACTTAAAAAGTTAAATTATAAAACTAAAAAAGAAAAACAAGCTGAAAATATTCGAAAAATGGTTTTAGCTATGGCAAAAGACATCAGGGTTATCATTGTAAAGCTTGCAGATAGACTTCATAATATGAGAACTTTAGAATATATGACTCCTGAAAAGAAAAAAGAAAAAGCTTTAGAAACTATTGAAATATATGCTCCCATAGCAGATAGACTAGGTATGAGTAAAGTTAAAGGTGAATTAGAAGATTTATCGTTAAGATATTTAGAACCAGATAAATATTATAAATTAATTGACATGGTAAATAAAAGACGTAATGAAAGAGAAGCTTTAATAAATTCTATAATAGAAACTTTAAAAGAAAATTTAGATGAAGTTGGAATAGATTCTGAAATAAATGGAAGACCTAAAAACTTCTTTAGTATTTTCAAAAAAATGGAGATAAAAGGTAAAGCCTTTGATGAAATTTATGATTTATCAGCAATTAGAGTTTTAGTTGAAGATGTAAAAGATTGTTATGGAGTTCTTGGTGTAGTTCATACTTTATGGAAACCAATTCCTGGAAGATTTAAAGATTATATTTCTATGCCAAAACCAAATAAATATCAATCTCTTCATACTACTGTAATAGATAATAATGGTGAAACATTTGAAGTTCAAATAAGAACTTATGATATGCATAAAACTGCAGAATATGGTATTGCAGCGCACTGGAAATATAAATCAGGTTCAAATAAAACAACATCTGTTGACGAAAACTTAACTTGGTTAAGACAATTATTAGAATGGCAAAAAGATTTAAATGATCCTGATGATTTTATGGAAACTTTAAAGGTGGATTTTTTTGCTGATGAGGTTTTTGTATTTACACCAAGTGGAGATGTTATAAATTTACCAGAAGATTCCACACCAATTGACTTTGCATATAGAATTCACTCTGATGTTGGAAATACTTGTGTAGGAGCTAAGGTAAATGGAAGAATAGTTCCACTTAGTTACAAACTTGAAAATGGAAATATTGTAGATGTAATAACCAATCCAAATTCAGGACCATCATTGGACTGGTTAAATGTAGTTAAAAGTCCACAGGCTAAAAAGAAAATATCTCAATACTTTAAAGTAAAAGATAGAGATAAGAATATTGAACGTGGACAAGATATGTTAGAAAAAGAAGCTAAAAGATTAGGATATAGACCATCAGATTTAATTCGTGATATTTGGTTAGAAGAAGTTTGCGAAAAATTAAGTTCTGGATCAAAAGAAGATCTTTATGCAGCTTTAGGTTTTGGAAGTATAACTTTAAATCAAGTTATCTCTAAATTAGTAGAATCTTATAAAAAAGAGAATAAAGATAAGATGCCTATTATTACTGAACAAACTAAAGTTCAAAATAAAGAGAGACGACAATCTCAAGATGGAATCACTGTAAAGGGTTCCGATAACTTAAAAGTTAGATTTGCAAAATGTTGTAACCCAGTTCCAGGAGATGATATTATAGGATATATAACTATAGGTAGAGGTATATCAGTTCATAGAGCAGACTGTACTAATATGGTAAACCTAGATGATAAAGCTAGAGTTATAGATGTTAATTGGGACAAAGAAGAAGGTGCATCTTATAATACTGAAATTGAAGTAAGAGCTTTAGATAAATCAAATGTTATATCTGATGTTGCAAATAAAATAAATGATTCTAAATTAAACTTGCATAGTTTAAGTGCTAGGACTACAAAAGATGGCGATTTATTTTTAGATTTAGTTGTAGAAATATCTGATAAAGAAGAATTAAGAAGTTTAATGGCAAAACTTAAAAAGATAAAAAATGTAATAGATGTATATAGAGTTAAGGCATAAGGGGGCTATTTGTGAGAGCTGTAGTTCAAAGAGTAACAAATGCAAATGTAGAAGTTGAAGAAAAAATAGTAGGGGAAATAAAATCAGGAATTGCATTATTATTAGGAATAGAAGATGAAGATAAAGATGCAGACTTTGATTATATTTTTAAAAAGGTTATAAATTTAAGAATCTTTGATGATGAAGATGGTGTTATGAATAAAAGTCTTTTAGATATTTCAGGAGAACTTTTAGTTGTATCACAATTTACATTGTATGGAGATGCTAGAAAAGGTAATAGACCAAGTTATATTAGAGCAGCTAAATTTGAACAGGGTAAAAAATACTATGAAAAGTTTATAGAAAAATCAAAAGAACTAAATATAATTGTTGCAAGTGGAGAATACGGTGCAGATATGAAGTTAAGCATTGTAAATGATGGACCAGTAACAATTTTATTAGATAGTAGCAAAGTAATATAGGGGGAAATATGGATTTTAAAATAATAAGAATGCCTGTTGGAAGTTATCAAGCTAATTGTTATATAGTTTTCAATGATGAAAATGAAGCTATAATAATAGATCCAGGGGCACAACCATTTGATATATTAAAAGCAGTAGAAGAAAGAAATTTAAAAGTTTCAAAAATTTTATTAACTCACGCACATCCAGATCATTTTGGAGCATTAAAAGAAGTTAGAGAAAAATTAAATGTACCAGCATATATAAGTACTAAAGATGAAGTTATGCTTGAAGATAGATCAGGTAATTTAGGAGAAATGCTTGGTATAAAAAGTGAAACACTAAAAGCTGATGTTATTTTTAATGAAAATGATTATATTGATTTTGGAAATAAAAAAATACAAGTCATATTAACGCCAGGACATACACCTGGTGGAGCTTGTTTTTTACTAGATGATATATTATTTACAGGAGATACATTATTTAGTGGCTCAATAGGTAGAACAGACCTTCCAGGTGGAGATTATGATACAATCATGGAATCATTAAGAGAATTAATGAATTTACCAGCAGACACTATAGTTTTACCAGGACATGGACCAGAAACAACTATTGCACAAGAAAAAAGTAACAATCCATTTATTCGATCAATGATATGATAAAAATATTATGTGAAAATGAAGATATAAAAAGAGATGTTTTTGAATTTATAAGACTACATTTTCCGTCCTATGAAAATAATAATGAAGATTTTAAAATTTCAATAATAGAAGGGAAAGATTTAGAGTTAGATATTAACTTTAGAAATATTCACGAGAAAATAATTCTAAGAAAAATGCAGGAAAACAGATTAAATAAGATAATGATAAAACAAAAATTATATATTTTATTATTTGATTATTTTGAATTACATGATTCTTGGGGAATTTTAACAGGTGTAAAGCCTATTAAATTAACTTTAAAATTAATGGAAAAAAATAGTGAGCTAGAAGTTAGAAATATATTAAAAAATCTTTATTATTTATTAGATGATGCAATTGATTTATGTTTAGATATTGCAAAAATACAATATAAATATATATATCCTTTAGATAGAAATAGATATAATTTATATGTTCATATTCCTTTTTGTCCAAGTAAATGTAGTTATTGTTCATTTTTAACATTAAATAATGATAAAAATACTTTAGAAAAATATACAGAAAACTTAATAGAGGAATTAAAAGTAAATTCTGAATTTATAAAAAATCCGCCTAGAAGTATTTATATAGGCGGTGGAACACCAACGGTACTTAATGAAGATGAATTATTTAAAGTTGTAAATACAATAAATAATTATTATGGTAAATCTTTAGAGTTTACAGTTGAATGTGGAAGACCAGATACAATTGATTTTAATATTCTTCAAATGTTAAAAGAAAATGCAGTAGATAGAATTAGTATAAACCCTCAAACAATGAATGAAGATACCTTAGTAAAAATTGGTCGTAAACATTCAGTGGAAGATATATTAGATACTTATGAAATGGCTAAAAAACTGAAATTTAATTCTATAAATATGGATTTAATATTAGGTCTTCCAGATGAGGGGCAAAAAGAAGTTATTAATAGTTTAAAAATTATTAATGCTTTAAATCCAGAGAATATAACTATTCATACATTGGCTTTGAAAAATGGATCTAAACTGTATAAAGATGATTTTAATAATAAAAACAATATGAATAAAATATTAGAAATAAGTAAGACTATGACAATGGAAAATAATTATAATCCTTACTATATGTATAGACAAAAACGAATGTTAGGTAATGGAGAAAATATAGGATATTCTAAAAAGGGATTAGAATCTATTTATAATATTGCTATTATGGAAGAAAAAGAAAGTATATTAGGAGCAGGAATGTGCAGTTCTTCAAAGTTTTTTTATCCAGAAACTAACAAGCTAAAAAAAGTTATGCAATATAGGAATATTAATGATTATTTTTCTAAAAATATAGAAATCATTAGGAAAAAAGAAAAATATTTTAATGATTTCGAATTCTAAGGTGGCTAATTTGAAATTAAAAGATTTATTTAAAAATATAGATATTATAGATAAAAATAGAAATATTGATATGGATAGGGATATAAATAAATTAAATTTCCATACAGGTTCAGTTGAAAATAATGATATTTTTGTTGCTATAAAGGGTTATATAACAGATGGTCATAAATATATTCCTGAAGCAATAAAAAAAGGAGCAACTTTAATTGTAGTAGAAGACTATGTAGATGAAGATATTGATCAAATTAAAGTTTTAAATTCTAGAATAGCTTTAGCTGACCTTGCATCTAATTTTTTTGATGCTCCATCAAAGAAAGTTAATGTTACTGGAATTACAGCAACAAATGGAAAGACAACTACTTCATTTATGGTAGATAAAATATTTAAAGATGCAGGATATAATACAGGATTAATGGGAACTGTATTTACAAAATATGCTGATGTAAGTATTCCTTCTATATTAACTACTCCAGAATCTTTAGAGTTACAAGGATATTTTAAAGATATGGTAGATAAGAAAATTGAAAAAGTTACAATGGAAGTATCTTCTTCATCAGAAGAACTTTATAGAGTTAAAAATGTTGATTTTGATATTGTGACTTTTAACAACTTTAGTAAAGAACATATTGATCAGCATGGAAGTTTTGAAAAATATTATGAAGTTAAATCTAAATTAATTAGAGAAGCATCAGATAAAGCAATAGCTGTATTAAATGTTGATTTTGATAAAATTAAAGATCTAAAAGATAAAACGAAAGCTCAAGTTTTAACTTATTCTTTAGAAGAAGATAATTATAATGAAGATTTTTCTATAAGAAATTTAGATTTATCAACAGGAAAAGGTAAATATGAATTTGTTATAAATAGAGATATTAAATATAGAGATGTTAATATTAAAAAAGGTGATTTTATAGTAGAACTATCAGTAGCTGGATATTCATCTGTTATGAATTCAGTTGTTGCTATAATAATTGGGCTTTTAAATGGTATTGATATTGAATTAATAGAAAAATCTATAAATGAATTTTCAGGTGTTGAAAGAAGATTTGAAATGATTTATGACGAAGAATTTCAAATTATAGATGATCATTATGCCAATTCTAGAAATATAGAAGTTACATTAGATACATTGTCTAAAATGGATTATGAAGATTTTCATATGATATATGCAATTCGTGGAAATAGAGGAGTTAATTTAAATAGAGATACTGCTGAAAAAACAGCTGAATGGTTAAAGAAATTAAATCCTAAAACTTTTTATGCAACACTTAGTAAAGATACAGTTAGTAAAAAAGATGAAGTTTCAGAAGCTGAAAAAGAAGTATTCTTAGAAGTTATGAGAGAAAATGAAATTGATGTAAAAATATATGATACTTTAGAAGATGGTATAAATAATATTATTGAAAATGCTACAAAAAATGACGCTATTTTATTAGCTGGTTGTCAAGGTATGGATAAGGGTGCTGGTTTTGCAATACAAAAAATAGTAGAAAAAAACTTAAGTAGTACACCTGAAATTTTACTTGAAAGAATTCATAATAGAGTTTGTTAGACTTGACATGATTTTTAAAAAACAATATAATCAAACTAATTAAGAGTTTTAAAATAATAGATAAAGAAACACTTTTTGTATAAAAATAAGTAAAAATTTCTTTTTTAGAAAATTACTTAAAGGGTGTTATAACGAGATATCCCTCGTCCCTTAGGACGAGGTTTTATTTATGATATGGAGGGATTTACTGTGGCCGAAAAAATGGGCGAATTAAAAAGAAGTATGTATTGTGGAGAACTTAGAGAAGAAAATATAGGCAATGAAGTTGTTCTAATGGGATGGGTTGCTAAAGAAAGAAACCTAGGCTCTATTATATTTGTTGACCTTAGAGATAGAGAAGGAATAGCACAAATTGTTTTTGATGATACTGTTGATAAATCTTTATTTGAAAAAGCGACTTCTTTAAGATCAGAATATGTTATTGCTATAAAAGGTATTGTAAGAGAAAGATCTTCAATAAATAAAAAAATTCCAACTGGACATGTTGAAATTTTAGCTAATGATTTAAAAATACTTAATGAATCAGAAGTTCCACCTATTTATATAAAAGATGATGATAATGTTTCAGAAACTATGAGACTTAAAAATAGACCTTTAGATTTAAGAAAACCATCTATGCAAAAAAAACTTATGATGAGATCTAAATTTTACAAGGTAACTAGAGATTTCTTTGCAAATGAGAAATTTATAGAAGTTGAAACTCCAATGTTAACTAAACCAACTCCAGAAGGAGCTAGAGACTATTTAGTTCCAAGTAGAGTTAATGATGGACAATTTTATGCATTACCTCAATCACCACAACTTATGAAACAATTATTAATGGTTTCAGGTCTAGATAGATATATGCAAATTACAAAATGTTTTAGAGATGAAGACTTAAGAGCGAATAGACAACCAGAGTTTACTCAAATTGACCTTGAAATGAGTTTTGTTGATATTGATGATGTAATTGATATAAATGAAAGATTTTTAAAATATGCATTTAAAGAAATGGTAAATGTAGATATAGAATTACCAATTAATAGAATGAAGTATCAAGAAGCAATGGATAGATATGGAGTAGATAAACCAGACCTTAGATTTGACCTTGAATTACAAGATATTTCAAATATTGTAAAAGAATGTGGATTTAAAGTATTTGAATCAGCAACAGAAGAAGGTAAAAGTGTAAGAGGTATTAATATTAAAAATGGTTCTGCTTTTTATTCAAGAAAAGCTATTGGTAAATTAGAAGATTTTGTAAAAGATTACGGTGCTAAAGGTCTTGCATGGATAAAACTTGCTGACAATGAAATAAATTCTCCAATAGCTAAATTCTTAAGCGAAGAAACTATGGCTGAAATAATTAAAGAAATGAATGCAGAAGATGGAGATTTATTAGTATTTGTAGCAGATAAAAATAAAGTTGTTTATGATTCTTTAGGTAATTTAAGAAATAAAGTTGCAAAAGATATGGAACTTATTGATAAAGATGATTATAAACTTGTTTGGGTTACAGAATTCCCATTATTTGAATATGATGAAGAAGATGATAGATTTGTTGCTAAACATCATCCATTCACTTCTCCTATGGACGAAGATTTAGATATTGTATTAACAAATCCAGAAGCTGCTCGAGCAAAAGCCTACGACATTGTTATTAATGGAGATGAAATGGGTGGAGGAAGTATTAGAATAAATGATAGTGAAGTTCAAAAAACTATGTTTAAAGCTTTAGGATTTACAGAAGAAGAAGCACAAAACAAATTTGGATTTTTACTAGAAGCCTTTAAATATGGTGCTCCACCACATGGCGGATTAGCTTATGGATTAGATAGATTAATAATGCTATTTACTGGTTCTGATAATATTAGAGACGTTATAGCATTCCCTAAAACTCAATCTGCTACTTGTTTATTAACTGGAGCTCCAACTGAGCTTACAGAAGAACAATTAAAAGAAGTTCATATTCAAGTTAGAAAAGAAGAAAAATAATAGAGGTGCATTATGGAACAAATAGGTGTTGTTATAAAGGAAGATGGAGATTTTATCGAAATACTTGCTACTAGAGAAAGTGCCTGTGGTTCCGACTGTTCAACTTGTTCGGCAAAATGTAGTGAATCTAAACCCTTTCAACTTAGAACATTAAATACAATAAATGCAAAACCTGGTGAAAGGGTATCTATTCAAATGAATTCAAAGGCAGTCCTAAGCTATATGTTATTAGTTTATGGACTACCTTTGATATTTTTCTTAAGTGGATCTTTAATAGCATCCATTGTTTTTGGAAAATTAAACTTTGCTCATGTAGAGTTATACAGTCTAATTTCAGGAATTATAATTATGGCTATTGCTTTTGTAATAGTTAAAAGAGTAGATACAAAATATAAAGATGTAGCAAATAATAATTTAGTAATTAAAAAGATGGTTTAGATATGGAAAAAAAATCGAATAAATTATTTATAATAACTAGAATTTCAATAATATTATTTATAATCAGTGTTTGTTTTTTTATATATTCAACATTAAATGTAAAAAATATAGATTCTATGAAGGATGAACATAAAAAACTATCATCTGAATTAGAGTCTATTAATAATGAGATTATTAAGATAAAAAAAGAATATGATTTTGAAAAAAATAATCTTGAAGATTTAGAATTAATATTTATATCTAAATATGGATATGATATTAAAGAAAAAAAAGATAAAGAAGTGGAAAAATCTTTAGATATTTTAAAAAATGAAAATAAAAGTATAGAAACTCAAATTAAAACAGATATTGAATTATTTTCAGATTATTATTCAGGAAATTATTATAATAGTGAAGAGTTTGATAGAACTGCAAATATGTTTTTAGATTTGACATCAATGGGCTCTGTGGAAGAGTTAGATGTGGATTTATATTCACAAATAGAATTAGATAAGTTTATTAATATTGCAAAAAGTGAAGGTACTATTGGCTATCTTACAAACCTTAACAAAAATTCAAATAAGAATAATGTTATTTTATTCTCAACAGCTTTTTATTCAGATAGTTTAAATAGATTAAAAGAAAAGGGCGAATTAAAAGAGAAAGAAATATCAGAATTAAATGAAAATATAAATATATTATATGAGGTTTTTAAATTAGCAGAAGATTCAGGATTAAGTACTGGAGAATTATCATCAAACAGACTTTTAAAACTAAAAAATAATATAAATGAATTTTCAAAGAAATACTATGAAAATATAGGTATTATTCAAGTATTAAGGAGTAAGGGTGATAAAATATGAAAAACTTAAATAGTAAAACACATATTTTAATATCATCAGTATTTTTAATTATATCTATGTCTATTATATTTATATCTTTTAAAAATATTAATAATATATCAAAGGAAGATAAATTATATAAAAATCAAAATAAAATTTTAAAAGAAAATATAAAAAACACAGAAGATGAAATTAATAATATCAATTCAAAACTTATATCTATAAAAGATCAAAAAGATAAAATAAATAAGAAATCAGATGAATTCTCAAGTCTTAACTTAAATATTTCAGAAGAGGATTTAAATAAAAAATTATTAGTATCTTTTCCTACTATTTTAGATGTTGATAGAGTAAATAAAGTATCTAAAGATGGAGATAGATATAGAAAGTTAAATACAGCTTTTTTTAATGATTATGAAGTATCTAGCGCTGAGGAAACTATTTCAAATGTGTATATAAATTCTTTAATAGCAAATAATTTACTAAACTCTAAGTTAAATAAAGAAATAGAAGATTATAACAAAGAAATTTATAAAATTATTGGAATTAAAAAATATTATGAATTAACTAATAATTTTTTAGTAAAAGAATATATCACTAAAAATTATTCTACAGTAAGAGATGAATCCTATAAAAATATAGGTATTAAAGAAAAAGAAATTTTAAATGATAAAAAGTTATTTATTAATTATTATGATGCTTTATTATATCCAGGTGAAAACAATCTTAGCTATTTAAATACTTTAAATAATAATTTAGCAATGGAAATAGAAAAAAATAGTTTTAATAAATTTGATAAAGTTATGGATAAAAAATTATTCAATCAAATGATTTTTTCCTTTGATGTTTTTTCAGAAAATGTTGATTATATGCTAGGTTATAATATTGTAGATAGAACTTATGAAACAGATAGTGGAGTTTTAGTTTTAAGAGCATTACAGGATAATAGAGGACGAATACTCGTAATAGAAGATAGACTTGATGGAAAGGCTATTAATTTAAATTATTATGATGCCAGTGGAGAAGTATTTGCTCAAATGGATATTGATAACTATAAAGTTTACTATTTACAAGAAACTTTTGTAAAAGATAGATATGAAAAAGCAAAAAATATATATGAGAAATTTAAAAGAGACTGATTAAGCAGTCTCTTTTTTTTTGATTTTATTCATTATTGTAATAAATACTCTTGATACTCCAGTTGCAACAACTATACCTAATGCCAGAGCAATTAGAATATAAAATGTTTCAGATGCAACATTTTGGAAAGTTGTATATTCTTTATATATTAAATAATACATTGAGTAATAAGTTCCAGCTCCAGGAATCATAGGAACAAGACCAGGAAGTATAAAAATAATTGCTGGAGTTTTATATTTACGTGCAAAGAACTCACTAACTACACCAAGTATAAATGATGCAGTAAATCCTGCAGTTATAACATTATTAGTCCTAAGTACTAGATATTTATAAATAACCCATACAATACCGCTGAGAGTACAAGATGTTATAAGAACTCGTTTTGGACAATTAAAAAATAATGCAAAACCCATTGTTGCAAAAAATGCTATTAAAAATTGTGATAAATAAAAACTCATAATAATAACCTCATATAAATACTTTTAGTACAACTCCAACACCTAAAGCTATTGATAGAGCTAAAAATATTGCCTTTGTAAATCCAATAACTCCTGAAAGGAAATCTCCATTCATTATATCGCGAGATGCATTTGTAGCTGCCACACCAGGAACAAGAACCATAATAGCTCCTATAATAATCTTATCGACATTTGAACCAATGTTTAATTTAACAGATATAACAGCAAGTATAGAAACTATAAATGCACCAATAAAGTTATCTAACATAAAAGTAAATTTAAAATTAGATATTTTATTTAGAACATAGGACATAGCAGCTGTTATGAAAAATGTACAAAAGAAGTCTCTAAAATCTCCACCAAAAAGAAGAGTAAAGAAAGCTCCAGCCATTGCTCCAGATAAATTTACTTTCCAAGCATCCATTGAATTTTCTTTTTCAATATTTGAAAGCTCTAAAAAAGCATCTTCATAGGATATATAGTCTGTTGAAGATACAAATTTTCTAGAAAATGTATTTAATTTATCAATTGAACTAAGGTTAGTCCGAAGTGGTTCAACTCTTTTAAATTTTGTATAACTTTCTCTCTGATATTCAATAGATATAAATAAAGCAGATGGCAGAGCATATGCATTTACTGAATCAATATTTGGCGTAGCTTCACAAATTCTTTTAACAGTATCTTCAGCACGATATATTTCCGCACCACTTATAATAAGTAATTGACCTGTATATAGAGCTAAATCCACTAGTTTTTTAGCTTCATTAAAACTTTTAATATTTTTTACCATAAAATTACCTCATTTATTGAATTATACTATATAGTTAAGGGGTTAGACAATATAATATTAATTGAAAGTACTTAAATCTAATGATATAATGAAAAACGAAAATAATAGAATGGGGTGATATTATGGAAAAGCCCATAGTGTCAATTATTGGCACACCGAACGTTGGGAAATCAACACTTTTCAATAAAATTGTAGGAAGAAAGATATCAATTACTGAGGATACACCAGGAGTAACTAGAGATAGAATATATTCAAATGCCAGTTGGCTAGGAAGAGAATTTTTACTTGTAGATACTGGAGGACTAGATTTAAAGGATCAAGATATCTTTATGTCTAGTATTAAAACTCAAGCTGATTTAGCACTTGATATGAGTGATGTAATTATTTTTTTAACAGATGGAGTTAATGGTGTTTCATCTACAGATAGAGAAATAGCAACATATTTAAGAAAAACAAATAAGAAAGTTATTTTAGCTGTAAATAAATTTGATTCAAAAAAAGCAAAAGATAATTTTTACGATTTTTACGAATTAGGACTTGGAAATCCAATTTCTATAAGTTCGGAGCAAGGAATGGGAGTTGGAGATTTACTTGATGAAGTAATAGAAGGTTTCCAACCACAAGAAGAAGGTTTTGATAATGATGATATTAGAGTGTCATTTATTGGGAAACCAAATGTAGGTAAAAGTTCTTTAATTAATAATATATTAGGTGAAGAAAGAGTAATTGTTACAGATATTCCTGGAACTACAAGAGATGCAATAGATACAAATTTTTCATTTAATGATGAAAATTATATATTTGTAGATACAGCAGGACTTAGAAAGAAAAAACGTATAGATGAAAATATCGAAAGATATTCAGTTATACGAACTTTAACAGCAATAGAAAGATCTAGCGTTTGTGTACTTGTTATAGATGCTGCAGAAGGCGTTTCAGAACAAGATGCTAAAATTGTAGGTTATGCCCATGATAATAATAGAGCAATAATTATAGCTGTAAACAAATGGGACTTAATTGAAAAAGATAATAAAACTATGAAAAATTTTGAAAAAGAAGTAAGAGACAGACTTCCATTTATTAATTACGCACCAATTGTTTTTATATCAGCAAAAACAGGTCAAAGAGTTAATAAATTATTAGAATTAATTTCTTTAGTAAATAATAACTATAATCATAGAATACAAACTGGCGTTTTAAATGATATATTAAATAGAGCTGTATTAATGAATCAACCACCATCAGATAAAGGTAGACGTGGTAAACTTTATTATGGATCTCAAGTATCAGTTAGGCCACCACGTTTTATGATACATGTAAATGACAAAGAACTATTCCATTTTTCTTATATAAGATATTTAGAAAATCAAATAAGAGAATCTTATAGTTTTGATGGTGTTCCTTTAGTTATGGTATTAAAGAACAGAGGCGAGAAAGGCCAATGAAAATAATATTTATTTGTTTATTAGCTTATATAATAGGAACCTTATCGGGGTCTTATTATATAGGTAATAAATTTTTAAATACAGATATAAGAAATCACGGAAGTGGAAATGCAGGAACGACAAATGCTATGAGAGTACTTGGTAAAAAATGGGGTGTTATTACATTTATAATTGATTTTATCAAGGGTAGTTTAGTAACAGTTTTAGCAAAATATATATTTAAGTTAGACGATTTTTTAACTTTAGTAGTAATCTTATGTTGTATTATAGGACATGATTTTCCTTTTTATATGAAATTTAAAGGAGGAAAGGGTGTCGCTACAACTATGGGTGCTTTAGCATTATTAAACTTTAAATTAACATTTATAGCATGGGCAATTTGGATGATTGTTGCTATTTTCTCAAAAATGGCTTCATTAGCTTCAATTGCTTTTTTTGTAGCTTTTGCAATATTATTTACTATTTCAGGGAAGTATGAGTTAAATAGTTTATTAATGATTTATACAATGGCTATTTTAGGAATTGTAAGACATAAGGCTAATATTAAAAGAATATTAAATGGTAGTGAAAATAAATTAGGCAAGGTGAATAAATAATATGAACATATCTATTTTAGGTGGAGGAAGTTGGGGAACAGCAATTGCCAGACTTCTTTCAAACAAAGGTCATGATGTAAAGTTTTATATTCGAAATCAATTAATAGTAGATGATTTAAATGAAAATTTAGAAAATTCTAAATATTTACCAGATGTGAAATTTAATAAAATTTTTGCAACTACTAATATTAATAACGCTGTAAAAGATACAGATATAATAGTACTTGCAGTTCCAACAAATGCAGTTAGAGGAATATTGACTACAATAAGTGGTAATATAAATGAAAAACAAATTTTAGTTAATTTAGCAAAGGGAATAGAGGTAGAAACTTTAGATAGAGTTTCGGAAATATCTAAGGAAATACTTCCAAATAATCCTTTTGCCGTTTTATCAGGTCCGTCTCATGCTGAAGAAGTTGGAAAGGATATTCCAACAGCAGTAACAGTATCATCAGAAGATGCAGAGATATCAAAGATTGTTCAAGATGCATTTTCAACATCACATTTTAGAGTATATACAAATACAGATTTAATAGGTGTTGAAATAGGTGGAGCATTAAAAAACATAATTGCATTAGCTGCAGGAATGAGCGATGGATTAGGATATGGAGATAATACTAAAGCGGCTCTTATGACTCGTGGAATATATGAAATGAGTAAATTGGGAATTAGCTTAGGAGCAAATGCTCAAACTTTTAATGGTCTTGCTGGTTTTGGTGATTTAATTGTAACTTGCACAAGTATGCATTCTAGAAATAGAAGAGCAGGAATATTAATAGGACAAGGACTTTCATCAGAAGAAGCGGCAATTGAAATAGGTCAAGTTGTTGAAGGTGTAAAGACTACTAAATCAGCTTATGAACTTTCAAAAGCACATAATGTATCTATGCCGATAACTGAAAAATTATATGCTGTTTTATATAAGGGCGAAGATCCTAGAAGAGCAGTAATTGATTTAATGACTAGACAAAACAAAGAAGAAATTGAACAAATTTTTTTTGAATAACTAATTAAAATAAAAAATCTTATGGTATAATTATAGAGTAATTAGGTGAAGTGACTTGAAAAAAAATAGAAAAGTAAAAACAAACTTTGCTTTTAGAAGATTACTTCTATTTATTCTAATTTTGATACTTATGTTTTTTTCAATAAGAGCTGTTAA
>CAMIZH010000007.1 GCA_946403255.1 uncultured Peptoniphilaceae bacterium | reverse complement strand
CTTCTTCTATCTAAAATCAAAGCAAAAAAAGATCCTAATGACGCTCCTATATAAAATAACAATATTTTTATAATCATAATACTATTACCTTATTCAACTAATACAATATTCTTACCTTCTACTTTTACTAAACCCGGTGATATAATAATCTCTCCATTTGTTATAGTTATTGTAAAGCTTTCTTGATTAGCTCCTTGAATGTTTTTTATTGGTTTTGGCATTTTACCATCTATGTATTCCCCTATTTTACTTTCATCTATATTTGTATCATCATTATTATCACTTAAATATAATATAGCTGCATTTTTTATCATTTTAACATTTGAATTATGTGCTGCTACTTGTGCTGACATATTTGTCTTATTGTATCTAGGTAATGCAATACTTATTAAAATCATTATAATTGAAATAACAATTACAAGCTCCACTAGGGTAAATCCTTCCTTCTTTTTAGTTTTCATTTTATCCTCCTTAAATAATATTAACTACATCAAACATTGGAATTGCTATTGCTAATATAACAAATCCTACAATTAGCGACAGAATTATTATAAGTACTGGTTCAAAAAACTTTATAAACTTATCTTGTTTAAATTTAACTTCATATTCATAATATGATATTAAATTTTTAAAAACATCTTTATTTCTTCCTGAATATTCTGAAATTCTAATCATTGATATATACATACTTGGAAAAAAAGATATATTTTCTAAACTATCTGATAAATTTTCTCCATTGTATATATCTTTTCTAACACTCTCTAATTCTTTAGAAAAAATTTTATTATCAACAGATTTCGCTGTTAATTCTACTGCATTATATATAGTTATATTTGATGATAATAATAAATACATCATTTCCGAAAATTTTTTAATTAATATATATCTATATAATTTACTTTTAAGTTTAATCCTGTCTATAAATAATCCGCCCTTTTCTGTTTTAAAAGATAATACTATACTTATAAATAAAATTAACAGGAATAAATTAATTGTAATTATATATTCACTTGAAAAATTAGATATTTTTATTAAAATTTTAGTTATAAATGGTAGTTTTTCTCCATCACTATAAAACATCTCAGTAAATTTTGGTAATACTGATATCATTAAAAAATTAACTACCATAAAAGTTATTAACAATAATAATATAGGATAATACATTGCTGACTTTATTTCTTTTTCAAATTTAATCTCATCCTTATAATAATTTGATAGATTTAAAAATACATCATTAAGATTTGATGACTCCTCTCCAATTTTTATCATACTTACTAAAAACTTTGGAAAATAATTTTGTTTTTCTATTGATTCTGCAAAAGAATATCCTTTATCTAAATCTTTAAATATAGAAAAATATATTTCCTTTTCTTTTTTATTTTTTGTATCATTTACTATTATTTTTATAGATTCAGGAATCGTTATATTTGAATATGTCAGTATATAAAGTTTGTATAAAAATATTTGTAAATTTTCTTTATTTATTATCCTCTTCGTTATTTTTATTTCACGACTTTTTTCAAAATCCTTCTTTATCCAAATAGGTTTTAAATCATTTGTTCTTAATAACAATAAAACTTCTTTTTCTGAATTTGCTACTATACTATCTTCTACTTCTTCTTTTTCTTTATTTATAGCTTTATACTTAAAATTCATATTAATCACCAATAGTCATAATATTTTTATACACTTCATCAATTGAAGTTTTTCCTTCTAATACCGCTTTTTTCATCGCTTCTTTTAATGTTACCATTCCACCTTCCTTTGCAATTTCTCTTAATTCATCTAAACTTTTATTTTTATTTATTCCCTCCTTTAATTTCTGATTTAGTATTAATATCTCAAATATTGCTACTCTACCAATATATCCATCATTACATTTCTCACAACCCACCGGTTCGTAATACTCAATAACCTCATCATATAATTCTATATAATCTTTCTTTTTTCTTTTGCAATCACAGAGTTTTCTCACCAATCTTTGAGAAATAATTCCAATTACTCCTGAAGATATTAAATAATTTTCTACTCCCATGTCTAATAATCTATAAATCGTAGATGGTGAATCTGATGTATGTATAGTGCTAAAAACTTTCCGTCCTGTAATAGATGCTCTAATAGCAGTTGTAGCCGTATCTAAACTCCTTATTTCTCCAAGCATAAGTACATCTGGGTCTAACCTTAGTATTGCCTTTAAACCTTCATTAAAATCTAGTCCTGCTTCTTCATTTATATTAATCTGATTTATACCTTCAATTTTATACTCTACAGGATCTTCAATGGTTATTATATTTATTTCTTCATTCATTAAATATTTTAAAAAAGTATATATAGTTGAAGACTTTCCACATCCTGTTGGACCAACAGACAAAATTAAGCCACTTGGCTGAGACAATAATTTATTTACTTTAATAACATCTTCACCATAAAGACCTATGCCCTCTTTAGTATAATCTACATTATTTTTATCTAAAATTCTAAGCACAATTTTTTCTCCATAAACAGTAGGTGTTGTTGCAACTCTAATATCTATATTTTTACTGTTGTATATATATGTAAATCTACTATCTTGAGGTATATTTTTAACAGTATAATCCAAATTTGAAAGAACTTTAATTCTAGAAATTATTTTTTGTTGATATTCCTTGTTTAATCTACATAGTTCTTTTAAGCTCCCATCAATTCTTATTTTAACCACAACTTCTCTTTCAATTCCTTCTATATGTATATCTGAACACTTTTCTACTATTGCATGTTCTATTATTAAATCCATAATTTCTATTATAGGTGATTTATTTTCAATTGAATTTTCCAAATGAATATTTAATTTATATTGATTTAAAAGTTCTATTTTTTCTAATATTTTAATCCTTTCATAACTTTTAAAAACTTCTATTCTTTTTTCATTTAACTCTTCAATACTAACTTCTTCAATAACTACTCTTTTATTTAATAATATTTCTAAATTATCTACTTCACCTTTGTTAAATCTACTTGCAATACAAAGAATAGAGTCTTTTTTTTCTTCAATTGGCACTATATTATATTTCACAGATAATTTTCTATCTATAATAGATAAACAACTTAGCATTTCCTCACTTCCTTTTTTATATAAAAAAAGAGTTTTTCAACAAAAACTCTTTTAATCTGCCTGATTTTCTCTATAGTCGCAGTTTTTGTCACTGCATTTTATAGTTGTCCCTTTTTTAGTTGATGTTTTAGTTAATATCTCACCACATTTTGGACATTTTTTATTTATAGGTTCATTCCAAGTTACAAAATCACATTCTGGGTAATTTGAACAACCAAAAAACTTTCTTCCTTTTTTACTTCTTTTTACTACTATTTCACCCTTACATTTTGGACAAGAAACCCCAACCTTTTCAATTAAAGGTTTAGCATTTCTACAATCTGGAAAACCTGGACATGCTAAGAATTTTCCAAATCTACCCATTTTTATAACCATATTTCTACCACATTTATCACAAATTACATCTGTTTCTTCATCTCGAATTTCAACTTTTTTAATTTTTTTCTCTGCAATTTCAAGTTCTTTTGCAAGTTGTGCATAAAATGTTCTAATAAGTTCTTTCCAATAAAGTTCTCCATCTGCAATTTTATCTAATTCAGATTCCATATATGCAGTAAATTCTTCATTTACTAAATCAGAAAAATTTTCACATAATATTTCATTTACCATTAGTCCAAGTTCCGTTGGTACTATTCTTTTTTCTTCTTGAACTACATAATATCTTGATAATAATGTGCTTATAGTTGGAGCATATGTCGATGGACGACCAACACCAATCTCTTCTAATAGTTTTATTAAAGAAGCTTCATTATATCTTGCTGGTGGTTGAGTAAAATGTTGTGTTTTATCTATTTTATTTAAAGCTAAATTATCTCCAACATTCATAACTGGTAAAATATTATCTTTTTCTATTGAATAGTCATATACTTTTAAAAACCCTTCAAAATTAATTGTAGATCCAGATGTTTTAAATATTTCAGTATTGGATTTTATAGATAAATTTAATGTGTTATATATTGCCGCTTCCATTTGAGATGCTACAAATCTTTTCCAAATTAAACTATATAGTTTAAACTCATCTCTTGATAAAGAATCTTTTATTGAATGTGGAGTTCTATTTATATTTGTTGGTCTTATACATTCATGAGCATCTTGAATATTTTCATTTTTCTTAACCTTATTTCTAGGACAAAGATATTCTTTTCCATAATTTTTATTTATAAAACTTAAACATTCATCTTGCGCTACTTTTGAAATTCTTGTAGAATCTGTTCTCATATAAGTTATAAGACCTACAGAGCCTTCTTCTGGAACTTCAATACCTTCATATAAACTTTGAGCAATCATCATTGTTTTTTTAGTTGAAAAGTTTAATTTTTTTGACGCCTCTTGTTGCAATGTAGATGTAGTAAAAGCATTACTAGGATTTTTCTTCTTACTTCCTTCTTTTATTTCTTCTACTATAAAAGATTTATTATCAACTCTTGATAATACTTCATCTGCATCTTTTTCTTCTTTTAATTCAACTTTTTTAACTGCTCCACTAATTGTACTTCCATAATATTTTGCTTCTAAGCTTTTTCTTTTACTTTTTAAATCTGCTTCAATTGTCCAATATTCTTCTGAAATAAAATCTTCAATTAATTGCTCTCTATCACAGATTATTTTTAAAACTACTGATTGCACACGACCAGCTGATAAACCATTTTTTACTTTTTTCCAAAGTAATGGGCTTATTTTGTAACCAGCAAGTCTATCTAAAGATCTTCTTGCTTGTTGTGCATCTACTAAATCCATATCAATAGCTCTAGGATTTTTAATTTGAGCCTTAACAGTATCTTTTGTTATTTCATTAAAAGTTACTCTAATATTATCACTTGGATCTAATCCTAAAATATGGCTTAAATGCCAAGAAATAGCTTCCCCTTCCCTATCAGGGTCAGTTGCTAAAAATATTTTTTTTGATTTTTTAGCATCATTTTTTAATTCTTTTATTAATGGTCCTTTCCCTCTTATATTAATATATTGAGGTTCAAAATCATTATCTAAATCAATTCCTAATTTACTTTTTGGTAAATCTCTTATATGACCTACTGACGCTACTACTTTGTAATTACTACCTAACATCTTTTTTATAGTTTTAGCTTTTGTAGGTGACTCTACTATAACCAAATTATTTGCCAAAATTACACTTCCTTATATTTAGTCTAATATATAAAAATCTTTATTGTTTTTACTCACTATTAATTCTTTTAATTCTAAAATTGTTAAAATGCTATTTAAATACGATATATCAAAATCAGAATATATACAAATATTATTTATATCTTTAATTCCAGATAAAATCAAGTCGTAAATTATTTTTTCTTCATTTGTTAAATTAACAACTAGTTTTTCTTTCTCTTTTTTTACATTAGCATTGTTTTGTATTTCTGTAATTCCAAGTAATATATCATCAATATTCATAAGTGGAATTGCACCATCTCTAATTAACTTATTAGTTCCTTCACTATATAAAGAATTAATATTTCCAGGAACTGCAAAAACTTCTTTTCCTTGCTCTGCTGCTACTCTTGCAGTAATCAATGATCCACTATTATCTCTAGCTTCTGCTATGATTACACCTAAACTCAAACCTGAAATTATTCTATTTCTTGCTGGAAAATTATAAGGTAAAGATTGAGTTCCTAATGGATACTCGCCTACAACTGCACCATTATTTATTATATTCATATATAGTTTTGAATTTTTTATAGGATATATAACATCTACACCATTTCCAAGTACAGCAATTGTTCTTCCATTATTTTTTAACGCTCTTTTATGAGCAATAGTATCTATACCATAAGCCATTCCACTTACTATAGTTACTCCAAGTTTTACTAATTCATCTACAAAATAATTAACTACCATTTCTCCATAATCAGTATGTTTTCTTGAACCAACAACTCCTATAGATATATTATCTTCAATTTTTATTTTGCCTTTTGCGTATATTACTTTTGGAGAATTTTCTATAGGATTTAATCTTTCAGGAAAATCCTTGTCTTTATAAGTTAATATTTCTATATTATTTTTTTCCGCATTTTCTTTTACACTACTTAATATATCAACATTTCCTTTTTTTATCTTTTCATATGCACTTGTAGAAATATATCTTTTTGTTAAATCATTATTTTCTAAATTAAATAAAACTTCAATATTTAAATCATTTTCTACTATATATTTTTCAACATTATTTATCTGTAAATTTGTAAGTCCTAAAATATTTAAATAAATTAACATATCTCTATATTCCATATTAATTTCCCCAATACTTAGAATCTAAAGTTCTATATCTAATTGCCTCTAATATATGTTGTTCTTGAATATTTTCTTCTCCATCTAAGTCTGCAATTGTTCTTGCAACTTTTAAAACTTTATTATAAGTTCTAGCAGAAAATTTATATTTTTTAAAAGCAATATCCATAATATTTTTACATTTTTTAGATAATACACAGTATTCATCTATCTTACTTTCTATAATATCTGAATTATAAGATATATTTACATCTTTATATCTATCCTCTTGGATTTTTCTTGCTTTTTGAACTCTATTTCTTATATCCTCTGAAGATTCTTCAAAGGAATTTTTAGAAATCTCTTCATATTTTACAGCACTAATTTCTATATGTATATCAATTCTATCTAACAATGGATGTGATATTTTAGATAGGTATTTATGTATTGCATTCATACTACAGGTACAAGAATGTGTACTTGATCCATAATATCCACAAGGACATGGATTCAGACTTGCAATCAGCATAAAATCAGCTGGATAAGTTAAACTTGCATTTGCTCTTGCAATATTTATCTCTTTATCTTCTAAAGGCTGTCTTAATACTTCTAGTACACTTTTTGAAAATTCTGGTAATTCATCTAAAAATAAAACTCCATTATGAGCAAGTGAAATTTCTCCTGGTTTTGGAATTCTTCCTCCACCAATTAATGAAACTGCAGAAGCTGTGTGATGTGGTGCTCTAAAAGGTGGTACTGTAACAAGTGTATTGTTTTTTAATAATCCTGCCACACTATAGATTTTTGTAACCTCTATAGATTCTTTATAATCTAAATTTGGCAAAATTGTCGGATATCTTTTTGCTGCCATTGACTTTCCACTACCTGGGACACCTATCATTAATAAATTATGTCTTCCTGCAGCAGATACCTCCATAGCTCTTTTTAGAAATCGTTGTCCTTTTATATCAGCAAAATCCATTTCATAATCAATACTTTCTTGAATAAATTCTCCTATATGTCTTGTGATATTTATATCTTTATTAAAAAAATTAACAACTTCACTTAAAGTTTCTACTGGATATATCTCAACATCTTCCACAATTGAACACTCTAATTTATTCTTATCTGGAACTATAAATTTTTTATATCCTTTTTCTCTTAAAGAGATCACCATTGGTAATGCTCCATTTATAGAATTTACTTTTCCATCTAAAGAAAGTTCACCTAAGACAATATAATCTTCATCTATTGATTCTATTATTCCATTTGCAACTAATAAACTTATTGCAATTGCTAAATCCATCTGTGATCCATCTTTAGGCAGGTTTGCAGGTGCTAAATTTATTATTATACGTTTTAGAGGGAATTCATATCCACTATTTTTAATAGCAGCTCTAACTCTTTCTATAGACTCCCTAATTGCCGTATCAGGAAGCCCTACTATTATAAACTTAGGTAATCCATTTGACAAATCTGCTTCAACATTTACAACATCACCATTTAATCCTTGTAGCGAACAAGTTTTTATACATGAATACATTTTAAACACACTCCTATACTAGATAAAAGGCATTTTCTATATGATTTATTCTATTTTGGTCTAAATATACCTCAATTACATCAAATCTTACTTGTAAATCTTTAATATTATTTTCATAAATATAGTTTAAAGCTGTTTTAGAAATTTTATTTATTTTATTTTCATCAACAGACTCTAAAGGAAAACCAAACTTATTAGAATTTCTAGATTTAACTTCTATAAAAATCAATAAATCATTTTTTTCTGCAATGATATCGATTTCTCCATGCATAGTATAATAATTATGTTTTAATATTAAATAATCTTTTTCTAATAAGTATTTTATTGCTTTATTTTCTCCAATATTTCCAATTTTTCTATTATTCAATATAATCACCTATTAAATTATCCTAATACTATAATACACTATTTGTTTTTTTATTCCAAGAAAAAAGAGAGTGATTTAACACTCCCTACCATTCATTTCTATTTTTCAAAAAACTCATTCTATGCATATCACAATATCCATAGGCTTTTATCGCTTCTCTATGAAATTTTGTTCCATATCCTTTATGTTTCTCTATTCCATATTTATCATATAATTTAGACCATTTTTCACATAATCTATCCCTATATACTTTTGCAACTATTGATGCACAAGATATACTATAGCATTTATCATCACCTTTAATTATAGGAACTTGAAGTATGTCTGTATTTATAACTTCTGCATCTATTAATAAAACTTCTGGTTGGATTTTATTTCCGTCTTTATCTCTTAAATTTTCTATAGCTTTTAGCATAGCAAGTTTTGTTGCTTCTTTTATATTAATTTCATCAATTATTTTAGCTTCTACTCTACCTATACCAACTGCAACTGAATTATTTAAAATTTCTTCGTAAAATTTTTCTCTTTTTTTCTCTGAAAGTTTTTTAGAATCTTTTATTCCTTCAATATGTTCTTCATCTAAAGGCATAATTACTGCTCCTGCAACAACATCTCCAAATAAAGCACCTCTACCTACTTCATCTATACCTACAATATATTTATAGCCTTTTTCTTGATAATCTTTTTCAAAATTTTCATGCATTCTATAATCTCTCCAATGTAATTCTGCCTAAAGTACCTTTTCTAAATTCATCTAGTACTATATTAGCAACTTTAGTATAGTCAATTTCATTTCCACGTAATTTAGCACCACGTTTTAAACCAATTGCTTCCATTACTTCAACTGGTGTTTTTTCTCCAATTTCTATTTTATATCTTTCTTCTAAAATATTTTTATCAACACTATTTAAATATTCTATAAGTTTTAAACATAAAGTTTCTGTATCAAGAATTTCATCTTTAATAGCACCAGTATAGGCTAAATTTATACCAACTTGTTCTTCCTCAAATTTAGGCCATAAAATACCTGGTGTATCTAGTAAATGAAGCTTAGGATTTAATCTAATCCACTGATTTGTAGTTGTTATACCAGGTCTATTACCAACTCTAGTTGATTTAGTTTTAGATATACCATTTATAAATGTAGATTTTCCTGAGTTTGGAATTCCAACTATCATAGCTCTTAAAGGTCCATGGTTTATACCTTTAGCTTTATATCTTTCAAGCTCATCTTTCATAAGATTTAAAGACTCTTTTATTATCAAACTTGGATTTGGTTTTGCTGCAGAATAAAGAATAGCTTTATTATTATCAGTACTTAGTTTTTCAATCCATAATTGATTTTGTACATCTTCTGATAAATCTGATTTATTTAAAACTATAAGTCTTCTCTTATCTTTTAATACAGTATTTAACAATGGATTTCTACTTGAATAAGGAATTCTCGAGTCTCTTATTTCAATTACAAAATCTACTAATTTTAATTTTTTTTCTATTTCTTCAATTGTTTTTTTCATATGACCTGGATACCAGTTTATATTCATGCTCATACTATCACCTCTTTAAAATTTATTATTCTATTTCTGTGTTTATATCTATAATCAAATGAATTTTCCAGCACTAAAAATTCAACCACTTAAAGTATAATATCATATTTAACCCGCTTTTAATATCTTTGCAAATAAAAAAACGTCTGTTTCCAGACGCTTTAACTATTCTTTTCATAAGGTTGTCCATTTGCTGCTGGCGCTTTTACTCCCTTTACAAAAGCAAGTAAAACTATAATTGTTATTACATATGGTAGCATTGAAAGTAAATTAGGATCAATTTTTATTCCTTTATTTCCTAAGAATACAGACAATCCCTGTGCTGCTCCAAATAATAAACAAGCAAATAATGCACCTTGTGGTTTCCATCCACCAAAAATCATAGCCGCTAATGCTATAAATCCTTGACCAGAAATAAGAGTCTCTCTAAAGTTTGAAACTATTGCAAGAGACATACTTGCACCACCAAGCCCTGCAAGAAATCCTGATGATAATACACATATATATTTAATTAAATATACATTTATACCAAGAGTTTCTGCTGCTCTTGGATGCTCTCCAACTGCTCTAATTCTAAGTCCTAATTTAGTTTTATAGAGAACAAACCACATTAATAAAACAAGTGCTAATGCAATATAAACTATTACATATTGTTGGAAAACTATTTTAAAAGGTTTTAACCAAGGCATACTAGCCATTCTTTCTGGTGTAAAAAACCATTTAAAAGATTGTGGTAATTTATTATCAAATGGAATTGGTTTTGTCATAGCTGCTCCATCAAAGAATAATCTTGATAAGAACAATGCAAATCCAGGTCCTATTAAATTTATAGCTATACCTGAAACTATATGATCAGCTGCAAAATTTATAGTTGCAATACCATGAAGTAATGCAAGAGCCATTCCAGACAATCCACCACATAAGAAGGCTAACCAAGGGTTACCAGTATAAAAACCAACTGTTGCGGCCACTAGCGCTCCTAAAGTCATCATTCCTTCAAGACCTATATTGGCAACTCCACCATTCTCACTTATTACTCCACCTAATGCTGCATATATAAGAGGAGCTGAATATAAAAGAGTTGTACTAATTATTCCTAATATATCAGTCATGTTTCACACCGTCCTTATTATTTTTTCTACTAATCTTACTTTGAATCAAGTCTAGTAATTTAGGCATTGATATGAAGAAGATAATAATTCCTATTACAATTTTAATTATCTCTGAATAAGTTCCTAAAATTGTAAGTTTTCCTCCACCATACATTAAACCTGCAAATAAAAGTCCAGCTAATATACATCCTAAAGGATTATTTCCAGCTATTAAAGATACTGCCATACCATCAAAACCATATCCTTGTTGTGATGCCATCATACCTATATTTCCTGCAACTCCAAGAACTGTTATAGCCCCTGCTAGTCCTGACAATGCACCTGCAATAGTCATAGATATAACTTGATTTCTTTTTATATTTATTCCACCATATTCTGCAGCATCTTTATTAAAACCTACAGCTTTTAATTGGTATCCTAAAGTTGTTTTATTTAAAATATACCAAATTAAAACAGCCATTATAATTGCTATTATAAATCCCCAGTTTACACTAGGTCTTAAAAATTGTTTTAAAAATTCATGTTCTTTTAAAAATGCTAAGCCTTCAGGTGAAGTTTTCCATTTTTGTAAAATTCCAATACTTGCTGTTGGTTGTATTGAATAAGAGTTATCACTAGCTGGCTTTCTTAAAAAAGAAAAACTTAAAAGATAATTACTTAGATAAAATCCTATCCAGTTCATCATTATTGAAGAAATAACTTCATTTACTCCAAATTTACTTTTTAAGAATCCAACTATACCGCCCCAAATACCACCACAAATTGCTCCACATAAAAGAGCTACTATTGGGTGAATTACAGGTGGTAATTTTAATAAATACCCAGCAAGAACTGCTCCAATTGAACCAACTATATATTGTCCTTCTGCTCCTATATTAAATAATCCTGTATTAAATGCAAAAGCTACAGATATTCCTGTAAGAATAATTGGCACAGCATTTATCATAGTCCAAGCTACATAACTTGGTTTTCCAAAAATCCCTTTAAATATAACTTTATATGCTTCAATGGGACTAGTTCCACTTATTTTTAAAATTACTGATCCAAAAATAAGTCCAAATAGTATTGAAATAAAGGTATAAAAAAATCTATTTTTACTTTTAGATTTCATGAGTTTTACCTCCTGCCATAAGAAGTCCTATTTCACGTTCATCTGTATCTTTTCTATTCATAGTTTTAACAATTTTTCCTTCATAAATAACACAAATTTTATCTGATAATTTTAATATTTCATCTAATTCAAAAGAAATTAACAAAACAGCTTTTCCTTTATTTCTTTGTTCAACTAAAAATTTATGAACATATTCAATAGCTCCAACATCTAAACCTCTTGTAGGTTGAGCCGCTATTAAAACTTCTGGATCATTTGTAATTTCTCTTGCAATAATTATCTTTTGTTGATTACCACCAGATAAATCACCTGCTAGATAATTTATATCTCTAGGTCTTATATCAAATTTTTCAGATAATTCTGTTGCAAAATTATTTATTTCTTTTTCTTTTAATATTCCTTTTTTTGAAAATCTTTCATCTGAAAAGTTCTCAAGAATTAAATTTTCAGCAATCGTAAAGTCTAAAACCAAACCTCTACGCTGTCTATCCTCAGGTATATTAAAAAGACCCACTTCTTGAATTTCTTTTGGTTTTTTATTTGTTATGTTTATATCTTTAACATAAACATTTCCTTCTTCAATATGTCTAAGGCCTGTTAATGCCTCTAGTAATTCTGATTGACCATTACCATCTACTCCAGCAATACCTAAAATTTCTCCAGATTTTAATTCTAGATTAAGACCATTAACCTTATTTATATTTCTAATATCTTTAACAACTAAATTTTCTACTTTTAAAGTTGTATCTCCTGCTTCTTGATCTTTTTTTTCTACTTTAAGTTCTACTTGTCTACCTACCATCATATCAGCAAGATCTGCTTCTGTAACATCGCTTACATCAACGGTATTTATTTTTTCTCCATGTCTAATAATTGTACATCTATTAGCCATTGCTTTTATTTCTCTTAACTTATGAGTAATTATAATAATAGTTTTACCTTGTTCAGATAGTCCCTTTATTATATTTATAAGTTCGTCAATTTCTTGTGGAGTTAAAACAGCAGTTGGCTCATCAAATATAAGTATATCTGCTCCACGATAAAGTGCTTTTAAAATTTCAACTCTTTGCTGCATCCCAACAGAAATATTTTCAATTTTTTCATCAGGATCTATTTTAAGTCCATATTTTTCTGAAATATCCATTACATTTTTTCTTGCAGCTTTTAAATCTATTTGCCCTAATTTTGTTTTTGGCTCCATTCCCAGTATAATATTTTCTACTACTGTAAATGGTTCTATAAGCATAAAGTGTTGATGCACCATTCCTAAACCACACTTTATCGCTTCATTTGGATCTTTTATATCTTTAATCTCACCATTTATACGAATTTCTCCCTCAGTAGGAGTATATAAACCATATAAAATGTTCATAAGTGTTGATTTTCCTGCACCATTTTCACCTAACAACGCATGGATTTCACCTTTTTTAACATCTAAATTTATATCTTTATTCGCTGTAAAATCTCCAAATTTTTTTGTTATATTTATCATTTCAACAGCTAAGTTAGCCTTTTGCACGTCGCTCACTTTTTCAACTCCTTTTCTTAGAATATATTATACTATATTTGAAAGTATAAATACATACAAAAAAGAGTGTGTAAACACTTGCTTACCCACTCTTTTTAAAAAATTATGTTATATTATTTTAATTCTGCTGCAAATTTTTCAAAAGTTTCTTCATCATAAGGAACTACGATTTTTTCATCAATAATTTGTTTTTCGATTTCTTCAACTTTTTCTAAAACATCTTTTTTAATATGTTTATCTGAAGTTGGAGCAATTCCTACAGCACCTTGTTCTTTAAGTCCAAGATAAATAGTAGTACCACCAGCAAAATCTTTTCCTTCTACTAATGATTGAACTAAATCGTAAACTGCTACGTTAGCATTTTTCATAGCTGAAGTTAATACATTTTCTGGAGCCATTTCTGATTGGTCTCTATCTACACCAATAGCCCATTTACCTTGTTCTTTAGCTGCTTCAATAACACCATCTCCACCACCGCCAGCTGCGTGGAAGATTACATCTGCACCTTGTTGATACATTTGTGTTGATATAGCTTTTGCTTTTTGAACATCAGAGAAACCACCAATATATTGGCTACTTACTTGAATTTCTTTTCCTAGTTCTTTAGCTGCATATTCAACACCAGCTTTATAACCATATTCAAATCCCCAAATAACAGTACTTTCTTGTCCACCAACAAATCCTACTTTATCAGTTTCTGTAGTAAGTCCTGCAATATAACCAACTAAGAAAGAAGGTTCTTCTTGTTTAAACATAATTCCCATTAAGTTATCTGCTGCACCTTCTGGATCAACGTCAACAATTGCATATTTAACATCTGGATTTGCTTTAGCTTCTTCAACTATTGCATCTCCCATTTTAAATCCTGCTCCAATAATAACTTCATTATCATTATCTAATAGAGTTTCCAGATTTTGTTTGTAAGCATTAGCATCTTTAGATTCAATATAGTCTGCGTTTATACCAAAATCTTCTTTAGCTTTTGTTAATCCTTCCCAAACACCTTGGTTAAATGATTGGTCATTGATTCCACCTTCGTCTGTTACAAATCCTACTTTTAAATCTGTGTTTCCTTCTACCTTTGCATTATTTCCTGCATTGTTTGCTGTTTTTCCACAACCAACTAATCCAAGAGCTAATACTAAAGCAAGAGCGATTGATGATTTTCTTTTTTTCATAATATCCTCCTATTATTTTTATAATTCAATTATATTATATACTATATTTTTTTTCAATTGAATAATACTACAACGTTTTCACTAATTTTCAAAAAAGAAAAAAGCCTGTTATAAACAGACTTTAAATAGCTCTTGGTATAATACAAATAATCAATGTAACTATCATAAATATTATTGTATAACCTAAGTTTTGTTTTAATTCTTTCTTTGATATCATTAATCTATCATCACTATTTCCCATTAATCTTGCTATGCAAGTTCCAATATATGCAAGTATTGGTAATATCAACAAGATTGCTTTAGTTGATGATTCCAATCCAAAGAATCTATGGAATGTAAGTAAGATAAGTAATAATAATAGACTATATAAATTTTTAAATTTCTTTTTATCTAGCCATATTAATATAAGTACTAATATTATAGATACAATAAATATTATTGATGAAATATTATTTAAAAGTGATACTTTAGATATTAAACCTTTGTTTAATGTTTCTTGTGCATTTACATAAAAACCTGACTGATTGAAATATGGATTTTCTCCTTCAGTATTTTTCTCTGAGTTTACAAATTTATCTACTCTAGCATTTGTTATAAAAACAGAATTTTTAGAAACTACATCTACATTTTTATAAAGTAATTCTCGTGGTTCATAGTAAATTGAAAATGCATATTTTTCAACATCAGAATTTAATGGAACTCTTATTTCTGAATTTGCTTTATATTGATAATTGTCTATCTTTTTATAAAGATCTGCATGTTTTAGCTTTTCGTTAAAAAGTTGATCATTAATTTTATCATAATCACCTTTTAAATTAACTATACTATGACTAGGTTCTATACCTTCTTCAAAAAATATTTGCCTTACTGGTGTTCCAAGTATTCTTAGGCTTGATTCCTCACCAGAGAATAAAAACTCAACATCATATCTTACAAGATCTTTCGAATCCTTACTTTCCATACTTCTAGATACTATTAAGTCTGAAATTTCTACAGGATTTTTAAATAATAAGCCGTTAAACCCTCCACTGTCAGTGTTCTTATCAGACCATAATACATCTGTTGAAAACTGAGCACTAAGCGTGGAGATAAATAAAATTACAATAAAAATTCCAAATAAAATCAAATTCTTTAGCTTTTTACTCATTATTAACCTCCATTTATGAAAACATTTATTATTTATATAATATCATAAGAAAAGATAATAATAAACAAATAAACATATTATATATAAAAAAAGAGAAACATATTTATGTTTCCCTTATCTCATCGTTGCTATAACTTCTGTCCATAATCTATCGTATACAAAAACTAATTCATCTAAATCTTTGTAAGATTCTAATAATGGTAATTCTTCCACAGTTGGATATGCTACATAGGAATTTTTAATTTCTTCTGGTAATAAATCTTTCGCTTTTATAACAGGTGAAGTATATCCAACACAGTATTCAGCATTTATTGCTGCTATATCTGGCCTAGACATAAAGTTTATAAAACTTTCTGCACCTTCTTTATTTTTTGCATTTTTAGGAATTACAAAAGAATCATACCAAATATTTGAACCTTCTTTTGGAACAACATATTTTAAATCTTTATTTTCGCCCATCATTAAAAGAGCATCTCCAGAATACATAACCCCCATCGCCGCATCACCTTGAACTAAAACATCGCGACCATCATCAGTTAAATATGCATATACTAATGGTTTTTGTTCTATTAACGCTTCTTTTGCTTTTTGAAGTTCATCTATACTTCTTGTATTCATTGAATATCCTAATTTACGTAAAGCAACTGCAATAGAATCTCTTTGTGAATTATACATTATTATTTGATTTTTATATTTTTCATTCCATAATGAGTCCCAAGATTTTATATCTTCGTCTATCATCTTTGTATTATATACAATTCCAAGTGTTCCCCAAAAATAAGGAACTGAATATTCATTTGTAGGATCAAAGTCTGGATTTTTTATATTTTTTTCTATTCCTTCAAAATTAGGAATATTATTAAAATCTATTTTTTGCACTAAATCTTCTTTTATAAGTCTTTCTATCATATAATCTGATGGAACAACTACATCATAAGTATCTGTATTTTGAACTAACTTTACATATAAATCTTCATTTGATGCATATGTTTCATATAGCACTTTTATTCCCGTTTCTTTTTCAAACATTCTAATTGTATCAGGGTCTATATATTCCCCCCAATTATATACATTTATAGCATTTGACATATCTTTTTTTCCACAACCAGTTAAAGTAAATACAGATAATATTAAAATTAAAATAAGTTTTCTTATATTTTTTTTACTATTCATTATTTCACCTTCTTTTGATTTTCAGTTCTTTTATTTATTATTAATAATAAAATCAATAAAAAAGTAAACATAATAGCTGATATTGCATTTATTGATGGATTTATTCCTTTTTTTGCCATTGAATAAATAGTTATTGAAAGATTTGTAACTCCATGACCTGTATTGAAGAAACTTATTACAAAATCATCTACTGAAAGTGTAAACGCCATTAAAGCTCCTGTAAATATTGCAGGTCTTATTTGTGGAATAACTACATTTTTTACTGCATAAAAAGGTGTTGCTCCAAGATCCATTGCTGCTTCAATAGTATGTTTATCCATTTGTCTTAACTTTGGCAGCACAGATAAAATAACATAGGGAGTACAAAAAACTATATGAGAAATTATCATTGTTATATATCCAAATTCTAAACCTAAAAATCCAAACAATCCCATAAGTGATACTGCCGTTACAATATCTGGATTTAATACTGGTAGATAATTTACATCAAGAATTAAACTTTTTTTGTATCCTTTTAATTCATTTATACCTATAGCTGCAATAGTCCCTAAAATTGTAGAAATAATAGTTACAATTACTGCAATTAATAAAGTATTATATAAACTTTTTATAATTGTTGGATCATTTAAAAGTTCTTTGTACCACTTTAAAGTAAATCCTGCCCAAGAACCTCTTAGTTTTGAGTCATTAAAAGAAAAAACTATAAGTACAGCTATTGGAGCATACAGAAATATAAAAACTAAAGCTAAATATATTTTATCTAATGTTTTTCTTACCATAGCTTACCTCCTGCTCCACTTTTTACTTTATTTTGTTCTTTTTCAGATTTATTAGAACCCTTTAAAAATATTAACATTATAAATATTATGACTACAGATATCGCTGAGCCAAAAGCCCAATTTCCTGTAAATGTAAATTGTTGTTCTATTAAATTTCCTATTAGATAAAATTTATTTCCTCCAAGTAAGTTTGGAATTACAAATGTTGATATCGCTGGTATAAATACCATTGTTATTCCCGTATATACTCCTGGAAGAGAAAGTGGTAATACAACTTTTATAAATGTTTGAAATCTATTAGCTCCTAAATCTGAGGCTGCATCTATTAATGATTTATCCATCTTTAAAAGTGCTGTATAAATTGGCAATACCATAAATGGCAAAAAGTTATAAACCATTCCTATCATTATTGCTTTCATATTATACATAATATTTAGTGGAGCTATTCCAAATAATGCCAAAAATTTATTTATTAAACCATTATTTCCAAGTAGTGTCAGCCAAGCGTAAGTTCTTAGTAAAAAGTTCATCCACATTGGAATAACAAATAATAAAATCAAACTTTCTCTCCATCTATCAGAAAGATTAGAAATAATATATGCTACTGGATATCCAACTAATAAACAAACTACTGTAGATAATATTGCTACTCCAAGAGATACACCTAAAATCTTTAAATATAATGGTTCAAAAAATCTTTGAAAGTTGCTTAAAGAAAAACTATAATTTTCCAAACCCATTCCAGTATTTCCATTAAAAGAATATACAAGAATTAATATTAAGGGAAATACTATAAATAACACTGCCCATAACACATAGATATAGGAATATTTTTTCAATCTTTCACACCTACTTTCATAACATGTATTAAATCTGGTTGTATATTTATACCAACTGTAGAACCTATTTCTTTATTTATAGTAGATTGAACTATCATTTTAAAACCATCTACATCAACTATCATTTCATAATGTACACCTTTAAAAACTTCTGATTTAACTACTCCTTTTAGCATCGCTTCAGAACTTGTTAAGTCTACATCCTCTGGACGAACAACAATATCTACAACTTCGTCTTTTTTAAATCCTTTATCTACACATTTAAAAACATGCCCTAAAAACTCAACTTGATAGTCTTCATGCATGATTCCTTTTACAATATTACTTTCGCCAATAAAATCAGCTACAAAAGCATTTTTAGGTTCGTTATAAACATCCATTGGAGTTCCTATTTGTTGGATTTTACCATTATTCATTACAACTATAGTATCAGACATAGATAGGGCTTCTTCTTGATCGTGAGTTACAAATACAAAAGTAATTCCTAAACTTTGTTGAATTTTTTTAAGTTCCACTTGCATAACTTGTCTTAATTTTAAATCTAATGCTCCAAGTGGTTCATCTAGTAAAATAACTTCTGGTTCATTTACTATTGCACGAGCTATTGCCACTCTTTGTTGCTGTCCACCAGAAAGAGATTCTATAGATCTATTTTCAAAATTCTTTAAACTTACAAGTCTTAGAGCTTCTTTTACTCTTTTTGATATATCTGCATTATTTACTTTTTTTATTTTTAATCCAAAAGCAATATTGTCAAAAACATTTAAATGCGGAAATAATGCATATTTTTGAAATACAGTATTTAATTTTCTTTCATAAGGTTCTAAGTTAGTTATATCTTTACCTTCAAATATAACCTTTCCTGAATCAGGATTTTCAAATCCTCCCATAATTTTTAATGTAGTTGTCTTTCCACAACCACTTGGTCCTAATAATGTTAAAAACTCATTCCTTCTAACTTTTAAATTAAAATCATCAAGAATAATATCATCATCATATGCTTTATTTATGTTTCTTAATTCAATTACGTTTTCTTGCATATTTGCCTCCTTAAAAATTTGGTGGTGAACTTATCCATATCACCTTTGCCTTTTTATTTTTTATATTTTCAATAAAACTAATTCTATCTGCTTTAAAATAGAAAGTTTCGCCACTTTTCACTTCATATTTTTTATTACCATAATTTAAAATTACTTCTTCACTTATTATATATCCCATTATCTCGCCTTCAAAAGGCAAAACCTCTTTTGATTTACCTTTTGGCTCAATTTCTATTAATGTTGGCTCCATCATATTTTTTTGTGCATTTGGAACTATCCAATTTATTGTATAAGAATGTTCTTTAATACTTTCTATATAATCATCTTCTTTAAAGACAATTTTCTCATCTGTATCATCTTCAAAAAATTCTAATGGCGTTGTTCCTAAAGCTTCTAATATATCTATTAGAGTTGCTATTGAAGGTGATGTTAAATTTCTTTCTACTTGAGAAATGAAACCCTTCGTAAGCTCTGATCTATCCGCTAATTCTTCCTGCGTGAGATTTTGTTGAACTCTTAAATTCTTTAATCTATAACCAATGTCCATCTTACACCCCTACTTATATATTAAACTTAATACTTATTTTATTAAACTCATATGAGAAGTATAATATCTTTATAAAACCTTGTCAATTGTATTTTTAAAATAAAAAAAGAGTAGGAATTAACCTACTCTTTCTACCAACTTCCGCTAGCTCCACCGCCGCCAGAAGAACCCCCACGTCCTGAGAATCCTCCGCCACCTGATGATCTACCACTGCCACCAAAAGAACCCCTATTTGAAGGTCCTCCATATGGTCCAAATGGTCCGCCGCCAAAGCCGCCATAATAATATCTTCTTTTACCACCTTTAGGTGGTTTTTTATTAAATGTATTTATGATTATAATAATTACAATCATAAGCAAGAATATTTGAGCTACACTAAAACCCTCTTCTTCAAGACTTTCATTTGGTGCTATTTGATTTTCTATTTCCACACCATATTCCTGTGAAAAATAGTGAAGAATTTCATTATATCCTTCCATAATACCATTTCTATAGCTTATCTTATCCTTTGCTTCTCTATCTCCCTCTGGAAAATATTCAACCATATTTCTTATAATCCTAGAAGCTATAATATCAGGAATAAATCCTTCAGAACCATATCCCGTTTCTATTTTTATTTTACCATCATTAATAGCTACAAGAAGTAAAACTCCATTTTTTTCCTGCTTATCACCTATTTGCCAAGTTTGAAACATTCTTGTAGCATACTCTTCAACAGTATAACCACCTAATGAATCAACTACTGCAACGACAATTTGCCCTTTAGTTTTATTTACTAAATCATTATTAGTATTATTTATATAATCTATATCTTCTCCTGAAAGAATTTGATATTCATCATAAACATTATGATTTGCCTGACTTGTTTTTGGAATAACATTATCAATACTGTCTGAAAAAACAATTGATAAGTTAAAAATCAAACAAAAAAGTAATATAAAAACTTTTTTCTTTTTCATAAAATCACCTAGAATTTAACTTCTGGTAATTTTTCATCTTCTGAACTTATTTCAAAATAAGCTTTTTTCTCAAATCCAAACATTTTAGCAAATAAATTCATCGGAAAAGATCTAACAACTTCATTATATTCTTTTACAGTGTCATTATATCTACCTCTTTCAGTAGAAATTCTATTTTCTGTACCTTCAAGTTGTGCTTGAAGATCTAAGAAATTTGTATTTGCTTTTAATTCAGGATAACTTTCAACTACAACATTTAAATTATTTATAGCACCTGTTAATTCATCATTTGCCTTAGCAAGTTCTTCAGCATTTGTTGCTTTTTCAACACTATTTCTTGCCTCAGTTACTTTTATAAAAGTTTCCTCTTCGTGAGTTGCATATCCTTTTACAACATTAACAAGATTTGGTATTAAATCCGCTCTTCTTTTAACAACAACTTGTATTTGTGAATAAGCTGCATCTACATCATTATCAAGTTTTACTAATTTATTATATTTTGGAACAATCATAGCAGCTACTAATAATATAATTCCAAGTATAATAATTAGTCCTTTATTTTTCTTCATGTATTATCTCTCCTTCTTTAATTCTTATTATTTGCATATTATTAATTGAATCATCAACTAATGCTTCTGTATCTAGTGGCTCTTCAGATTCTTTTATATCTTCTAATTGAGGTCTTAAAGATGGATGTTTTGGTAAAAATACTGTACAACAATCTTCAAATGGAAGAATTGATGTTTCATAAGTACCTATTTTTTTAGCTATATCAATAATATCTACCTTGTCCATTCCAATTAATGGTCTAAAAACTAATCTATTTGTCATAGCATCAGTTACAGTAAGACCATCTATCGTTTGACTTGCAACTTGACCTAAGTTTTCACCAGTAATAATAGATTTATATTCATTTGTTTGAGATAATTTTTCAGCAATTCTCATCATAAATCTTCTTGAAATAATAGTCATTTCCTCAGGTGGACAATTCTTATTTATTTCTTTTTGAATATTTAATAAGTTTATAGAATGAATTTTCATATTACCTGTATAACTAGATAAAATTTCAGCAAGTTTAAATACTTTTTCTTCAGCTCTTTCAGAAGTAAATGGATAAGAATGGAAGTGAACAGCGTCAATTTGAACACCACGTTTAGCCATTAAAAATCCAGCTACTGGAGAATCTATTCCTCCAGAAAGTAATAATATACCTTTTCCATTTGTACCCATAGGTAGGCCACCATAAGCTTTTACTCTTTCAGTATAAATATATGCTTCTTTTTTAATATCACAATATACATATAAATCAGGATTATGAACATCAACTTTTAAATCAAAGTTTTTAAGTACTGTTCCACCAATTTCATTATTAACTTCCATAGAATTTAATTCATAGTGCTTATCAGCTCTTTTTGAGAAACCTTTAAATGTTTTAATTTCAGGATTTTTTTCTAATGCTTCTTTAACTGCAACTTTAACCCCTTCTTCTATACCATCAAGCTCTCTGCTAACCTTTATACATGGACTAATATATACAATCCCAAAAACATGTTTAACTCTTTCAATGATTATATCAAAATTTTCAAAATCAGCTTCAATATATACTTTTCCCATATCTTTATATACTGATTTAAATCCAATATCATCAATAGATCTTTTTATTTGACCAATTAATTTACTTTCAAAATGTTTTCTATTTTTTCCCTTTAATACAACTTCCCCTAAACTAACACTTATAACTCTTTCCATTTAATCACCTTTTCATTATTTCTCGTATTTCATTAACATATCTATTTAATGCATCTATAAAAATATCTATTTCTTTTTCATTTATATCTTTAGAAATACAAATTCTAATAGTTCCCTCTGACAAATCTTCACTTAAACCAATCGCTTCTAGTACATGAGACTTATGCGTTCCATTTGATGTACAAGCTGATGCTGTTGATATATATATTTCTTCTTGTTCTAAATAATGTAATAAAACTTCTGCTCTTACATCTTTAAAGGATACAGAAACTATATATGGAGATGAATTTACTGGATGATTAAATTCAAAATCATTAAAAGTTTCTTGAATTTTTTCGATTAAATATTTTCGGATTCTAACTGCATGTTCATATTCATCATTAAAAAATTCAGTTGTTAACTCTACAGCTTTTCCTAAACCTAAAATTCCCGGAACATTTTCAGTACCTGATCTTAATCCACTTTCTTGACCGCCACCTATTACAAGTGCATCAATTTTAAGATTGTTTTTAACATATAAAGCTCCTATACCTTTAGGACCATACACTTTATGCCCACTTATAGAATATGTATCACATCCTAAAGATTTAACATCTACTGGTATTTTTCCAAAAGCTTGAACACCATCTACATGAATTAAAATTTTATTGTTGATTTCTTTAACTTTTTTAATTATGTTTTTAATATCATTTATAGTACCTAATTCATTATTTACATGAAATAAACTTAATACAATTGTATTATCATCAACTTCATTTAACAAATAGTCTAAATCAATATTTCCATATCTATCAACAGGTACTTCAACTATTTCATAACCTTCTTCTTTATAACTTTTCAACTGATCAATAATAGATGCATGCTCTATTTTTGTTGTTATAATTTTTTTACCATTTCTCTTGTTTTTCTTTATTAATCCATGTAACGAAATATTATTATCTTCTGTTCCTCCAGATGTGAAATATATTTCATTTACAGAAGCATTTATAAGTTTTGCTATGGATTTTCTTGCCTCTTCAATTTTTTTCTCTACTTCAAATCCAAGTGAATGTAATGATGATGGATTTCCAAAATCTTCACTAAGTGCTTTTACCATAATATCTATTACTTCTTTTCTTGGCTTTGTTGTTGCACAATTATCTAAATAAATCATTTTATCACCTATTTATTCATAAAAATTACCTAACTATACTAGTTTACAGCTCTTGGCTTTATTGTCAATAATATTATTATAGAGTACAATTAGAATTATTTAAAGGTGGCGATTGAAAAAATGAAAGAATTAATTTATGATTTTAAAATTACTGATGAATTCATACTAAATAAATTTAGAAATTCACTAGTACTTGATATAGAAACTACTGGCCTTTCAAGACAATATAATTCCATATTTTTAATTGGAATTTGTAATATTGAAGAAAATGCTAAAATACAATTGTTTTTTGCTGAAAACTTAGTCGAAGAAATAGATATATTAAAAAAAATTAAACCATATCTAAATAAAAATATCATAACTTTTAACGGAAATTCTTTTGATCTTCCTTTTCTAAAAGAAAAATTTGATTTTTATAATATTTCTACTCCAAATTTAAGTGGTTTTGACCTTTATAGATATGTTAGAAACCACAAACATATTTTAAACCTTGAAAATTATAAACAAAAAACTATTGAAGAACATATTGGAATATACAGAGATGAATTTATATCTGGAAGAGATGTTATATACGCTTACCAAGATTATTTAGAAAATAAAAATTATTCTAAATTTGAAGATGTAATAATTCATAATAAAGATGATATTATGGGTCTTACCTCATCTCTTAGTATAGTTGAGCAGATTGAAAAAATAAATTCTATTTCAATTCAAGAAAAAATATTTACTATTTCAAATATAAGTTTTTTAAAAAATAATTTATCTATTGAAGGATTTACAAATTTTTCTGATAATTATGTATTCAATCATTTTAATTACTCTTTAGAATGTACAAATAGAAGTTTTAAAATTTCACTTCCAACATATATAGAGAATTATGATGATAAACGTAAATGTAATTTTATTTTAAAAGATGATTTTCCAAATATTATAGATAGAACAAAAATACCATCACCAAAAGAAATATTTCTTCTTAAGCTTGATGGTATTCTATTCCAAAATATATATGAACTTGTTGAATTTATGTTAAAAGAAAACTTTTAATTTTTCTTCACTTGTTTTTTTACCAAAAATACTTCCAACTACAAATAAAATTAATGTTATTAAAATAGCTGGAACTATTGGATCAAATCCAAAAAAGTTAAATTTAATTTGTTTTAAAATTATAAATATTATTGGACCAAGTAAACTTGATAGGATAGCTCCTGTTGAGTTTGCTCCTTTCCAATATAAACCTAAAATTATTGCTGCTAAAAAAGCACATTCCATACCACCCATTGCAAATAAATTAATCCATACAATTAATTCTGGTGGATTTATCGTAAGTAAAAAAACTACTAAGCCAATTATCAATGTAGTTATCATACTTAAATTCCCAATTTTCTTTTCATTTATATTTTCTTTATCTTTTACTACATAATTTAAATACAAATCTTTTATTATTGCTGCTGATGTCATTATAAGTAAAGAAGATACTGTCGACATAACAGCTGCAATTGGTGCTGCTATAAATATTCCTGCAATAACTGGATTTAAATATTTTAAAACTATTGTTGGAACTATATAATCAGTATTTTGAAATTCATCAGGAGATAATACTGCCGGAGCAAATACTCCACTTATATGCATAATCAACATTAGCGCTCCTAGTACAATTGTTCCATAAATCATTGCATCATGAAGTGATTTTGTATCTTTAAATCCCATAGCTCTTACAGCTGTTTGTGGAAGACCTATTGTTGCAATACCAACAAGTACCCAAAAACTTAATAAAAACTGTTTTGGAGCCTCTCCACTTGCATCTGGAGTATTCCAACCTGGGTTTACTTCATTTAATTTTAAAACAATATTTTCAAGTCCACCGCCATGTTTTACTATTGTTGTTAAAAATATTATAGAACCAATTAACATAACCACACCTTGAATTGTATCTGTAGTTACTACTGCTTTAAATCCACCAACACTTGTGTAAATTATTACTACTATTCCAAAAAGAGCAAGACCTACGATATAAGGAAGTCCTGTAACTGATTGAAATAAAACTGCTCCCCCAACAAATTGAGCCATCATTTGAGCTATTGAAAATATTATTAACCATATTGATAAAATAATTACAACTACTGGCGAATCATATCTATGTCTTAAAAAGTCCGTTACTGTAACTGAATCAGTTCTTCTTGCAATCATTGCAAATTTTTTACCAAGCACTGCTAATATTATAAATGCTGTTGGCACTTGTATCATTGAAAGAAATACCCAAGCAAGTCCCTTTGAATATGCTATTCCAGGTCCTCCAACAAAACTTGATGCACTTGTAAAAGTTGCAACTAATGTCATAGCTAGGACAAATCCTCCCATTGATCTACCACCAATAAAATAATTATTTATAAAACTATTACCATTTGTTTTATCTAGTTTTGTTTGCTTTTTACTTATTCTTAATCCTATATATAAATTTAATAACATATATACGACTAACACACTTATTAAAATTGAATTATAACTCATTTTTTCTCCTAATCCTCATCATCTAAACCAAAATTTTTAAAAAATACTTTAGTTACAATTATCGTTGCAATACAAAACCAAATGTATCCAATAACACAGCTATAAAAAAACCAAGTTGGCAAACCAAGTATATATTTATATTCTGATGGATCTTTATTTGATAATCCATATCCTGTTGCATACCACCAGATAAAATATAATACATATAAAAAAATAGCTATCTTAGTTTCTTTATTTATTTGTCTATCTTTTTCTTCTCTAGTTTTTAATGTATTCATATTTTCCTCCATTTATTATTGTATTATATCAAATTTTTTTATACTTAAAAGTCCATAAAAAAAATCTGCATGAAATCATGCAGACAACTTTGGTGGACCTGGGGGGACTCGAACCTCCGACCTCACGCTTATCAGGCGTGCGCTCTAACCAGCTGAGCTACAGGTCCTTAATATGTAATTGGCAGGGGTAGCAGGACTCGAACCCACGACACCTAGTTTTGGAGACTAGTGTTCTACCAACTGAACTATACCCCTTTAACAACAATATCTATATTACCAAAGTTTTTTACTTTATGCAATAGTTTTTTAATATTTTTTTCTTAATTTGTACAAATAAATTTTTCAAGCTCTGAATACTTCTTATCTCCTATACCTGAAACCTTTTTTAAATCATCAATTTTATCAAAAGAATTATTTTTTCTATATTCAATTATATTTTCTGCCATTTTAGGACCTATACCTGGAAGTTTTTGTAAGTCATCTATTGATGATGTATTAATATTTATTAAATCTCCATCATTACTCTTATCTGAAGAAACAATACTACCTTCTTCTCCAATAACTGGAATATATATTCTATCTTCATCCTTTAATTTCTTAGCAAGATTTATCCTATCTAAATCAGCATCTTCATAAATTCCACCAGAAAGTTCAACTGCATCTATAACACGAGAGCCACTGCTTAATTTTATAAGCCCTGGATTTTTTACTCTGCCACATATATGTACATAAATATCTTTATTTTCTTCTATTTGTAGCTCTTCATTTAAATTGCTATTTATTTTATTAGAAGTTATTTCTGTAAAATTATTTTCAGCCCTATTATTTATAGAAATATATTTACTTCCAAAAAATATTAGCACTACTATCATTATTAAAAATACTATTAATTTTTCTTTATTACTTAGTTTCAACCCTTACCGCCGTTTCAAGGGCAATTTCAATCATTTGAATAAAGTTTTTTTCTCTTTCTCCACTTGTCGTTTCTTCTTTTTTTACTATTGAGTCAGATACTGTAAGAATTGAAAGTGCATTTGCTCCATATTTATTTGCATTTAAATAAAGAGCATAGGTTTCCATTTCAACAGCTAAAACATTTAAATCTCTCCAGTTTTTCCATTGTTCTTTATCCTCTTTATAAAAAACATCTGAAGTTAAAACATTTCCAACAGAAACATTATAATTTTTTTCTTTTATAAACTTATATGATTCATTTAATATATCAAAAGAAGCTATTGCTGAATAAATCCCATCTATATTAAAACTTTTTATGTAATTAGAATCTGTACAAGCACCTTGAGCAAGAATAATATCATATAAATTTAAACTATCATTATAAGCTCCACAAGAGCCTATTCTTATAATATTTTTAACATTATATATATTTATTAACTCATAAGAATAAATAGCCATAGAAGGCATTCCCATTCCACTACCCATTACAGAAATTCTTTTCCCTTTATAATATCCTGTATATCCTAACATATTACGCACATCAGTTATTAGTTTTACATTTTCTAAAAAATTATTGGCAATAAATTTAGCTCTTAATGGATCTCCTGGCATTAAAACAGTTTCTCCAAAATCTCCTACATTTGCATTAATATGTGGTGTCATTTTATACCTCCTTATCACTCTACTCTAATAACTTGATTTTATTATATAAATAATTAATATTCAAGATATGTTATAATTTTACAGAGGTGATTTGATGAATATAAATGAACAATTAAGAAAATATGCTGATTTAGTTATTAATGAAGGAGTTAAAATAAAAAAAGATGATGTCCTTATTATTCGTGGACAAGTTGAGATGATAGAATTTATTAGAATCTTAGTTGAAACTGCTTTTAAATCAGGCGCTAAAGATGTAAAAGTTAATTATAGAGATGAATATATTTCAAAAATTAGATTTCAAAATGCAAGCATTGAAACTTTAGAAGAAGTTCCACAATATTTTATTGATGAACAAAATTCTCATATGAATAAAAAAGCTAAATTTTTATCACTTGTTGGAAATGATCCAAATCTACTTTCCGATGTAGATCCAAATAAAATTAAAACTTCTGTTTTATCAACATCTAAAGCATTAAAAGATTTTAACGGAAAAATGATGAATAACGAAACTTCATGGTGTGTTGTTGGAGCAGCTGTGCCTAGTTGGGCAAAAGTTGTGTTCCCAGACTTAGATATTGATGAAGCTATGGAAAAATTATGGAATTTAATTTTTTATACAGTTAGAGTTGATAAAGAAAACCCTATTGATGAATGGGATAAACATGTAGACAATCTTAAAAAATGGTCTGAATTTTTAAACTCTCACCAATTTGAATCTTTAAAATATTTTTCAGAAAATGGAACAGATTTAGAAATAAAACTTCCACAAAATTATATATTCTCTGGTGCATCTGAATTTAATAGATCAGGCGAGGAATTTATTGCAAATATGCCTACAGAAGAAGTTTTTTCAATGCCACATAGAGATGGTGCAAATGGAATTGTATATAATACTAAACCTCTAAACTATAATGGAAATTTAATAGATGACTTCTATTTAAAATTTAAAGATGGTGTTGTTGTTGATTTCGGTGCAAAAACTGGATATGAAGTCCTTAAAAATATGTTAGATTCTGACGAAGGTGCATCAAGACTTGGAGAAGTTGCTTTAGTTCCTTATCATTCCCCTATTTCTGAAACTGAAATTTTATTTTACGAAACATTATACGATGAAAATGCATCTTGTCATTTAGCTCTTGGAAAGGCATATCCTACTTGTATTAAAGATGGTGAAAATATGTCTGAAAAAGAATTATTAGATAATGGTGTAAATGATTCTGTTATACATGTAGACTTTATGATAGGACATAAAACTACAAATATAAAAGGTATTAAAAAAGATGGTACAATAATACAAATTTTTGAAAATGGAGATTTTGTAATTTAAAAAAGAGCTTTAAAGCTCTTTTTTTATTTCTATTTCAGATATTGAAACTCTATTTAATATTCTTA
>CAMIZH010000006.1 GCA_946403255.1 uncultured Peptoniphilaceae bacterium | reverse complement strand
TTTTTTTTATACAAAAATATAAAATAATAAAAATAAATGTTTTGGGTACATTATATTTAAGAATAAATATAAAAGGGTGATATTATGAGAGAATATTTAATTAAATTATCTACAATTTTATTTGGAGCTTCAATTTTTATTGTTATGCCAGCTTTTGGAATATATATTTATAGAGATTTTCCAGAATATAGATTTGCTTTGATTCCTTGGATAATATTAATACTTTCAGAAACATTACCTCTATTTTATATATTAATATCTCTTTTAAAAAAGAAAAAAGTTTCAATTGGAAAAATTAAAAACTTAGTATTTAATGTAATATTAATTTCAATAACAGGAAATATAATAATGTTTAAATTTGCTCAAAATCAAATTTTATTACTTTTACATATTGTTTATATAATTGCTCTTTTTATGATATATTCAGATATAAAAAAAATAGAGAAAATTATAGAAAAAAAAGAAAACTATAAATAGTTTTCTTTTTTTATTAAAGTATTTATTTTATTTAAAAAATCTTTTGAGTATTCTCTAGGATTATCAGACTTCATAATAGTAGAAACAGTACAAACTCCAGATATATTTGTATTTTTAAGTATATCTATATTATTAATATCTAATCCTCCAATGGCGCAAATTGGAATATCAACAGAATTAACAATATCTTTTAATGTGTCAATACTAGTGATTTTAGTTTCAACTTTTGTTGTTGTATTATAAATTGCACCAACGCCAAGATAATCAGCACCATTATTTTGTGATTCTAATGCTCTAGTCCTATTTTTTGCAGTAGAACCAATAATTTTATCCTTTCCAAGAATATTACGAGCAGTTTTTATATCCATATCATTAGTACCAAGATGAACTCCTGAAGCATTAACGGCAAGAGCAACATCAATTCTATCATCTATAATAAGAGGGATATTATATCTATCAGTAATTTTTTTAACTTTAAGAGCAAGTTCTATAAAATCTTTAGTTGATTTATCTTTTTCACGTAGTTGAATTATAGTAACTCCTCCAATACAAGCTTCTTCAATAATATTTAAAAATTTATTTTCACATATATTATCACTATTTGTAATAAAATATAAACTTAAATCAAACATAATTATCCTCCTTATATTCTAGTAACTTTGCTTTTTTTATAATCTCTAAATTATCTAGAGAATAAATATTATCCATAAGATGGAGTAAAAAACTTCCAGGTCCTTTTGAAAAACTAGAAACTTCTCCAGATATATTAAGTAACAAAGTAGCAAGTATTGCAGATTCAAAAGAATTATAAGAACTTAAAAAACTTGCACAAAGAGCTCCAAGCATACAACCTGTGCCAGTTATGTTAGATAATTCTTCTACTCCATTTTCGTTGGTATAACTTATGTTTTTATCTGTAATTATATCTATTTTTCCAGAGATTAAAATTGTAGAATTATATTTATTTGATAATGATTTAGAAATATAAATATAATTTTCTAAATTATTTACATTTATCTTATCCTCATTTGAAACATCAATTCCAATAGATGATTTTTCGTTTAAATAAATAGATTTTATTTCCGACATATTTCCTTTGATAATATTAAATTTATAATTATCTAAAAGTTTTTTGGCAAATGTAAGTCTTAAAAAACTACAAGAAACACCAACTAAATCTAAAACAATAGGTATATTATTTTTATTTGCTATTGCAGCTGATATTTCCATAGAGTCCATACGCTGATCAGTAATATTTCCAAGATTTAAAAGTAAAGCATTACTTGAAGTGGTTATTTCAGAAACCTCAAGAGGATGCTCTGCCATAATAGGGCTTGCTCCAGTAGATAAAATAATATTGGCACAATTGTTTATAGAAATTGGATTTGTTATGCAATGAATTAAAGGATTTAAATCTTTAATATTATTTCTTTTAACGAGTAAGTTCTCTAGATTTATCATATATATTAACTCCCAATTTATTTTGAATTTTATAAAGCATTCCATTTCTACTTAAAGTTTTTAAAAATATAAAAGCTATACTGCCACCAATTAAAGTTGCAGATATAAAAGATGGAACATAAAAGAACCAAGTTAAGTCGGATTTTCCCCAAATTAATGTCATTACAGGATAGGAAACTATTGATCCAATAATACCAGTTCCAAATATTTCTCCAATTACAGCAAATATTAACTTACCTTTGGATAATCTATAAAAGTATCCTGAGAAAAAAGCTCCAAAAATTGCTCCAGTAAGTGCAAGTGGTGGAATGCCCATAAAAATCATTCGAATTATTCCAATTATAAATGCACATAGTAAAGCATACCAAGGTCCTAAAAATACAGCACAAGTTATATTTATAAGATGAGCCATAGGGCAAAGTCCTTCAACTCGTAAAATAGGGGAGATAACAACTCCCATAGCAATGAGCATTGCCATTGTAGTGTTGATTAGTGTCTTGTTATTTTTTTGCAAAAAAAATACCTCCTTTAAATTTCTTTTTAGATGTAAAGAAAAATAAATAGAGATATAGATATAAATAGCATATTCTTCTTTACATAATAAAAAAGTCGGTCGAAACTTAGAAGTTTCCTCTCACCCTGAAACACAGATTCCCTAGCTATTTAATTTTATTAAGGAATAAACATAGGTGCTCCCCTAGTTTATTTAAAAATAAATATAAAAAAAGATATGCATAGAGCATATCTAAAATTATCTATAGATATCCCTACGTCGGCATTATCCGAATCAGGTTATGGGTCGAAGTTTAAACTTCCTCTCAGCAATTGCTCCCCTTATGAACAGAGTATAACATAATTTAAAGATAAAAAAAAGAGAAGAAAATATCTTCTCTTAAACATTAATTTATAATAATATCCTTTGAATTATATTCTTTAGTAAATAAAAATGGTAAAAAAACAATACACATTGATAAGACTAAAAGTATAAAATCTTTTTCAGAATGTACTAAAACAGATGGACTTAAAATAACAAGAAGTTGATTATTTAATCCATGTATCCAAGTTACAGCCCAGATGTTTTCAGTTTTCATATATACATATCCCATAAAAATCGAAAGGAAAATACAAGAAATAATTCTCTCTAATATTATAAATTTAAAATTATCAAAATCATACATTAGATAAAAAGGAATAATATAAAAAATTCCCCAAATTAATCCTAAAATAATAACTCCAAGTTTTTTTCCAAAGATTTTTTGAAGTCGACCTTGTAAAAAATATCTAAATCCAAATTCTTGTCCAAAAAAGTTTACAAGTGTAAGTAAAACAATAATTGGAGAAATTAGAAAAGAAACTACACTTTTAATGTTAAAAATAATACTTTGATGTCTAATTAAAATTTGAATGATAATTAAAGCTACAAATAATAAATTTAATAATATTGAAGTTTTTAAGTTCTTTTTAAATTCTAAATTATTAATGCTAAGTTTTTTATTATCAACTAAAAATAATAATATACTACCAATTAAAATAGCAATAGAAAGAATTTGTCCTCCTATTATTTCATCAATGATTTGATTTTTTATTAAATAAATATATACCATATAAAAAAGTATCATAGCAAAATAGATTCCGTAAAATAAATATGGCAAATTTTTATTTTTATTTGTAATTATTTTTGTTATTCCAACAGAAGTTGCAGGGAATAGCATAATTACAGCTCCTAAAAAATTAGCATTAAAATTATTTTTATTAAAATAAAAGTAAAATCCTGCTAAAAAAGTAAGTAAAAAAGTTGATGCTAAAAATATTATTATGTCATTCTTTTTCTGGTTCATAAAAGCCTCCTTTATATAAAAATATTATATCAAGTAATAATTTTAAAAGATATTGTAAAAATTTATAGAGACTAAATTTACAAATACATAAAAGTTTTTATATAAATTTATTGACAAGAGAAATTACAGCAATTATAATAAGGATAAAATTATTTATATAAAATTATTTATATAAAATAACTTATTTAATTTGGAGGTAAAATATGATTTTTAATAAAATAAAAGAAATTATTGTAGAAAACTTAGGTTGTGAAGAAGAAGATGTAGTTCTTGAAGCAAATCTAATTAAGGATTTAAATGCAGATTCACTTGATATAGTTGAGCTTTCAATGGCTTGTGAAGATGAATTTGGTGTAAAAATTGAAGATGAAGATTTTGAAAAAATTCAAACTGTTAAAGATATAGTTGATTATGTAGAGAAAAAAAATGCTAAGTAAAATTGATGAATTAAAAAATATTTTTAAGGATTTAGAATTAAAGGAATTAAAATATAAAGATTTAGAATTTGAAATTGAATTAAAAAAAGAAAGTTCAAATAAAATAGTTGAAAGTGAAATAAAAACTAAAACAAAAATTGGAAAAAAAGAAAATGAAAATATTTCTAATGGAGATAAAAAATTTTATAAAATAGAATCGCCATTAGTTGGATTATTTTACAAAAAGCCATCTCCAGATGAGGATTGTTTTGTAGATATAAATAAATCTGTGAAAAAAGGAGATATTCTTTGTGTTCTTGAAGCAATGAAAATGTTTAATGAGGTTAAATCACCTATTGATGGAATTGTAAAATGTATAAATTTTAAAGATGAAGATTTAGTTTCAGTTGGAGATATTCTATTTGAAATAGAGGAAGTATAATGTTTAGAAAAATTTTAATAGCTAATAGGGGAGAAATTGCAGTTAGAATAATTCGAGCTTGTAAAGAGCTTGGGATAAAAACTGTTGCAGTTTATTCAACAGAGGATAAAGAATCGCTACATGTGAAATTAGCAGATACTTCAATTTGCATAGGTGGAGCAAGGAGTAAAGATAGCTATTTAAATATTAATAATATTATAACTGCAGCGACAAATTTAAAATGTGATGGAATACACCCAGGATATGGTTTTTTATCTGAAAATGCTGATTTTGCAAGAATAGTCCAACAAAATAATATGAAATTTATTGGTCCTTCAGCAGATATTATTGAAAAAATGGGAGATAAGATTTCTGCTATAGCACTTATGAAAGAAAATGGTGTTGAAACTGTTCCTGGATCAAAGGGAGAAATTAAATCTTTTGATGAACTTAAAAAAGTGGTGGATAAAATATCTTATCCAGTTTTAATAAAGGCTTCAGGTGGCGGCGGTGGTCGTGGAATGAGAAGAGTTTATAGGGATGAGGATTTAAAGAAAGAATTTGAACAGGCAAAAAAAGAAGCCTTATCAGCTTTTAATAATGACTCAATGTATGTTGAAAAACTTATTGTAAATCCAAAACATATTGAAGTTCAAATACTTGCTGATAACTTTGGGAATATAGTTTCAGTTGGAGAAAGAGATTGTTCTATACAAAGGAAAAATCAAAAAATGATTGAAGAATCTCCTTGTAGTTCAATTAATAATAATTTAAGAGAGAAACTTTATAATTCGGCTATAAAAGCAGCAAGGGCTTGTAATTATAATAGTGCAGGTACTGTTGAGTTTGTAGTTGAAGGTGATAAGTTTTATTTTATAGAGATGAATACTCGTATACAAGTGGAACATCCAGTTACGGAAATGGTAAGTGGAGTAGATCTTATAAAAGAGCAAATTCGTATTGCAGCAGGAAATAAATTATCTTTAAATCAAAGTGATATTAAAATAAAAAATCACAGTATTGAATGTAGGATAAATGCTGAAAATCCATTAAATAATTTTTCACCAGAAGCAGGGGATATTAATTTTATAAATTATCCAGGTGGATATAATATTCGATTTGATACCTTTATTTACAATGGGGCAAAGGTTAGTCCTTATTATGACTCGATGATTGGAAAACTAATTGTAGTTGGAGAAACTAGAGCTATTGCAATAAAAAAAATGCGAGCAGCAATTGAAGAATTAATTATTGATGGAGTAAATACAAATGCTTTATTACAGTATGCAATTTTATTTAATAAAGAATTTGTAATTGGAGATTATAATACTTCTTTTATAGAAAAAAATTTAGATAATCTTTTAAATGTTATGAATGTAGGTGAGTAAGTGGATTATTTTAAAAAGAAACAAAGTCTTTTATATAAAATAAAAAAAAATAGAAAATTAAAAGAACGTAAAGAAGAATTTTTTGTAAATTGTCCAAAATGTGATTATGAGAATAATAAAAAATTTTTAGATGAAAATTATTATATTTGTGAAAGTTGTAATAACAATCTAAAAATGCCTATAGATAAAAGATTAGAATTAATTTTTGATAGCTATAAAAAAATAGATATTAATATTGAAAGAAAAAATTATTTAAATTTTCCAAGATATGATGAAAAATTAAATAATGTTCGAGAAAAAACAGGATTAGAAGAAGCTGTTGTTGTAGTTAAGGGAAAGATAAATAGTTTTGAAACTTATGCTTTTATATTAGATAGTGATTTTTTAATGGGAAGTTTAAGTAGAGATGTAGGGCATATAATTGTAAATTGTTTTAATATGGCAAAAAAAGATGCTCTTCCAGTTATTTCTTTTGTGGCAAGTGGTGGAGCAAGAATGCAAGAAGGTATTTTTTCTCTTATGCAAATGGCAAATACAACTTTTGCTCTTAAAGAACATTCAGAAGAAAAGAATTTATATGTTTCAATAATGACAAATCCTACAACAGGTGGAGTTCCAGCATCCTTTGCAAATTTAGGAGATATAAATCTTGCAGAGCCTGGAGCGATGATTGGTTTTACAGGGCCGAGAGTTATAGAACAAACTATAAATAGAAAATTGCCAGAGGGTTTTCAAAGTGCAGAGTTTTTACTAGAAAAGGGATTTTTAGATGACATAATAAAAAGAGAAAATTTAAAATCTTATCTAGGAAAAATTTTAGAGTATCATCAAAGGTGAATTTATGATTGAAAAAATATTTAAAGAATTATCTAATGGAGAAAAAAAAGATATAGATTTTTTAAGATATAAAAAACATATTTTAAAAAAGAAGAAAAAATACTTAAATAATCGTGAAAGAGTATTTTTATCAAGATATGAAAATAGACCAAAAGCAAATGATTTTATAAAAAATTTAATAGATAATCCAATATATTTTCATGGAGATAGAAAGTTTTCAGATGATAAAGCAGTTATTGGTGGAATAGGAAAATTAAATGATATTGTCGTAACTTTTATAGGAATTGATAAAGGGAAAAACTTAAAAGAATCTATAGAGAAAAATTTTGGAATGGCAAATCCAGAGGGATATAGAAAAGCTATTAGACTGATGAAAGAAGCTGAAAAATTTAATAGACCAATTATAACTTTTGTAGATACACCTGGTGCATATCCAGGCGTGGGAGCTGAAGAAAGAGGTCAAGCAGAGGCAATAGCATCTTCAATATATACAATGGCCTCACTAAAAGTGCCAATTATTACAGTGATAACTGGTGAAGGATGTAGTGGTGGAGCTTTAGGTCTTGCTCTTTGTGATTATTTAATTATGATGGAAAATTCAACTTATTCAATACTTTCGCCTGAAGGATTTGCATCAATACTGTGGAAAGATTCAAAAAAAGTAAATGATGCTATTGAAGTTATGAAACTTTCAGCAGAGGATTTACATGGTTTTAAAATTTGTGATGAAATTATAGAGGAAGATTTATCCATAGATATTGATGATTTTAATGAAAATTTTAAAAGACTTAAGATTTCATTGATAAATAAATTAAATAATTTGAAGAATGAAAATATCGATATATTACTAAAAAATAGAAGAAGGAAATATGAAATATAATGGGACTTAAAATATTAAAAACAGGATCTTCTTTACCAGAAAATATAGTTGAAAATTCATATTTTGAGAAGTATTTAGATACATCAGATGAATGGATAAAAAAAAGAACTGGTATAGAAAAAAGAAGAATTTCAAAGGATATAGATGTTTGTGACCTAAGTAAAAAAGCAGTAGAAGATTTAAATTTATCTGATGAAGAAAAGTCTAAAATTAAACTTATAATAGTTTCATCTCTTAGTGCTGATTATATTATGCCTTCAATTTCTTCAAATATATGCGGACATTTAAACTTACATAAAGAAATTTTAGCTTTTGATTTAAATATGGCCTGCACAGGATTTGTTGGAGCAAGTATATTAGCAGAAAAATATTTAGAAATAGATGAATATGCAATTGTTGTTGGAACTGAAGTGCTAAGTAAGTATATGGATTTTAATAATAGAGAAAATGCCATACTTTTTGGTGATGGTTCAGGTGCAGTTCTTTATAAAAAGACTGTGGATAACTTTTCTTGTGATAGTGGTACTTTATATAGTAAGGATCTTTCTTTAATAGGTAAATCTTTAGACAAAGAAAGTTCTTTTATAGAAATGAATGGTAAGAATGTTTATAGATTTACTATGGAATATGTACCAGAAAGTATAAGAAAAACTATTGAGATGTCAAGTTATAGTGAAGATGAAATAGATTATTTTGTATTACATCAAGCAAATATGAGAATAATAAAAGGAATTGCAAAAAGATTTGGAGGAATTGAAAAGTATTTTACAAATTTAAATAAGTTTGGTAATACTTCTTCGGCTACAATTCCAATATGTTTAGATGAAATGAATAAAAAAAATCTTTTAAAAGAAAATCAAAAATTATTATTATCAGGTTTTGGTGGTGGACTAAACTATTCAACTTGCATAGTACTATCAGGAGGAAAATAATATGAAATTACAAGAGATTTTAGGAATAAAATATTCTTTTATACAAGGAGCAATGGCAAATATTACAAATGGTAAATTTGCAGCAGAGGTTTCAAATGCAGGTGGACTTGGAGTTATAGCAACAGGTGGAATGAGTGTAGAAGCACTTCGTGAAAATATTAGAATATGTAAGGAAAATACAGACAAACCTTTTGGTGTAAATATAGTTATGATTCACAGAGATGTTGATAAAATAGCAGAACTTGTAATAGAAGAAGGCGTTCCAATATTAACAACAGGAGCAGGAAATCCAGCTAAATATATTGAAAAATGGAAAGAAAATGGAATAAAAATATTTCCTGTTATTTCTTCAAAGGCTCTTGCAATAAAAATGGAAAGACTTGGAGTCGATGGACTTATTGCAGAGGGACAAGAAGCTGGAGGACATATTGGAGAAGCTACAACTATGGTTTTAGCACCACAAGTTGCAAGTGCTGTAAATATTCCTGTAATATGTGCAGGTGGAATTGCTACTGGAAAACAAATTTTAGCAGCAGAAGTTTTTGGAGCAGTTGGAGTTCAAATGGGAACAGCAATGCTTGGAACAAAAGAATGCCCTATTCATGAAAATTATAAAGAAAAAATAATTTCAGGAAAGACAACTCAGGTTACAGTTATTGGAAGAATAAATGGATTGGCAACAAGACTTATGAAAAATCCAATGAGTAATGAATATTTAAAACTTGAAAAAAGTGGAGCATCATTAGAAGAATTAGAAGTTTATACTTTTGGATCTCTTAGAAAAGCAGTGCAAGATGGAGATATAAAAAATGGTTCAATAATGACAGGTCAAGTTGTAGAAGAAGTAAATGAAATTTTACCAATAAGTGAATTATTTGAAAAATTATATAGTGATTATAAAAAAGAGAGAGAAAAAATATGCAAATTAGATTAAAAAATAAAGAAGTTTTCCCTCTTGTTCAAGGTGGAATGGGAGTTGGAATCTCCCTTTCTAATCTTGCAGGAGAAGTAGCTCTTAATAATTGTATAGGAACTATTTCTGCTGTAAATGTTGGATATAGAGAAAAAGATTTTTATAAAGATCCTATAAAATCAAATTTAAATGCATTAAAAAAAGAAATAAAAAAAGCTAAAGAAATATCAAAGGGAAATGGCCTTATAGCTGTAAATATTATGACTGCTATAAATGATTTTGAAAAATTTGTAAAAACAGCTAGTGATGAAGATGTAGATTTAATTATTTGTGGAGCAGGACTTCCATTAAATTTACCTGAATATGTAAAAGAAGATACTTTAATAGCTCCAATTGTATCAAGTGCAAGAGCTTTTAATTTAATAGCTAAAATTTGGATGAAAAAATACAATAGATTACCAGATTTAGTAATAGTTGAAGGACCTTTAGCAGGTGGACATCTTGGTTTTAAAGAAAAAGATTTAGATTTAGAACTTTCTGAAATAGTAAAAGAAGTTAAAAAAAGTGTAGAAGTTTTTGAAAATGAATATGATAAAAAAATTTATATTTTTGCAGCAGGTGGAATTAGAAATAAGTTTGATAGGGAATCTGTAATAAATTCTGGTGCAGATGGAATTCAAGTTGGAACACCATTTATTGCAACTTATCAATGTGATGCAAGTTTATCTTTTAAAGAAACTATAATCAATAGTTCAGATAGTGATATAAAAATAATAAATTCTCCAGTAGGAATGATAGCAAGAGCAATTGATAATGATTTTATAAAAAAAACAAAGGATAGAATTCCTTCTAGAAGATGTATAAATTGCTTGAAAACTTGCAACCCATCAACTACACCATATTGCATAAAAGATGCCTTAAATGATAGTGCTAGTGGTGCTATGGGACTTGTTTTTTCAGGAAGTAATATAAATTCTATAAATAGTTTAAAAGATGTAAAGGAAGTAATAGATTCTTTAATGGAGGAAATATGAAAGTAGCTTTTTTATATGGTGGTCAAGGCTCTCAAGAAGTAGGTATGGGCTATGATTTTTATGAAAATGAGAAAATAGCAAAGGATTTTTATGACAATATTAAAATAGATAAAGATATAAAAAAATTATCATTTAATTCAGATAAAGAAACTTTAAAAAACACAGAAAATACTCAAGTTGTTTTAGTAGCTTTTGATATTTTAGTAACTAAAATATTAAATGGAAATAAAATTTATCCAGATGCAGTAGCAGGATTAAGCATTGGAGAATTTGGAGCGCTATATGCATCAGAAGTTTTAAAAGAGGAAGATGTTTTAAAAATTTCAGAGTTTCGTGGAGAAAAAATGAAAAATGCTTCTAAAAATATAGATACAGCAATGTTTGCAGTTATGGGAGTTAGTGAAGAAGAATTAGAAAAAATATGTAAAAAAAATAGTGATGATATTAATTTTGTTTCTATTTCAAATTTAAATACTAAAAATCAAATAGTTATTTCTGGAGAAAGAAAATCTGTATTAAAAGCAGTTGAAGATATAAAAACTTTGGGGAAAAGAGCAATAGAGTTAAATGTATCAGGACCTTTTCATACAAAATATATGGAAGATGTTTCTAGTAGTTTAAAAAAATACTTTAAAGAAATAGAATTTTCTAAAGAAAAAATAGATGTTTATTATAATTTACTAGGAAATAAAAATAAAGATTCATTAGATACAAAAGAAATTATGGTAAGACAAGTTAGTGAATGTGTAAGATTTGAAGATATTTTAAGAAATATGATAAAAGATGGCATAGATACTTTTATTGAAATAGGATATTTTGGAGTTTTAAAAGGATTTATAAAAAAAATTGATAGAGGAGTAAAGGTTTATTCAATATCAGATTATGATTCTTATAAAGAACTTTTAAGGGAGATAAAAGATGAATAAAAAAGTCTTAATAACTGGTGCAACTAGAGGTATTGGAAAGGAAATTGCTCTTAATTTTGCAAAAGAAGGATATGATATTGCAATAAATTTTAGAAATATAGAAAGTGCAAATATACTTGAGCAAGAATTATTAGAAATCAATAAAGATATAGAAGTTTTAAAATTATACGGGGATATTTCAAAATATGAAGATTGTGAAAAAATTTTTAAAGAAATAAAAGAAAAATGGAATTGTCTTGATGTTCTTGTAAATAATGCAGGAGTAAGAAAAGATAATTTAGTACTTAGAATGAGTGAAGAAGATTTTAGAGATGTAATAGATGTAAATTTAGTTGGAGTATTTTTCTGTATGAAATTTGCAACAAAATTAATGTTAAAAAATAAATTTGGAAGAATAATTTCAATATCTTCAGTTGTTGGAGTTTCAGGAAATAAAGGTCAAATAAATTATGCAGCATCAAAAGCTGGCGTTATTGCTATGACAAAATCATTGGCTCAAGAAATTGGTAGAAAAAATATAACTGTAAATGCAATTTCACCAGGATTTATAGAAAGTGATATGACAGAAACTTTAGAAGAGGATTATAAAGATGAAATGTTAAAAGAAATTCCACTTTCAAGATTTGGAAGTACAAAAGATATTGCAGATATGGCAGTATTTTTAGCAAGTGAAAAAGCATCTTATATTACAGGTCAAAATATAATAATTGATGGAGGTTTACTATAAATGAAAAGAGTTGCAATAACTGGACTTGGTGCAGTATCTCCAATAGGAAATACTTTAGATGAAATATTAAAAAATTTAAAAGAAGGATATTGTGGAGTTGATTATTTAAAGAATATTGACACTTCAGAACTTAATGTAAAAGTGGGATGTGAATGTAAAGATTTTAATCCATTAGATTTTTTTACAAAAAAAGAACTTAGAAGGCTAGATCGTGTAAATCAATTTGCAATAGTTTCAGCTAGAAAAGCATTTTTAGATAGTGGAATAAAATTAGAAGAATATAATACGCAAAGAGTTGGTATTTCTTTTTCTTCAGGAATTGGTGGAATAGAAACTATTGAAAAAGAAAGTCTAATAGTAGCAGAAAAGGGCTTTAATAAAATAAGTCCTTTTTTTATACCTATGGTTATAGCAAATATGAGTGCTTCACATATAGCAATTGATTTAGGAATTCATGGAAATGTAACTTGTCCTGTTACTGCATGTGCAGGTTCTTCAAATGCAATTCTTGATGGATATAGAAGTATAAAAGATGGATATTCAGATATTGTTTTTGCGGGAGGAGCAGAGGCAAGTTTAAATAGACTTGGTCTTTCAGGATTTTCTTCAATGAGAGCTTTAAATGAAAGTAATGATATAAATCGTTCATCAATTCCTTTTGACAAAGAAAGATCAGGTTTTGTAATGGGAGAGGGTGCAGCAACTATTGTCTTAGAAGATTATAATATGGCTAAAAAAAGAGGAGCTAAGATTTATGGAGAAGTAATTGGAGCTTTTATGACTTGTGACGCAGGACATATTACAGCACCAAATGAAAATGGAGAATTTGTAAGTCTTGCAATGGAAGAAGCTATTAAGGAAGCAGGTATAAAAAAAGAAGATATTGCGTATATAAATGCTCATGGAACTTCAACAGCATTAAACGATAAGACAGAAACTTTAGCTGTTAAAAATACTTTTAAAGAACATAGTAAAAATTTAAAGATGTCTAGTACAAAATCTATGACTGGACATTTACTTGGAGCAAGCGGCTCTCTTGAAGTGCTTATGACATTGATTTCTATGAATGATGGTTTTATTCCTCCAACTATAAATTATAAAAATTTTGATGAGGAATGTGATTTAAATATTGTTCCAAATATTTCAATTAGAGAAGATTATAATATTGCTATGTCAAATTCACTTGGGTTTGGAGGGCATAATGTTTCAATTATAGTAAGAGGGAATAAGGATGAAATATAATTTAGAAGAAATAAAAGAAATTTTACCACATAGAGATCCATTTCTATTAGTTGATGAAATAATTGATGGAGAAGAAGGAAAATGGACAAAGGGTATTAAAAAAATAAATATAGATGATCCTGTATTTCAAGGTCATTTTCCAAATCATAAAGTATATCCAGGAGTTTTAATTATTGAAACTATTGCTCAAGTTGGTGCAGTTTGTATTTTATCAGAAGAAGATAATAGAGGTAAAATAGCTTTTTTTGCAGGAATTAAAAATGCGAAATTTAAAAAAGAAGTTTTACCAGGAGATACTTTAAATATAAAATGTGAATTAATAGATAGAAGATTAAATTTAGGTTTTGCAAAAGCTGAGGCTTATGTTGGAACAGATTTAGTTTGTAAATGTGAAATTAGTTTTTCTATAAGTTGACTTAAAAATTTAAAAAGTTAACAATACTATTGTTCTTGTAATATTTATCTGATATCATTATTATATTAATTAGAGGTGAATCTAATGGTCGAAGAGATATTTGCAGAAGTATATGATAAATTTAAGCTTAATTTTTATAGAAATATTTTTCAAGGCTTTGCAAAGAGAGAATCAAGTTTAACTGCAACTGAAACTTTCTGTGTAGAAGTGATTCATGCACTAGATAGGCCTACAATAAATGAGTTGGGAAGATTTTTAGAGCTTTCACAACCAAATATTGCTTATAAAGTAAATAATTTAGTAAAAAAAGGCTATGTAGAAAAAATTCAATCTGAAGATGATAAAAGAGAATTTTTTTTAGAGGTAACTCAAAAGTTTCATGATTATTATGATATAAAAAATGAATATATGATTACTGTATTAGAACGTGCAAGAGAAAGATTTTCAGAAGAAGAAATGAGTCAATTTCAAAATATATTAAAAGTAATGTCAGAAGAACTTATGCCGGAAATTACAGATGATATGAAAAAAGATTAGATATTTACGGCAGAGTAAATATCTTTTTTGTATACATATTGTAAAATAATGCCTATAATATATATGATAATCGGCTATGTAGAATATATACTTCTATTAGCTTATAAAATTACTAATCTAGGATAGAGGTTATTAAATGATAGAAATAAAAAATATGTCTTTTAAATATAATAATGATGATAAAAACTATGTTATTGATAATTTAAACTTAGAAATAAAAAGAGGAGAGTTTGTTGCTATTTTAGGACATAATGGCTCCGGGAAATCTACATTGGCAAAACTTATAAATGGTCTTTTAGTACCAGAAAAAGGTGATGTTTTTGTAGACCTTATGAATACAAAATCAGAAGAAGATATTTGGAAAATTAGAGCTCATGCAGGAATGGTTTTTCAAAATCCAGACAACCAAATTGTTGCTACAATAGTAGAAGAAGATGTTGCTTTTGGTCCTGAAAATTTAGGGATACCAAGTGCAGAAATTCATGAAAGAGTAGATTTTGCTCTAAAGGCAGTTGGTATGGAAGATTTTAGAAAAAATGCACCACATATGTTATCAGGTGGTCAAAAACAAAGAGTTGCAATAGCAGGAATTCTTGCTATGACTCCAGAGTATATTATTCTTGATGAACCAACGGCAATGCTTGATCCAAATGGACGTAGTGAAGTTATGAATACAGTAAATATGTTAAATAAAGATCAGAAAAAAACAGTTATACTAATAACTCATTATATGGATGAGGCTGCAATGGCAGATAGAATTATTGTTATGGAAAAAGGTAAGAGAGTTATTGAAGGAAATCCTAGAGATGTTTTTTCACAAGTTGAGAAAATAAAAGAAATAGGACTTGATGTTCCACAAGTAACAGAACTTGCTTATGAACTTAAAAAAGAAGGCTTTGATATAGATACAAAAATATTAAATGTAGATGAGTTGGTGAATGAATTATGGCAATAGTTGAAATAAAAAATTTAACTCATATTTATGGAAGAGGATCAGTTTTTGAAAAAGCTGCTCTTAAAAATATAAATTTATCAATTGAAAAAGGTGAGTTTGTTTCTATAATTGGGCATACTGGTTCAGGAAAATCTACTTTAATACAACATTTAAATGGTCTTATAAAACCAACAGAAGGAAATGTTTTAATTGATTCAGTAGATATAACTAAAAAAGGAATTATGTTAAGGGATATAAGAAAAGAAGTTGGACTTGTTTTCCAATATCCAGAATATCAACTTTTTGAAGAAACTATTGAAAAAGATGTTGCTTTTGGTCCTATAAACCAAGGATTAAGTGGAGAAGAATTAAAGGAAAGAGTAAGAGATGCAATAGAGTCTGTTGGTCTTGACTATGAAGAATTAAAAGATAAATCTCCTTTTGAACTTTCAGGTGGGCAAAAAAGAAGAGTTGCAATAGCAGGTGTTATTGCAATGGAACCTAAAATTTTAATTTTAGATGAGCCAACAGCAGGACTTGATCCAGCTGGACGTGATGAAATCTTAGGAGAAATAAAAAATATATATGATAAGAAAAAAATTACTATTATTTTAGTAAGTCATAGTATGGAAGATGTCGCTAAAATTGCAAATAGACTTATTGTTATGAATGAGGGAGAAATCTTAATGGATGGAAGTCCTAGAGAAGTCTTTAAAAGAGAAGACGAACTTGTAAAAGCTGGTCTTGGAGTTCCTCAGATAACTTCATTTATGAGAGCCCTTAAAAGAAAAGGCGCAGATATAAATGATGATTGTATAACAGTTGAAGAAGCAAAAGTTGAGATTGAGAAATATTTGAGAGGTAGAAATGCTTAAAGATATAACAGTAGGACAATTTTATCCAGGAAATTCCTTAGTCCACAAACTTGATCCAAGATTAAAAATAGTTATAATGATATCTTATATAGTTACACTATTTTTTATCAATAGCTATTTGCCCTATGTATTTATTGTTTTATATTTAATGCTAATTATAAAAGTAGCAGATATTCCATTTAAAATAGTATTTAAGGGATTGCGACCATTGAAGTGGATTTTAATAATAACATTTGTAATTAACTTGTTTTTTATACAAGGTGAAGAAATTTTTAGAGTTGCTTTTTTATCTATAACAAGAGAAGGTTTAGATACTGCAATTAAAATGGCAATAAGACTTATACTTTTAGTGCTTGGAACAAGTCTTTTAACTCTTACAACATCACCAATAGAAATGACAGATGGTATAGAAGAACTTTTAAACCCTCTTAAAAAAATTGGTGTTCCAGCACATGAGATTGCAATGATGATGACAATTGCACTAAGATTTATTCCAACATTAATAGAAGAAACAGATAAAATTATGAAGGCTCAAATGGCAAGAGGTGCAGATTTTGAATCTGGAAATATTGTAAATAGAGCAAAAAATTTAGTGCCATTATTAGTACCACTTTTTATAAACTCTTTTAGACGTGCAGACGATCTTGCAACAGCAATGGAATCAAGATGTTATAGAGGTGGAGAAGGAAGAACGAAATTTAGAGAATTGAAATTAACAAAAGCAGATTATATAACTTTTGTTTTTAATATAATATTTTTTAGTGGAATTATAGTTTGGAGATATTTAGTATGAGAAATATTGTTTTAACAATTGCCTATGACGGAAGTAATTATCATGGTTATCAAGAACAACCAGGATATATAACAGTTGAAGAAAAATTAAGAGTGGCAGTTGAAAAGACAGTAATGCATAGCGTAAAACTTTTTATGGCAGGAAGAACTGACAAGGGAGTTCATGCATTAGGACAAACTGTAAATTTTTATTCAGATACAAATATAGATATAAAAAATTTACCTAAGGTAATTAATTATCATTTACCAGATGATATTTCTGTTATGGGTGCAAGATATGAAGATGATGAGTTTCATTCTAGATATTCTGCAAAGGGAAAGTTTTATAGATATAAAATTTATACAGGAAGATTTAGAAATCCTTTAGATCACAATAGAGTTTACCATTATCCATATCCTATTAATATTGAGAAAATGAAAAAAGCAACGGAATGTCTTATAGGTGAACATGATTTTATGAGTTTTATGGGAAGACATGCTGTTGTAAAAGATACTATAAGAATTATAAATAGAATAGAGATTAAAGAAGTTGATGAATATATATATATAGATTTTTATGGTAAAAGTTTTTTAAAAAATATGGTTAGAGTTCTAGTAGGAACTCTAGTAGAAATTGGAAATGAGCATAGAGATGAGAACTTTATGCAAGAGGCACTAGAGGCCAAGCAAAGAACATCAGCAGGACCTACAGCTCCAGCTTGTGGTTTGTATTTAATAAAGATTTATTATTAGACTTATCTAAGGATAGGTCTTTTTTTTATGACAAAAAAGAAGCAGATTCTACAATAAATCTAAGTCTATTGTTTAAAATATAAAAGTAGTTTATTATATTTATAGGTAAGGGGGAAATATGAAACTTATTTTTAATATTAAAAAAACATTATATAATGCAAAGTCATCATTTAGAAGATTTCCAATAGCAATGTATTTTTCATTATTAAGTGCAGCATTATTTATAATAGGAAATAAATCTGGACAAAAAAATGGATACAATAATATAAGTACAAGATATGGATTTTTATTTTTTATGGCAATGATATGTTTTATATTTTTAGGACTTTTTTTAGAGGGATTAAAAACTAGAGCAAAAGATGAAGAAGATCTTCAAAAGTATAAACTAATTAAACTGAGTTCTCAAATATTATTATTACCGATTTTATATGGAATTAAAGAAAATATGTTAAGTATGGAAGAAAGTTTATTTTCATATAATAATAGTTATAAATATTTTGGATTATTATTATTTCTTATAATTTCATCATTTTTTATAGGAAAGATATTTTATCATAAAGATTATATAGCTTATGTAATTAAAGTTATTTCTGCAATATTTTTCTCAATGTTGTATTCAGTAGTTTTATTTTTAGGATTTGTTGCAATATATTCTGCATTAACTCATTTATTTGGAGTTAGAATATCTTCAAATGTCTATCTTAATACAGCGATTCTAATATTTATTCCTTTTAATTTTGGAATATTACTTTCGAATTTTCCAAAAAATGAAACTTCACTTGCAAACTTTGAGTTAACAAAAGCAGTACAAGTATTACTATCTTATATATTAATGCCAATTTTTTCAGTTTACTTAGTAATATTGTATTTATATTTTGCTAAAATAGTATTTATAGGAGAAATTCCAAAAAATATTTTAATACATTTAATACTGTGGTTTTCTATATTTTCAGTAATATATTTATTTATACTGGGAATAATAAAAAATTCAAAAGTTATAAATGATTTTAGAAAGTATTTTCCAATATTAATGCTACCAATTATACTTCTTATGTTTTATGCAATATTCTTAAGAGTTAGACAATATGGTATAACAGAAAATAGATATTTTGTAATAATAGCAGGAATTTGGGTTTTAGTTTCTATGATATATTATGTTTTCTATAGAAGTAATTCAAATAGAGCAATACCAATATTATTATCACTTACAATTTTAATATCTACAATTGGGCCTGTATCGGCTTATAATATTTCTGCAACAAGTCAAAATGCAAGACTTAAAAAAATTCTACTTAAAAATAATATGCTAAATGGCACAAAGATAGTACCAAAGGTTGATGTTTCAGATGAAGATAAAGCTATAATTTCAGAGATAATTCGATATATGTGTAGAACACATAGAGGATACGAGCAAAAATTTGTACCTATAGATTTTTCTTGTTCTGATGAAGATATGAAAGATGTATTTGGATTTGATTATAGTACTTCATATGATGTATATGAAAGTTTATATTATAACTATGATTCAGAAGTTTCTATTGATGTAGAAAATTATTCAAAATTACTTTTAATTGATTCGTATTCAGATCCAAATGATTCAAAAATTGTAGGTAATTATAAAATAAAGAGAAATTCAAATTTAATTGATATTTATATTAATACGGAAAATTCAAAAAAAGAATTAGTAACTATAGATATGACTGATGTGAAAAACAAATTGAAGGTCTTAAAGAAATCTAAGGAAATAATAGATCCAGAAGAACTTGCAATAACAGGAAAGACAGATGATATAGAATATAAAATAGTATTTACATCATTATCTTTTTATGGGGATGAAACAAATCAGGACAATTATAGTTGTAGTTTTTATTTATTAACAAATAGAAATGATTAAGACTTAAAGTTATCTTTAAGTCTTTTTTATTTGTATGGTAAAATAACTAAGAGGTGTATGATGCAAAAAGACTTAGTACCAGGAACAGAATATATAATTTATCAAGATGATAATTTATTTAAATATACAACAGATTCACTATTACTTACATCACTTTCAAGAGTAAAGGGAAATGTTTGTGACATAGGAAGTGGAAGTGGAATAATTTCACTTCGTCTTGTAGATAATAAAAATATAAAAAGTATAACAAACTTAGAAATAAATACTATTGCCCATGAAGTTTCAAAAAAATCAATTATGGAAAATAGTTTAGAAAATAAAATAAATAGTTTTAATATAAATATATCAGATGTAAAAAAAGAATTTAGAAATCAAGAATTTGATACTATAATTATGAATCCGCCATACTTTTCAAATAGTTTAAAAAATTATAAAAAGACTAAAGAAATAGCAAGACATAGTGATTCAATAGTTGAGTTTATTCAAGCTTCAAAATATTTACTTAAAAATAGTGGGAAATTATTTATGATATTTCCAACAAAAAGATTAGTAGATTTATTATTTATATTAAGAAGTGAGGGCTTGGAACCAAAAAAGATAAGATTTATAAAAAATGATAATGAAAAAGAAAGTTATTTATTTTTCGTAGAAGCAGTTAAAGAGGGAAAATGTGAAGTGAAAATTTTACCAGCTTTAATACTTTATGAAAATGGAAATAGAAGTGATGAACTAGAAAAAGTTTATAAAAATGAGGAGATCTAAATGATATATTTTTGTCCAACGCCAATAGGAAATTTAAAGGATGTTACAAAGAGAACTTTAGAAGTTTTAGAATCTGTAGACATAATTGCTGCAGAAGATACTAGAATTACATTAAAACTTTTAAATAATTATGATATAAAGAAAAAAATGATTTCTTATCATAAGTTCAATGAAAAAGAGCAATCAGAAAGAATTATAGAACTTTCTTATGAAAATGATATAGCAATAGTAACAGATGCAGGCCTACCAGGAATTAGTGATCCAGGGGAAGTTTTAGCAAAAAGATTAATTGAAGAAGATATAGAGTTTCAAGTTTTACCAGGACCAAATGCAGCTCTTACTGCTCTTGTTTTATCAGGACTAGATACAGAACATTTTATGTTTTACGGATTTTTAGATTCAAAAAGTTCTCATAGAAAAAAAGAACTTACTGGATTAAAAGATTTTCCTTTTACTACAATCTTTTATGAAGCACCACATAGATTAGAGTCAACATTAAAAGATATATATGAAGTTTATGGAAATAGAAGAGTTTCAATTTCAAGAGAACTTACAAAAATGTATGAAGAAACGAAAAGGGATACTTTAGAATTTTTTGTAAATAATTTTGAAGCTATTAAATTAAAAGGTGAATTTGTAATAGTTATAGAAGGAAAAGAAGAAGAAGTTGTAGAAGTGGATATTGAAAAACTTTTAAAGGAAAAGATTGAAAGTGGAGTAAAAAAATCACAGGCAGTAAAGGAAATTTCCAAGGAGTATAATATCCCTAAAAATGATGTTTATAAAGTAAGTTTAGAGGTTTAAAATGGATAACTTAAAGGTTATAGAAAAAGAAATTGAAAATATAAATTATATTTTAAAAACTAAGTATGATGAATTATTTAAAATGGATAGAGATATTTTTAAATCGGAAATACTTGAAAATGTTGGTCATATTAGAAAACTTAAAAAATTAAATAGTGAAGAATTAAAATCACTAGGACTTCTTGTAGGAATTGATGGTTCTACAAATAGAGTTGGAGGAGCATATCCTCATTATATAGAATTATTTCAAGCTCTTGCAAAACCAACAATTGGAGAAGATTTGTTTTTAAATGAAATATATAGCCCAATGACAGAAGTTATATCAAGTGAAGAAGAAAATTTTAATAAGGATAAAATGCTTGCTCAAATAGAGTTAGATGCTGCTATAAAATCGGCTAAACTTCATAAACCTAAGATGATTATGATGGATGGGGGACTTATTAGATATCAAATAAATGATAAAAATAAATATGATGAACTTAAAAATATTTGTGAAGAAGAAAATATAATTTTTTTTGGAGTTATAAAAGATATAAAGACAAATATTATATCTAGAAATTCTGATTATGATGATTCTATTTTTGATAGAGAATTACTTTTTGGAAGTTTAGAAATTGGAGAAATCATAGAAATAAAAAATGAAAAAAATAATAAGTACTTAGATGGAGATTTAGTATCTGCATTTTTAAGAACTTCATCTTCTGCAAATGCAATAGGTTTAGATATCTTAGAATCCCAAAGAAATAATCTAGAAGATGTTGCAAATTTAGTTTATACACTTACTCCAGAGTCTTCAAGAGGAGTTCCATTGTGGCTTGATATTGTTGATAAGGAAGTTAAGATAACAGATAAATTAATTAAATCAATGTTAGAAGAATATTTAGATAGAGATATTTATGAAAGATTTTTTATATCAGAAAGAGATAGGAGAACTTTATGAAAGTTGTAGGAATAACGACTCAACAAGAAGTTTATATAGGTTCAAAGGATAGAAATTTTAGAATAAATGAGTTTTTAATAGTTGAAGATGAAGTTCAAGGTGAGCTTGTTGGAGAAATTGTTGAAGCAAAAACTTTTAATAGATATATTCCTCTTGATGTAGGTGGAGATTTTGTTGATTCATCAGTTTTAGAGTCGTTAAAATCAATGGGTTATGATGTAAATAATGAAACGATTTATATAGGTAAATTAAGACTTTTAAAAGAAGCATTGTATCCAGTTTTAACAGGTAGTTCTATTAGAATTCCAAAGTTTCAAGAAGTTAAAGATTTACTTATAAATATAGATGCAAAAGATGGTTTGGTTTTAGGAGTTATAAGAAATACTGATGATTTAACTTTAGATATGGATGAGCAGTATAGAGATTTATGTCAAACTTTTGAAGATGGTTTAATTTTACCTCAAAGGGAATTACCATATCTTTTAGATTATAAAACTATGCATGAATATCCACATATTGGAGTTTTTGGTGGCTCAGGCTCTGGGAAAAGTTTTGGACTTCGTGTAGTTCTTGAAGAAATAATGCAAAAATCAATTCCAACAGTTGTTCTTGACCCTCATTATGAAATGGATTTTGAAACAAATGCTGAAAATATAAACGGAATAAATTATAAAGATAAATTTAAATGCTTACAAATTGGAACTGATATTGGTATTAAGTTTGAAGATTTAAGCAAGGGAGATATTAAAAATTTATTAAATGCAGCATCTCACTTAACAGATTCTATGAATAATGTTGTAGATGAAATGTTTGTAACTGGAAATAATTATTATTCTTTTTTAAAAAAATTATCTGATTTGATTTCAGCTCAGGAAATAGGAAATCTTGATAAGATAAAAGAAAAAATGGATTATGCAGATACTCCAGATGAAAAAGAAGAATGGAAAGATAAACTTAAGATATATGAAAAATATAATTCAAAATGTCCAATATCTTCTGTTCGAGGAATAGTTTGGAGACTTAATTCATTATTTCATGAAGGTATTTTTAATAAAGATATAACGCCAGTTGTTGATGGACTTAAAGCAGGAAAATTAATTGTAGTTCAAGGCTCAACAAGAATGATTCAAGTGTTTTCAACTTATCTTTTAAATAAAATATATTATGAAAGGCGAGATTATAGAGATGCAATTTATAGAAAAGAAGTTAAGGAATTTTTCCCACCATTTATAATTGTAACTGATGAAGCTCATAACTTCGCGCCAAAAGCAGTTGAAGCTCCATCAAAAGCAGTATTAAAAGAAATAGCACAAGAGGGAAGAAAGTATGGAGTATTTTTAATTCTTGCAACTCAAAGGCCAACTTTACTAGATGAAACTTTAACGGCGCAGTTAAACACTAAGTTTATCTTTAGAACGGTTAGAGCCTCTGATATAGACACTATAAGAGAAGAGACGGATATTTCATCAGATGAGTCAAAAAGACTGCCATATCTATCTACAGGAGACGTATTTATATCATCATCACAAAGGGGAAGAACATCTTATGTAAGAATTCGTGCAGCTCATACAAAATCACCACATAAAGAAAATCCTTTTGATGAATTATTTAATCACAATAATGCAGAAAATGAAGATTTCTTAAAAATAATTTCTGAATATTTCCCAATATATCCATCAACTGGAGCTTTGGATATTATAAAAGAGTTATCAGCAAAACATTCTATAAATATGACAATGGATCAATTTAAACTTAAATTAGAAAAATTATATAAAGATGGTTTAATAGATTTAGAGGAAACATTTTTAGGAAATCAATATATATTAAAAGACAAAGAATAAAACAAATTATTATATATGGTGTAAATGGGGTATATTTTTTAAATATGATTTAACAAAGTGTATGGGAATTTATTTAATGATGAATATTTCCTAAGAAGAGGTGGAATATGACGTTAAACATTTTAACAGTAGGAATTGTTATTTTAATTAGTGTATTATTAAATAAAGTTTCTAGTAGAATTGGAATGCCTGCATTACTTGCATTTATCCTTTTGGGATTAATATTTGGGTCTGAGGGAATCGTAAAAATTCCATTTGATAATTATGAATTTGCTGCAAAAGTTTGTTCGGCAGCGCTTATATTTATAATGTTTTATGGTGGTTTTGGTACAAATTGGAGAGAAGCTAAAAAAGTAGCTCCACAGTCTATATTACTTGCAAGTCTTGGAGTAGTTATGACAGCTTTTTTAACAGCTATGTTTACTTATTATGTTTTAAAATTTACTTTATTAGAAAGTATGCTACTAGGTTCAGTTATATCATCAACTGATGCAGCATCTGTATTTGCAATTTTAAGATCTAAAAAATTAAACTTAAAAGACAACACAGCTTCTATGTTAGAGCTTGAGAGTGGTAGTAATGACCCTACTTCTTATATGCTAACAGCAGTAGTGCTTTCTATAATGAACGGACAAGCAAATGGTGGAAGAATAGCTTACATGATATTTGCACAAGTTGCTTATGCCCTTGTTATAGGATTTATAATTTCTCAAATTGCGATATTTATTTTGAAAAATTTTAAATTTGAAACAAATGGATTTGATGCAGTATTTGTACTTGGAATAGCTTTAGTGTCCTATGCAATACCAGAGGCGCTAGGGGGAAATGGATATTTAAGTGCGTACTTAGTAGGAATAATACTTGGAAATCAAAACTTTGATTATAAAATTGAATTAGTTCACTTTTTCAATGGAGTTACTGGTTTTATGCAAGTTGTAATATTTTTCTTATTGGGACTTTTAGCAGTGCCATCAAGACTGCCAAGTATAGCAGGACCAGCTCTTGCAATAGCATTATTTTTAACATTTATAGCAAGACCTATTACAGTTTTTACAATACTTAGTCCCTTTAAAGCAAGTATGGGTCAAAAGTTATTAGTTTCTTGGTCGGGACTTCGTGGAGCAGCTTCTATTGTATTTGCAATTATTGCAACAGTAGATCCAGCTTATATGAAAAATGATATTTACCATGTAGTATTTTTCTTAGTATTATTATCAATATCAGTGCAAGGTTCTTTGATACCATTGCTTGCTAAAAAACTTGATATGATAGATCATACAGAAAACGTAATGAAAACTTTTACGGATTATCAAGATGAGGAGCCAGTTGGTTTTATTCAATTAAATATTGATGAAAATCATCCTTGGTTTGAAAAAAGAGTTATGGAAGTTAATTTACCTCCGGGAATTTTAATAGTTTCAATAGTTAGAGGAGATTTACCAATTGCTCCAGATGGAAGTACTATTATAGAAAGTGGAGATATATTAATCTTGTCAGCTTTAGCAGTGTCCTCAGAAATAACAACAGAACTTACAGAGTTTGAAGTTTCAAAAGATGATGTTGGAAAAAAAATATTTGAACTTGATAATTTACACAAGGGACAACTTGTTATTGTTATAAAAAGAGATGAAGATATAATAATTCCAGATGGAAGTACTATTATAGAAAATGGAGATCAATTAGTAATAAATAATACAATTTCAAATAAAAACTAAAGAAGCCCTAGGGCTTCTTTTTTATAGTGAGTTAATAAAGTTTTTAAACATATGAGAACCATATTGTGAATATTTTCCTTCTGGGTGGAAAATTGTTCCATATATTTTTAAGTCTAGATTTTCAAATCCTGCAATTGGTCCAGCATTAGTATAAGCAGTTTTAGTAAAACCCTTTGGAAGAGTTTCAACAGAATATCCGTGGAACATATGAGTCATTTGTTTTTCTGGAAGATTTTTAAATAGTAGGCTATTTTGATTTGTAAAAGTTTCAGTTTCACCTTTTTCAAAATCATATATATCTCGACCAACATCTGCGTTGAAATGTAGTGCAATAACTTCCATACCAGAACAAATTCCAAAAATTGGAATATTTAAATCAAAAATGGCTTCATTTATTTTTGGTGCATCAGGAGATTTTATATCTCGAATTCCACCACCAAAGATGATACCATCAGGTTGTAAATCTAAAGCATCGTTATATGCATTAAGATTTGTAGTTATATATGGAATAGAATAATCTTCTATTAGTTCTTTTATTTTTTCAGGTCTAGAATCACCGAAGTCAACAATTAATATTTTTTTCATAATATTACCTCCTTAAGATAGAATATTTACATTATATTATATTATAATGATAAATAAGTAAAATTTAAATTAATTAGGGTATATGTATGATTAGAAAATATTCTCATTATTTATAAATTTTGTGAAAAAAGCATTGAAGGTATAAGGAGTGCGAAGATGGAAAAGGAAAAGCGACGAGATATTTTAAATAGTTATAAACCTATGGCAGATTTTATTTCAAAAGTTGCAGGAGAAAATTGTGAAGTTATTATAATTGATTATTATATTGAGTATGGAGATATTATCTATGAGGTAAATGGAAATTTATCTGGAAAAGAAATAAATGATAGATTATCTAAATATGAAATAGAAAAATTAATAAAAAATGATTTTCATATAAAAGATTTTTCAACAAATCATATTATAATAAATGAACACAATCAAAAAGTTTTCAGAGAATCTACATATTATATAAAAACTGAACTTGGCGAGATAATTGGTCTTTTTTGCATAAATAGGGATTTAACTAAATACTTAGAATTTAGAGAATTCTATGACAAGGAATTATTATATGGTTTTGAAAAAGAGGAAGAACCTACTCATAAATATTTTGATGTATCACTAGATTATATTTTAGAAGATATGATAAAAAATGTTTTTATTTATTGGGATAGAAATATTCCTGTAAACAGAATTGAGATAGAAGGAAATCCAATTAGAGAATTATATAATAAGGATGTTTTCAAATATAAAGGTGCTGTAAATAAAGTTGCAGAACTTTTAGATATTTCAACACAAACGATATATAGGTATATAAAAGAAATTGAAGAAGAAGTATAAAAAAAAAGAACTTGTTAAACAAGTTCTTTTTTATTGTCTTTATATAAAATTGTAAATATAATTCCAAATATTACAGCTGGTATAACCCATATAAATGAGAATAATGTTGGATTACTTTCAGCTATTTTTTCGATAATTGGGAAACTAATTCCAAAACCTTCTATGATTTTTACAAGAGTTGGAATAAAAGCTCCAATTACTGCACCAATATATGTTCCGCGTTTTGTAAATACTGTTGGGAACAAGTTTAAAAATACTAAGACAATTGCTATTGGATAAAGAGCTGATAAAAGACCAGCTGCAATATTAACAATATTATCAACACCTTTAATAGATAAGTAACCACTAAATACTGTTGAAACTAAAATAACATAAGTAGATTTAAATTTGCCTTTTGATAATTTTTCAAAATATCCGCCAACTGTTGAAGTAAGTCCAATTGCAGTTGTAAGACAAGCTAGTGTTATTGCAATTGAAAGTGCATATTTACCAAAACTTCCTAAAAGAGTTTCCGTTGCATAAATTAAAAGTGAAACTCTATCAATTTCTCCAAGGTTAAGTCCTGAAGTTGTAGCTCCAATATAAAGAAGTCCACCATATACAAGTGAAAGACCAACTGCAGCTATTATTGAAGCGTAGATAGTACTTTTAATTAATTCACTTTTGTCTTTAATTCCTTTTTGTTCAAAACCTGTTATAACAATACTAGTAAAAACAAGAGCTGCTAATGCATCCATTGTTTGATATCCTTCTTCAAAACTTTTTGCAAAAACGCCAGTCGCTCCAGTATCAACAATAGGTCCAAGTGGAGTAAGAAATCCTTTAATTATAATCATTGCAAGTACAATTAAAAGTGCTGGTGTTAAAATTTTTCCAAGACTATCTATAATATTCGTTGGGTTTAGTACGAAAAAGAGGACTACTACAAAAAACACAATTGATGAGACAATTGGATTTAAGTTAGGTGCTATAGTTCCGTGTATAATTTCAAATGTTGTTGCTGCCGTTCTTGGAATGGCAAGCATTGGTCCTATTGCAAGTATAACAATAGTTCCGAAAAGTAATGAAAATTTCTTATTTACTTTGTCTGCGATGCTATCAATACTACCACCAGCTTTAGTAGAAGCAATAACAGCTAGCAGAACAATACCCACTGAAGATATCAAAAAGCCAAGAGTTGCAGGAATAAATTGACTACCTGCACGAAGTCCAAGTGTAGGTGGGAAAATGAGATTTCCAGCACCAAAAAACATTGAAAACAATGCAAGTCCTGATATCAAAATGGTATTAAAATTCTTTTTCATACTCTACCTCCTTAAAAATTTTGTATCGTTATATGTTATCATAGTTTTTTAGTATGGTAAAGTACAGATTTACAGAAATGTATAATTTTAAAGCTATATAAAAACCTATTTAGGTAAGCTAAAGCAAATTATAAAAAATAAGCATTTTCTTTAGATAAATAAAGTAAAAAAAAAAGAAGCTATCAACTTTTGATAACTTCTACTGATTCAACATCATATAATTCTTTTAAAAGCTTTATAAATTCAAAAGCTGGTCTTGAAAGATTAATATTTGGATTTTTAACAACAACTGTGTACCAAGTGTCGTTTACATTTTTAATTCTATAATAATCTACAGGAAGATATTCTTTAAAAATATCTAAATAATTTCTTGCAATAATAGTAACGCCCATTCCTTGTGCTACAAGTCTTGTTGCTGTTTGATAATTAGTAAGTTCTACAATTACATTTGGACGAAATTCAGCAGTTTTAAATATATTATCAAAAACTTCTCTCATTCTTTTATTTTCCCTGTATCCAACAAATTCTAGATTTTCCAATTGATCAAGATTAACTTCATAGTATGGAATAGAATCATTTGTATTTGCAATATTTTTAATTTCATTGTCTTTTGATGTCATTAATAAAAAATGATCTTTTTGTAAAATTTCATAATGTTTAAATGTAGAATCTTCTACATTAGTTGAGTGCATAATAGCAAAGTCAAGATTACCTTCTTCAATTTGCTTTTCTAAAGCAGTTGTATTTGATTCAACTATATTTATTTTAATATTTGGAAATAGTTTGTGATATTTAGGTAAAATACTTGGTAAGAGTTTTGTTCCTAAAAAACTTGTTATTCCAATTGTGATTTTACCTTTATTAAGATTATTTAAAAAAGATACATTTACTTTAAAGTTTTCATAAATATTTATCATATTACAAGCGCATTTATAAAATTCAAGTCCAGCATCTGTTGGAACCATACCTATTTTAGTTCGGTTAAATAGTGGAGTTCCAATTTCACTTTCCATTTTTTGTAAGGTTCTTGATAGTGATGGTTGTGAAATAAAAAGTTTTTTTGCAGCTTGTGATATATTTTTAGTTTCTACAATTGTCTTTATATACATAAGGTCAGAATCGTTCATAATTTTTCACCTCTTAAATCTTAGAAATCGAATATCTTTATATAATATCATAAAGAACAAAATCTTACTAAGACTATTGTTTTAAAGTATATAACATAGAATAAAGGTATATCTAATTAGCCTTGTGTAATTGATAAAATCAACAAAAATTGTTATTATAGTAAAGGTTAATTATATAATTAGCAAAAAAATCAAATATGAGAAATAATTTAATGATACGGTTATGTTATTTCTAGGATTGAAAGGAGAGGTCATGAAAGACTCAGAAAAAAATATTAAATGGTACATGCTCGGATTTATGTGTTTCTCTACACTTTGGGGTTTTGGAAACATTGTAAACGGATTTGTATTCTTTAATGGTACACAAGTAATTTTTTCATGGATTTTAATGTTTGCTCTTTACTTTTTACCATATGCATTTATGGTTGGAGAAATGGGTTCGGCATTTAAAAATGAAGGTGGAGGAGTTACATCATGGGTTCGTGAAACAACAAATGTTAAATTAGCTTATTATGCTGGATGGACTTACTGGGCATGTCATATTACATACATTGCAAGTAAGGGATCTGGAGGTTTAAAAGCACTAAGTTGGATGATATTTAGAAATGCGGAAACTTATGATTCACTTCCAAGTTTATGGATTCAATCAGCAACTTTAGTAGTATTTTTATTCTTTTGTTGGGTTGCTAGTAAGGGTTTAAATCCTCTTAAAAAAATAGCAACAATAGCAGGTTCAAGTATGTTTGTAATGAGTTTACTTTATATAGTACTTGCTCTAGCTGCACCAAAAATCAATCCTACAGCAGATTATGTACAAGTAGATTGGTCACTTAGAAATTTAGTACCAACATTTAATGGTACATACTTTGTATCCTTATCAATTTTAGTTTTTGCAGTAGGTGGAGCTGAAAAGATATCCCCTTATGTAAACAAAGTTGAAGACTCAGCTAAAGGATTTCCAAAAGGAATATTATTTGCAGCATTTATGGTAGTTGTATGTGCAATTTTTGGAACTATAGCAATGAGTAAAATGTTTGACCCAGCAATAATAAATGCAAGTGAAGAAAGTTTTAATGCTTACGCTTCAAATGGAGCTTACTGGGCTTTCCAAAAACTTGGTGAATATTATCATGTTGGAGATTTATTCTTAATTATTTATGCATTATGTAATGTTGTTGGACAATTCTCTACTTTATTATTAAGTATTGATGCACCACTTCGTATGTTATTAGAAGATGAAAACTCTAGTCAATTTATTCCAAGAAAACTATTAGTTCAAAATAAAAATGGAGCTTATGTTAATGGTATAAAAATGGTTATAGTTCTTTCAGGAGCAATTATAGTAGCTCAAATATTAGTACCAGGCGCACCAGCAGTATTAACACAACTTACTCGTTTAAATTCTGTTGTAATGCCACTTCGTTATCTTTGGGTATTTTTAGCGTATATGATGTTAAAAAAATCTGGAGATAAACATAAAAGAGATTATTACTTTGTAAAAAGTGATAAACTAGGATTTGTATTTGGAGCTTGGTGTTTCTTTGTTACAGCATTTTGTTGTATCTTAGGAATGTATAACAAAAACTCATTTACAATGATGTTAAATATTATTACTCCAATAGTATTAATTGGACTTGGATTAATATTACCAGCTCTTAGAAAAAGAGAAGATAAAAAATTAGCGCAATAATATAAAAAAAGACTCTGTATTAATTACAGAGTTTTTTTATTATAATTATATAAATAAAACTAATGTAAATCTTGTATGTACTCTATTAAGTAAATGTATTAGTAATATACAGTATAATATAATAATATAAAAATAGGAGGTTATATGAAGCGATTTGATGCAAAAACAATTTCAGACTATGCACTACTTTCTTTGATACAAGAAGTTTCAGCTTCTCCAAAACCAGGACTTGTAGATAGATTCAATAGTGGAAGTCATAAAGATATGGACTATAACACATTTATTGAAAGTTCATTTAGTATAAAAGATTATTTTGGAGAGTGTTTTGATTTAGGTTTATTAAGTGAAAGCACAATTGAAGAAAAGAAAAAAGAGTTACGAAAACTCGGTAAAATAGCTGAAGAGAAAATG
>CAMIZH010000005.1 GCA_946403255.1 uncultured Peptoniphilaceae bacterium | reverse complement strand
ATTAGTATATAACTTTTAAAGTGTTTTGTCAACTACTTTTTTTAAGTTATTTTTTAATGTTTTTTTGTTACTCAAGTTATTTACTTGAGACAACTTATTAAGTATAGCACCTTTAGACACTATTTGTCAATAAGTTTTTTTATTTATTTTTTATTGCTTGTTCTCGTTTTTTGAGAACTTATTAAGTATACAACGCTTTTAGATTTAGCACAAGACCTTTTTTCATTATTTTCAAATGTTTTTTCCGCTATTCTACACAAGTATTACTACTATGCCCTTTAAATTAAACCTAACTTAAAATATTAATTATAGCTACTTTTAATCTAATTTAGCACTTATTCAACTTCCTTCTAATATAAGCATTATTTTCTGCCTATTTCAAAAGTAATTCTCTATATATTCAGTTTCCTTTTAATATGGCTTTTTTACTAATAAGATATATAATCTTATGTAGCATTATATTTTATTAGGAGGTTTTATTATTAATTCGTTAGGTAAGAAATTCTTACATTATGTGATTCCATCTGTTGTGGCCATGCTGGTGTTTTCACTTTATACTATGGTAGATGGTTTTTTCGTAGCAAACTTTGTTGGTGAAACAGCTCTTTCCGCTGTTAATCTATCTATGCCTTTTGTTAATACTTTGTTTGCCCTTGCAATCATCTTTGCTGTTGGTACTCAAACTATCATTGGAGTTCTTCTTGGTCAAAAAAAATTAGAAGAAGCAAAAAGCACTTTTAGTTTTACAGTTGTTGTTATTACTATTTTCGCTATAATACTTGCTGTTATTTGCGGACTTAATATAAATAGTATTGCTAAATTTTTAGGTGCTAATGATGAGTTGTTACCACTTGTTATAGATTATCTAAGCATTATAGTTTTATTTGCTCCATTTTTTATAATCTCATATAATTTTGAGGTTCTAGTTAAAGTTGATGGTTTCCCAAAGACTGCTGCTTTAGGAGTTTTTATAAGTGCCATTACAAATATACTTTTAGATTATGTTTTTGTTGGAGTTTTCCACTGGGGCATTCGTGGAGCTGCTTTGGCTACTGGAATTTCTCAAGTACTTTCTACTATTATATTTATGATCCACTTTTTATTTGGAAAGGCAACTTTACGTTTTGTTAAGTTTAAACTAGACTTTAGTCTTTTCAAGAAAATAATTCCACTTGGTTTTGGAGATTTCATTTCTGAAATTGGAATTGGTGTTGTTGTTTTCTTTTATAATATATTTTTAATCAAGCATCTTGGAAAGGAATCAGTTGCTACATTTTCCGTTATTTCCTATGTAAATCAAATAGCCTGTATGTGTTTTGTTGGTATTACCCAAGGAATACAACCACTTGTCAGTTTCTATTATGGTAGTGACGAACCTGATGCTTATAAAAAACTATTTAAGTACTCGCTGTACTCTGTAGCTGGAGTTGCTATTTTAATACTTGCTGTTGTATTCCTATTTGGAGAGAATATATTTTTACTTTTCTTCGATGCAAAGGAAACAGAACTTATAAATAGCTCAATAATTGCAATAAGAAAATTCACACCTTCATTTTTATTTGTTGGATTTAATCTTTTAATTGCCGGATTTTCATCAGCTCTTTTAAGACCTCACTATTCAATTATAATAAATATGCTTAGATCATTTATTTTAATTGTTGGTGCTTTATTCTTTACAACAAATATTTTAGGACCTGACTATATATGGTTCTCATCTATAATTTCTGAAGGTATTTGTTTAGTAATTTCTTTAATCCTACTTGCTCGAATACTTAATAGCGTTTATAAAAAATAAAAGCCCAGAACTTTATGTTCTAGGCTTTTTTATTATCTTTATTTAATTTACTTTAAAGGCTATTAATTCACTTTGCTCATTAAAGTATAGTAGGAATTTAACTTTTCCTTTTTCATAATTAGCTTTTAAATTTACTAATGCAAATTCACTGCCATTATCTTTTATTTTATAAGCATCCATATTTCCAACAGATACTGTTTTAACTTTTCCTTTTTTAGTCATTATTTTTGTTATAGTTTCTAACTCTTTTTTTGTGTCTTCATCTTTTGTTAAAAGAGTTTCTTTTAAAGTTGGCTCACTCATTTCAGCCACTTTATCATATTTTGAGCTACTAAGTAGTTTAGTTATTTGTTTTGCATTTTCTTCTATTTGAAGTTGATCAAATTCTTCACTAAATTCTATTTTTTCAAATTTATTTGATAGTTTAGCACTTGTTAAACCTTCAAATTTTCCTACAAATATAATGTAGAATAATGAGGCTGCAAATACTGCTACCATTGCAACTATTCTATTTTTTTTAGTTATTTTCATATTAACCCCTCTTTAAATTTAGCAGGTATTTCTTCTTTTAAATATCCTGTTCCAATTATTTCAGGTCCTGTGTGAACACCTATTGATGATCCTAGTCTTTGCGGCATTAATATAATATTTTCATCAAGGGCTTCTAATTTATTTTTAAAGTTTGAGATAAGTTCTACATCCTCTCCATATACTGGGAAGAATATATCTTTTGATAAATTTCTACCTTGCGTTTCTTCTTCTATTATTTCTGCCATTCTTTTATAAACTTTGTTTCCTCGAGAAAGTTCTTGAACACTTAACTTTCCTTCTGAGTCTGTTACTATAATCGGTCTTATGTTTAAAAGTTTACCTATGTTTTTTTGCGCTCTTGATACTCGTCCACCTTTATACAAGTATTCCATATCAAATACTGTAAAAATATGTTTTATATTTTCTGATAAGAATTCTGATAATTCTATTATATCTTCAAAACTTGCGCCACTTTTAGCGTATTTTCCAAGATAATATAATGATAGTCCATATCCAACACTTGCTCCTTTTGAGTCTAGTGCTGACATTTTAACATTTGGATATTTTTCACTTAACTCTCTTATTGCTAAAAGAGCATTATTATATCCACCTGTAATTCCTGCTGAAAGGGAAAAATAAATAAAGTCTTGCCCTTTTTTTGCATAGGATTCAAATGTTTCTAAAAATTCAAATAAAGGAATTTGAGCTGTTGTAAAGTTCTCTCCTAGTTTTTGTTTTTGGAACATTTCATCTGCTGATATATCTTTTCTATCTTTATATTCTTTATCATCATAAGTTACTATTATACTTAGTAAATCAATGTCAAATTCTTCTACAAGTTTATTATCTAGATCGCATCCTGTATCTGCAATAATTTTTGTATTCATATTTTACCCCTTTTTCAAAGCTCTTCTTTTAATATTTTACATTACTAAGCTTAGAAATACCATATAAATATAAAAGATTTGATTATGCATGCATAAAAAAAGAAGCAGACATATGTCCACCTCTTCCTACATTATTTTTTAAACGTATCTTAATCCACCATCTACAACAATAAATTGTCCATTTACATAACTTGAATCTTCTGATGATAAGAATAATATTGGTCCATTAAGTTCTCCCCTTTTACCAGGTCTACTCATTGGGTTTTGTGCACTATACATTTTTAAGAAATCTTCTGATTTAAATAATGTACCTTCTGTCATTTCTGATTCAAAAAGTCCTGGTCCAATGGCATTTACAGTAATATTATCTTTTCCGTAATATGTTGCCATTCCCATAGTAAGTCCAACTACTGCTGATTTAGATGCATTGTAAGAATGTCTTACAAAAACATCTGCTTTATCTCCAATTACTGCATTTATTGATGCAATATTTACAACTTTTCCATATTTATTTTTTTGCATTTCTGGAATTACATATTTACTCATTAAGTAAATACCTTTTACATTTGTGTTAAATGCAAGGTCCCATTCGTCTTCAGTAAGATTTACTACATCTCCTCTTACTGCAACTCCTGCGTTATTTAATAATATATCTATTTTACCAAAATGAGCTACAACTGCTTCAACTGCTTCTTTTACAGATGCTTCATTTGATACATCACATTTTACTACTAATACTTCTACACCAAGTTCTTGTATTTCTTTTGCAACATCTTCTAATTTTTCAATACGTCTAGCTAGTAATGCAACACTTGCTCCTGCTTTTGCATAAGCTCTTGCAGCATCTGCTCCTAGTCCTGATGATGCTCCAGTTATAACTGCAACTTTTCCTTTTAAGTCAAACATAGCAAAACCTCTTTTCTATTTTTCATATACTTTTTTCTTAACATATTATATATACCTTTTGATAGAAGAATTTAAACTTATATATTGGAAGGAAAATAAAAAAGCAGAGCTTTCGCCCCGCTAATCTTTATCCAAATATACTCATTATATTTCCTGTTATAAGTCCCCCAAAGGTTCCTACTATATATCCCATTAAAGCCATAAGAATTGCAACTGGTACTAATGAACCACTATATGCCGCTGCAAGAACTGGTGCTGATGCCGTTCCACCAATATTTGCAAGAGATGCAACTGCTGATGTAAACATATCTAATTTAAATATTTTCGCCATTATAACCATAACTATTCCATGGAATCCAAGGATCATAAATCCTGAAAGAATCCAAATCGGAGCATCACGTAACTCTGCAAGGTTTGCTCTTGATGCAAGAAGCGCTACAACTGTATATAAAAATACATTTGATAATTCACTTGAGCCTGCAACTTTTCCAAGTGGAGACATCGCTCCTACTAAAGCAATAACTGTTATGGCAATAACTGTCCATGTTGCCTTGTCAAAAAATGGCATTATACCATTAAAGTACGTTCCTAAATTTTGTGTAATTGCGGACACAAACAACGCAGAACCTATTAAGAGCATCATACTTTGGAAAGTTATTTCCTTTTTATTTTCAATCATTGTTGCTTCAAGACTTCTACTTACTTCATCAAGTGCAGTTGTATCAGCCTTTGTCCATTTGTTAAATTGTGGAGCTCTAGTTATTGCCCACAGCAAAAACATAACCCACATAGAATAATCTATCGAATCAATGACAAGAGCATAACCCATATCAGCTTCTCCAATATTTAAGGCTGCTTGAACTGCAACCATATTTCCAGATCCACCCATCCAACTACCACAAAGAGCAGCAAGAGCTTTCCAAGATCCTTCTCCTAAATAATTATGCATTATTGCATAAGTTAAAATAAATCCTATTGAAATTGAAATTGACGCTATAAAAAATGTAAATAACATCTTAGGTCCAAGTTTCATAACCTGTCTTATATCACATCTAAGTAACATTAAAAATATCATTGCATATAATATATTATTTTTCATCGCACTATAAGCTGGCGCCGTTGCTTCTAAATCCCAAAACTTAACTGTGCAAAGTATCATTGTTCCTAAGTATAAAAGAACTATTGGTGGCACATATTCAAAAAACTTCCAGTCCTTTACACTTTGAAGTGTTATTAATATTGAAGCCATAAATATAAGGACTGCAATATAAGTAAATCCATTTGTTATCATATTATTTCTCCCTCTATCTTATTAAATTTAAATATTCAATTTTTTCAATTCCTGCAATTCCAAGCCCAGCTTCCTTTGAAACAACTATTTCTTTTTCATTAAATACAGAGCCGCCAATTACAGGATCTTCACTACAAAGAACTGGACCATCTAAATCTATTTTTGTAATAATTGATTTTGCACAAGCTAAATGTATTGCTGCATTTACAGAAACTTTAGCCTCAAGCATACATCCAATCATACATTCTACTCCGTAAATTTCTGCCATTTGAGCAATCTTTAACCCATTATATAAACCGCCACATTTCATCAGCTTTATATTTACCATATCAGCAGCGCCCATTTGCATAATTTTTAAAGCATCTTCTGGTGAAAATACAGACTCATCTGCAAGGATTGGTATTGGCGAATGTTCTGTTACATATTTCATACCTTCAAAATCTTCGCCTTTTACAGGTTGCTCACAAAATTCAATATTTAATCCTTCAGAATCCATAATTGATAACATTTTTACAGATTCTTTTCGACTCCATCCTTGATTTGCATCTATTCTTATAGTTGTTTTTTCTCCCACTACGTCTCTTACAGCTTTTAATCTTTTAATATCTAAAGATGGATCTTTTCCAACTTTTATTTTTAAGCAATCATATCCACGACTAAGTGCTACCTTTGCATCTTCTGCCATTTCCTCAGGACTGTTTACAGAAATAGTTATATCTGTAATAAGGTTTTCTCTAGCACCGCCAAGCATTTGAAATGTTGGAATATTAAATCTTTTCCCAAACAAATCATAAATCGCCATATCAACTGCTGCTTTTGCACTATTATTATGGACACAGGAAGATTGTATATCTAACAAAATAGATTCTAAATCTTCAATGTCACGGCCTAAAACAACTTTTGATATGTGATCAGTTACGGCTGAGATAATCCCGCCCTTTGTATCACCAGTTATAACGCCAGTTGGTGGAGCTTCCCCATATCCAACATCCCCTGTATCTGTATGAAGTTCTACAATAATATCTTCAACAGAAGTTACTGTCCTAAGTGCTGTTTTAAAAGGCACTTTCAATGGTACTGAAATCGTACCAATCCTAATTTTGTTGATTTTCAAAATTCCCACTCCTATCTTTTAATATAGTAAAAAAGAGAGACCGACTATAATCTCTCTTTTATTTATATTATACAATAATTTTTATATTAAATATATATGTTTTAATATAAAAGTTTAACTTATTTTCACAGAATACTTTTGCATACTTTATTATTAAATCTTAGACAATATTAAATGTGGTAAGAAAACTTACCACCTCTAATAAATTATATATTGTGTTTTTTTTGACAGCTTATTTAAATAATTTTGCTACTGAATCTTTTACTAAATCTTCATCAGCAATATAAGGAATAGTAATATGAGATTCATCCTTATGATTTTTGTTAAATTCCATAGATACTTCCATAGCATTTTGGTTTCTTGCCCAGTTTCTTCTAGCAACTCCACCAATTACATCCCAGCTTAAAGAAGATCTTATGATTTCATCTACTCTTTCTGAGCCATCAAGAACTAGTCCAAATCCACCATTTACAGATTTACCAATTCCAACTCCACCACCATTGTGTAGTGCAATTAAACTCATACCACGAGCAGCATTCCCTGCATAACATTGAACAGCCATATCAGCAGTTACATTTGAACCATCTTTAATATTTGATGTTTCTCTAAATGGAGAATCAGTTCCTGATACGTCATGATGATCACGACCCATCATTATAGGTCCAACTTTTCCTTCTCTAACAAGTTTGTTAAATTCAAGAGCAATATTTACTCTTCCTTCTTCATCTTGATAAAGAATTCTAGCTTCAGTTCCTACAACTAAACTATTCTTTTCAGCATCTCTTATCCAGTTATAATTATCTCTATCTTGATATCTTCTAGTTGGATCAATTGCATCCATAGCTGCTTTATCAGTAGCAACTAAATCTTCATGTTTACCACTTAAGCAAACCCATCTAAAAGGTCCATATCCATAATCAAATAATAAAGGTCCCATTATATCTTCAACATATGATGGCCAAATAAATCCATCTTTGTCATCAATACCATTTTTAGAAATTTCTTTAACTCCAGCATCATAAATAGCTTTCATAAATGAGTTACCATAGTCAAAGAAATAAGTTCCTTTATCTACAAGTTTTTTAATTACTTCATAATGTCTTTTTAAAGTTTCATCAACAAGTTTTCTAAATTTCTTTTCATCTGTTGCAAGAAGTTCTGTTCTTTCTTCAAAAGTAATTCCTGCAGGACAGTATCCACCACCATAAACATTATGGCAAGAAGTTTGGTCAGAAAGAAGTTCAACATGAACATTTTCTTTTTCCATATATTCAAGAAGATCTACAACATTACCATGATAAGCAATACTTACAGCTTCTTTACTTTCTTTATATTTAAGTGCCATTTCAACAGCTTCTTCTGGAGTTTTTGCAAGTTTAGAAATCCAACCTTGTTCAAGTCTTGTTTCAATTCTTGACATATCAACTTCAGCAACAATAGAAACTGATTTTGCAATTTCAGCAGCTTTACCTTGAGCACCACTCATTCCACCAAGACCTGATGTAACAAATAATTTTCCAGCTAAATCTCCATCTTCAGGAATACCAAGTTTTAATCTTCCTGCATTTAAAAGAGTATTGAAAGTTCCATGAACTATACCTTGTGGTCCAATATACATCCAACCACCAGCAGTCATTTGACCATAGTTTGTAACTCCCATTTCTTCAGCTATTTCCCAATCTTCTATATTGTCATAAAGTCCAATTAAAAGACCATTTGTAATAATAACCTTTGGAGCTTCTGGTTTAGATTTGAAAAGTCCTAGAGGATGACCTGAAGACATAACAAGAGTTTGATTGTCAGTCATTTCTTCTAAGTATTTCATTATAAGTCTATATTGCATCCAGTTTTGACAAACAGAACCAGTTTCACCATAAGTAACAAGTTCATAAGGATAAAGAGCTACTTCAAAATCAAGATTGTTATCAATCATAACTTGGAAAGCTTTACCTTCTGTACAGTTTCCTTTATAAGAATCTATTCCTCTTCCATAAATTCTTCCTTCTGGTCTAAATCTATATCCATAAATTCTTCCACGAGTTTTAAGTTCTTCTAAAAATTCTGGAACTAATTCTTCATGATATTTTTCTGGAATATATCTTAAAGCATTTTTAAGAGCTATTTCAGTTTGAGCTTGAGATAAATGAAATCCTCTATCTGGCGCTCTACGAATACCTTCCTCAAACTTTGGCATTTCTGGAAGTTCATCAAAATCAAGTGTAATAGTCATGGCATTTTTTATGTCATTATTATTTATCATTCTATTTCCTCCTTATGTATATAAACATTTATTTTTTCTTTTTTAACTTTAAACATATTCTAACATCAAATCGTCTTTTAAATGTCTATAACTTATAAATTATATATATTGTTGTAATATTTATATAAGGGTATAATTAAAATTAGTATAATGTTTATTTGACATTAATTAGATTTAAATGCAATAAACTCTAATTAACTACTATATAATGTATATTCTTTTATAAAATAGTTAATTAGATAAAATAAATTTAGTGATTTTCTATACCAAGGAGGAAATATGATAGCAGATAAAATACTTTATAACTTAAATGAAATTTTTTGCCCAAATGATTTAGATAGACCTTTAAGAGGAGCTGAAATGAAAGAAGCTACAATTCTTAAAAATGGTTACATCGCAATATACGGTGGCAAAATTTACGAAATCGGCGAAGGAGATGTTCCTGAAGATTTAGTTGGCGAAGAAACTGAAATGGTTGAACTTTCAGGACATGTTGCTACACCAGGACTTATAGACTGCCACACTCACTTAGTTTATGGCGGAAGTCGTGAAAATGAGTTTGCTAAAAAACTAAAAGGAGTATCTTACTTAGAAATCCTTGAACAAGGTGGCGGAATACTTTCAACACAAAAAGCAACACAAAAAGCAAGTTTTGACGAGTTATTTATAAAAACTAAAAAACTTCTTGAACATATGATGTATCACGGAGTTACAACAGTTGAAGCAAAATCTGGATATGGACTAGACTGGGAAAATGAAAAAAAACAAATGGAAGTTGTTAAGTCTCTAAATGAAAATATGGCAGTAGACTTAGTATCAACATTTATGGCAGCACATGCCATCCCAACTGAGTACAAAGAAAACCCAGATGCTTTTGTTGCAGAAGTTATTGAAATGTTACCAAAAGTAAAAGAAGAAAATCTAGCAGAATTCTGTGACGTATTTTGTGAAAAAGGCGTATTTACAGCAGAACAATCATATATGATTTTAAAAGCAGCACAAGAACATGGATTAAAAACAAGAATTCACGCAGACGAAATTGAATCAATCGGTGGAGTTGAAGTTGCTGCAAAATTAAAATGTACATCAGCAGAACATCTAATGGTAGCTGGCGATAAAGAAATTGAACTGCTTGCAGAAGCTGGAGTTATTGGAAACTTACTTCCTGCAACTACATTTTCATTGATGGCCGAATCTTATGCACCCGCTAGAAAAATGTTAGACAAAGGAATGGCTATAACAATAACAACAGACTCAAACCCTGGTTCTTGCCCTACTGCAAATCTTCAATTCGCAATGCAACTCGGAGCTTTTGCAATGAAACTTGAACCTACTGAAATCTTTAACGCAGTTACAATAAACGCTGCACATTCAGTTTGTCGTGCTGACAAAATCGGAAGTTTCAAAAAAGGTAAAAATGCAGACATTGCAGTTTTTGAAGCACCAAACTTAGAATATCTACTTTACTTCTTTGCTACAAACCTATGTACTCATGTATTTAAAGATGGAACTCTTGTAGTAGAAGAAAGACAACTTAGAAATGCTGATTTATTTAGAGAAGAATTTTTTGATATAAATGAAGCACATGATCAAAAAGATAAAGCTAAAAAATTAAAAACAAGAATACCAATGTATCTTGATGATTTAATGAGGGCAGAAGAAAATAAATAAGTAAATTAAAAAGAGCTTACTAAATTGTAGGCTCTTTCTTTATTGACATGATAATATTATTGCTATAAAATTAAACATATTGTCATGCACACGTAGCTCAGTTGGATAGAGCGGCGCTCTCCTAAAGCGTAGGCCGGAGGTTCGACTCCTCTCGCGTGCACCATATATTTTAAAACTATCACTTTTGTGGTAGTTTTTTATTTCCCTAAAAAAGTCCTTGCTTTTTCTAGGGATTTTTCTATATAATGGTGCTCTTATCTTAAATTTAAACACAATCTTTTTTACTATACTTAAGAGTGCTTACATTTTTGCAAATAAGGTATTTATACATTAAGAATACAAAGGAGGTACTTAATGAAATTTATATGGAATTATTTGAAAAGATATAAAGCTTATCTTTTTATTAATTTAATCTCAGGATTTGGTTTTATAATAATCAATCTTGGAATTCCTACTATTATTGCTAAAGGTATTAATACAAATTTTCACAATCAAGATATGTCTTATATTATAAAGATTTCACTTTATATGTTATTATTCGCACTTGTTGGTTTAGGTTCTTTAATACTTCTTGCATATTTTTCAAATAAACTTGTTTCTAATGTCACCCGTGATATGAGAAATGATTTATTTAAAAAAGTACAAAGTCTATCAAAAGACAATTATGATGAGTTTGGTGTTTCAAGACTTTTAACAAATACTGGTAACGACGCTTATACTATTATGCAATTTTTAATTATGATTTTAAGAATTGGTGTTATGGCGCCATTTATGTTTATTGCCAGTGTATTTTTAATTTTTACCCAAAGTAAACTTTTAGCTATTATAACTGTTCTTGCTATTCCAACTATGGTTATAGCAATGATTCTTATTAATTTAAAAACTGAAAAATTATCTATTCATCAACAAAAGGGTTTAGATAAAATAAACTTACAAATTCGTGAAACTATAACTGGTCTTCGTGTAATTCGTGGTTTTAACAGACAGGATTTTAAAGCTGAACAGTTTGACTATGTAAGTAGTGATTATGCCAATGTTTCTAAAAAACTTTTCCAAACTATTGGTGTTGTTTCTCCTGCTTTTACTTTAATATTTACAGTTGTTCAATCTTCTGTTATGTATTTTGGTGTTAATCAGGTTAATGACGGTATTTTAGAATATGGTATGCTTGTTGCTTTTATTGAGTATGTTTTTATGGCTTTACTTTCTTTTCTTATGCTTGGATCTGTTCTTATGATGCTTCCTCGTGCACAAGTTGCCGTTGCAAGAATTAAAGAAGTTATGGATTCAGAGCCTACTATTTATTCTAAGAAAAACGCTATTAAAAATAATAATATTGAAGGCCGTGTTGAGTTTAAAAATGTTTCTTTCGCTTATAGTAATGACTCTGAAAAATCTGTTCTTAAAGATATTTCCTTTACTTCTAAGCCTGGTGAGACTGTAGCATTTATTGGTTCTACTGGTTCTGGTAAGTCTACAATTTTAAAACTTATCCCAAGACTTGTTGACGTTACTGAAGGTTCTATAACTATTGATGATGTTGATATTAGAGATTATGACCTTTCTTATCTTAGAAAAAATATTGGTTATGTCCCTCAAAAATCTACACTTTTCTCTGGGACCATTATGGAAAACTTAAAATTTGGTAATAGAGATGCTAATGAAGAAGAAATTAAAAGAGCTACAAGTATTGCTCAAGCAAATGAATTTATAAATTCTCACCCAGATGGATTTAATAGAGTTCTTTCTGAGGGAGGTACAAATCTTTCTGGTGGACAACAACAAAGACTTTGTATTGCTCGTGCACTTACTCGTGATGTACCTATTTATATTTTTGACGATACTTTTTCAGCTCTTGATTATAAAACTGATTCTGTTTTAAGACATACTCTTAAAGAAAATATTACTGATGCAACTTTCTTTATTGTTGCTCAAAGAGTTGGTACTATAATGGATGCTGATAAAATTCTTGTTATTGATAATGGTGAGGTTGTAGGTGTCGGTACTCATAAAGAGTTATTAAATTCCTGCGAAGTTTATTATCAAATTGCAAGTTCACAACTTACAAAGGAGGAGTTAGAGATATGAACAAAAAATACAAAGAACTTTTATCTTTTATGAAACCTTATAAGTTTAAATATTTTATAGCTATATTTTCTTCTATGGTTTGTAATATATGTCGTGCTATTCCTCCATTTTTAATTGGTCTTACAATTTCTGAACTTGCTAGAAATATTGCTCAAAGAGTTAATACAAATACTGGTGGAATTAATTTTGATTATATTTATAAAATTATTCTTTTAATTGTTATTGTAGGAATTATTGATTCAATTGCAGATTTTATAGCAAATTATATTTTATCTCAAGCTGTTCAAGATACTACTTTAGACCTTAGAAAAGAAATTTATACAAAGTTAAATAAACTTCCTGTGTCTTATTATGATAGTAGACAACAAGGAGAAATCTTAAGTAGAGTTACAACTGATGTAACTGTAATAAGTGAAGCACTGCAACAATCATTGCTAAATGTTTTAGGTTCAACTCTTTATATGATATTTAGTATTGGTTTTATGTTTCATCTTGCTCCATTTTTTACTATTATAGCTTTGATTATAATTCCAATTTGTGTAATTGTTTTTAAAAAAATCACTAAAAAATCTACTCCATACTTTACAGAATTACAAAATTCTCTTGGAGATTTAAATGGTTATGCTCAAGAATATTATTCTGGACATATGGTTATTCAACTTTTTGGACAAGAAGAAGAATCAATTAAAAACTTTTCAAAGGTTAATGAAAACTTAAATAAAAAAGGATTTTACGCAAACTTTCTTTCAAGTTCTATAAACCCAATTTTAAGTGGTGTAATTCATTTATCATATATTGCATTGTTTTTACTTCTTGCTCTTACAGTTTTAAATAAACCACTTACTATTTTAGGCTTTATGGTTGTTGCACCAATGGCTATTGGAGAAATCCACGCATTTGTTCAATATATTTGGCAACTTGCAGGACCTATTGGAAATATAACTCAACTTACAAACTTACTTCAAACTGCTATTGCATCTCTTGGACGTGTTTGTGAAGTTTTATATGAAGAAAATGAATCTGATGTTTTAGAATCAATTGATATTTCAAATGAAGTTGTTAATGGAGATATTGATTTTAAAAATGTTAGATTTGGATATAACAAAGATGAACCACTTATGGAAAATATTAATATTGATATAAAAGCTGGAGATACTGTAGCTATTGTTGGCCCAACTGGTGCTGGTAAAACTACTCTTATAAATCTCTTAATGCGTTTTTATGATATTGATTCTGGTAGTATTAAAATTGATGGCGTTGATATAAATAGACTTTCAAAAAGACAATCTCGTTCACTTTTTGGAGTTGTATCTCAAAGTCCTTGGTTATATTCTGCTAGTATCGAAGATAATATTAAATTTGGTAAACTTGATGCAAACTTTGAAGAAGTTATACAAGCTGCAACTCTTGCTCGTGCCGATCACTTTATACGTACTTTACCTGAAGGTTATCGTACAATTATAAACGAGGAATCTACAAATGTTTCTCAAGGTGAAAAACAACTTATCACCATTGCTCGTGCTTTAATTGCAGATCCATCTATATTAATTCTTGACGAAGCTACTTCATCAGTTGATACAAGACTTGAACAACTTTTACAAAAAGCTATGGAAGAAGCTATGAAAGGCAGAACAAGTTTTATAATTGCACATAGACTTTCAACTATTAGAAATGCTGATTTAATTCTTGTTATGAATCACGGCTCTATAGTTGAACAAGGAAATCACGATGAGTTAATACAACAAGGTGGAATTTACAAAGAATTATACCAATCACAATTCCAATAAAAAAACAGTCTCCTTTGAGACTGTTTTTTTATTGCTTTAATATATCTTTATATTCTTTTACATTTTGAAATTCTTTTAAAGCAAATGGACATAATGGAATTATTTTTACATTTTCTTCACGAGCTTTATCAACTACATTTTTAACTAATTTCTTCCCTATGCCTTCTCCATTATATTTTTCAATGACAAATGTATGATCTATTATCCAAAATTCATTAGATCTTGAAAAAGTACATTCTCCTATTTCTTCATTTTTATAAAAAGCTGCCGAACGATTATTTTCATTTTCAAAAACTATTTTAAAAATCATTATAGCACTTCCTTTTTTTAATTTATATTTAAGAGCTCCTGATGGACACTTTTCAATAATTTCTATTATTTTTTTAGTATTTTCTCCAAATACATTTATCCAAGGTTTTTCTCTTACATTAAAAACCTTAGGCAATCCCATAGTACATATACCTGAATGCTCACATATATCAGCATTCCAATAAACTATTAAGTCTTCTGTTTCATAAGATTTATAATCATCATTTATATTTATAGACATGTTTTTTCACCACCTTTATATAATAAATCTAATTTGAATTTTTCTTAAAAAATAGTATAAATAAAAAGGTACCACTTAATAGTAGTACCTTTATTACTTTATTATTTATTAAATAAATAGTGGTGCTCCTGGTCCTAATGGTAATCCAATAAGCATCCAAGCTGCCATTAATATTGACCAGAATATTATGAAAGCTATCGAGTATGGAAGCATCATTGAAATAAGTGTTCCAAGACCTGAGTCTTTATCATATTTTTGCATAAATACAACTATCATTGCAAAATAACTCATAAGTGGAGTTATGATATTTGTAGATGAGTCACCTATACGATAAGCAACTTGAGTAAGAGCTGGAGATAATCCAAGTCTATACATCATTGGTACAAATATTGGAGCCATAATAGCCCATTTTGCAGAAGCTGAACCCATAAATAGGTTTAGGAATGCTGATAGTAATATAAACATTATAATTAAAGGTAATCCTTTAATTCCTGCTGCGTCTAAGAATTCTGCTCCTCTAAATGAAAGTATTGCACCAAGGTTTGTTTTTCCAAAGTATGCAATAAATTGAGATGCGAAGAATGCAAGAACCATATATCCACCCATTGATTTCATAGCTTCTGTCATAGCCGCTACTAAATCATGAGAAGATTTAATTTTTCCAATTGTTTTACCATAAGCTAGTCCTGGAACTAAGAATAATAGTAAGATTGCTGGAATAAGTCCATCATGTAAGAATTCTTTTAAAGTATTCTTTCCTATGTCTTCTTGTAAAGATTTAAATACTGCATTTTCTGGGAACATTAAGAATCCCATAATAGCTATATAAACTACAAGAGCTATAAGTGCATTTCTTAAACCTTTATTTTCTAAATCTGTTGTAGGTGTATTATCAGATCTATAACTTCCTGTATATTCACCTAAGTTCTTTTCAACAATTCTGTCAGTAACAAATGTACCTACAGCTGTTAAGAAGAATGTAGAAACTGCTAAGAAATACCAGTTACAAGTTGGGTCAAGTTGCATATCAATTCCTGAAGCAACTAACGCTTGATTTGTTATTCCTGTAAGCAGTGGATCTGTTGTTCCTAGTGCAAGGTTTGCTGAGAAACCTCCAGATACTCCGGCAAATGCTGCTGCCATACCTGCTAATGGATGTCTACCAGCCATTGCAAATATTAAAGCACCAATAGGAACTACTACTACATATCCTGCATCAGAAGCAATATTTGACATGATACCTGCAAATATTACAATTGGTGTTAAAAACTTAGGATTTGCGTTCATAAGTAATTTTTTAAGTGCTGCATTGAAAAGTCCTGTCCATTCAGCTACCCCAACCCCTATCATTGCTACAAGAACTGTTCCTAATGGAGCAAATCCAGTAAAGTTAGTTGTTGCCGAGTTAAACATATAAGCAAGTCCTTCTCTATTTAAAAGAGAAACTGCTTCTTTAGTTACTTCTTCTCCTGCTTTCGCATCAAAATATGTAACTGCTGTTCCACTTGCTGCTACAAAGTGTGATATTACTATTACTATTACAGATAAAATTGCAAATAATATAGCAGGATGTGGAAGTTTGTTACCAATATTTTCGACGCCTTTTAGAAAGCCGCCAATTTCTTGGCTGTCTTTTTGTTTTTTGTTTCCTTTTGCCATTTTGTTATCCTCCTTTAATGTTTTATGTTGAATTAATTATATTATATATATGATAGTAAATGCAATCGTTATTATCCAAGTTTTTTATTTTGGACATTTATTTGATTATATGCTACAATATCAAATTATCTACATATCACTAACTTTAATATGTTGGTATTTCAACAAGTATTAAAAGTTCTATTTAAAATACTTTATTTTAACCAGTTTTAGATATAGAACTTATCAATACAGACTATAACACTTGGCCTATCTTATAGGCATTTTTTTAAATATTTTTCGCCAAATTGCGTGTTTATCACGTTTTCCTGTCGATTATAACTAGATTCCTTACTTTCTTATGACTGTGATTTTTTTCAATTTAATGTTAAAATACAAGTATTGTATATAATAATTTTTTTGAATATCTAAGGAGGTATTATTATGGCTGAATATGGTGCTTTTGACGTTTTAGGACCTATAATGATTGGCCCTTCTAGTTCTCATACTGCGGGAGCTTGTAGGATTGCTAATACTGCTGCAAAAATTTGCGGAAAAAATTTTGAATCTGTTGAGTTTTTACTTCACGGTTCTTTTGCTCATACTTACAAGGGACATGGAACAGACAAAGCTCTTGTTGGTGGAATAATGGGATATGAAACAGATGATGAAAGAATAAAGACTTCATTTGAAATTGCAGAAAGTGAAGGAATTAAATTTTCTTTTAAAACAACTGATTTAGGTGAAAAGTATCATCCAAATACAGTTAAAGTTTTGTTTCACTACAAGGATCAACCAGATGAATATGTTATAGGTACATCAATTGGTGGTGGAGCTATTGTTATTGTAGATATTAATGGAATGGAAATTGAATTTAGAGGCGAACACCCTACTATCCTACTTCAATATGATGAACAACAAGGCGTTATAGCTTATGTATCATCTCTTCTAGCAGGAAATTCATATAATATAGAATCAATCAATACTCAAAAAGACAAACTTAAAAATCTTGTAACACTTACGATTGAAATAGATAGAGAACTTTCAGATGATTTAAAAAATGCAGTTTTAAAAGCTGAACGTTTTAACGCGACAAAATATGTGGGGGTTTAATTATGTATAATACAGCAAATGAAATTATAAATGCATGTAAAGAAAAAAACTGTTCTATTGCAGACTTAGTTCTTGCAGAAGAAATGAAATCATCAAAAAAATCCGATGCAGAAGTTTATGCACAACTTTTTGAAGTTATAAAAGTTATGGAATCTTCCGCTACTGAAAATCTAGAAAAATCAAATAAAACTAGATTCCAAATGACAGATGGATTTGCCGAAAAATTTTATACTTACCAAAAAGATCATGAACCACTTGTAGGAAAGTTTTTAGTACGTACAATGTCTAGAGCTTTTTCTACTGCAGAAATTAATGATCAAATGGGAAAAATCGTAGCAGCACCAACAGCTGGTTCTGCAGGAATTATGCCCGCAACAATTGTATCAGCAAAAGAAAAATATGATTTTGACAATGAAACTGTAGCAAAAGGTCTTTTAACTTCAATTGCCATTGGTCAAATAATTGCAAAATACGCAACTTTTGCTGGAGCAGAAGGTGGATGTCAAGCAGAATGTGGATCAGCATCAGCTATGGCAGCATCTGCACTTGTTACTATGCTAGGCGGAACACCTGAACAAGCTCTTCACGCAGCAAGTATTACCCTTGTAAATGTACTTGGACTTGTATGCGATCCTATAGCCGGCCTTGTACAATATCCTTGTACATTTAGAAACGCTTCTGGCGTTATGAACGCTTTTATTTCAGCAGATATGGCACTAGCTGGAGTAACATCTATAGTTCCCTTCGACGAAGTAGCTCAAGCAATGGGAGAAGTTGGGCGCGCACTTCCAGAATCTCTAAGAGAAACAGGACTTGGTGGACTAGCAGGAACTAAAACGGGTCAAAGGATTAGAAAGGAATTTCTAGGAGAAGATTAAAAAAAGTAAAGGAGAATTTAACAATGGCTAAAGAAAAAATGAAACTCGGCTTAATACCAAAACTTATTATAGCCATAATTCTTGGTATTATAGTTGGAACACAGCTTCCAGAAGTAGTTACTCAAATAGCTGTAACAATATCTTCAAACTTTGGTAAATTTTTAAACTTTATCATACCACTTATGATTATTGCATTTGTAACTAAAGGTATCTCTGATCTTTCAGAAGGTGCTGGTAAATTACTACTTGCAACAGCGGGACTTTCATATATATCAACACTTATAGCTGGTTCTGCATCATATTTTATGGCTAAAACAATATTCCCTAGCTTTATTTCTCAACAAATGGCAGAAGACATTACAAAAGCTACAAGCAAAAGTTTAGACGCTGTTTTCCAAATCCCACTAAATCCAATAATGGACGTAACATCTGCACTTGTTATGGCATTTATGATGGGTCTTTGTATATCAATGTTAAGACAAAGAGGATCTGGAGATACGCTTTATAAACTTGTAAATGAATTTAACGAAATTATCAATATGGTTTTAGAAAAAGCAATCATCCCAGTATTACCATTATTCATATTTGGTAACTTCGCTAATATGGCTTACTCAGGTTCTGTTTTTGCAATACTTCAAATTTTCGTAAAAATATTTGTATGTATTATTGCATTACACATTATCTATCTTGTATTTATCTTTACAATTGCTGGAACTTATACAAAAAGAAATCCATTTACTTCTCTTAAGAAGGCACTCCCAGGATATCTTACAGCAGTTGGTACACAATCATCAGCAGCTTCAATTCCAGTAAACGTTGAAGCAAATAAAAACATAGGTGTTACTCAACAAATTAGAGAATTCGTAATCCCTCTTTGTGCAACTTGCCATATGCCAGGATCTATGATTACTCTTACAGCTTGTGTGTATACATTACTTGAAATGTATCAAATGCCACATTCTTACGGATTAATAATTAAATTCATAGCTATACTAGGTATTGCTATGGTTGCTGCACCAGGAGCTCCAGGGGGAGCTGTAATGAGTGCTCTACCATTCTTACCAGTTGTTGGTATTCCAGCAGACGGACCTTTAGCATCAATACTTATCTCACTTTATTTAACTCAAGATAGTTTTGGTACTGCAGCTAACGTTTGTGGAGATAATGCTATCTCAATGATCGTTGAAAAAATATATTATGATCATATAGTTAAAAAACCAATTCCTGTAGAAGATAATTAATATTAAGGAGGTTTTCAATGGAAAAACTTATAAACAAACTCGGTGATGAAATTATTAATTTTTCAAAAGAAAATAATTTAAATTTAAATGAAACTATAGCACTTTTAGATCAGATTAGCACATATTCATTAAACTCATTAGTTTGCGAAAGTATTGATTGTAAACCAGGATCCAAATATGTATTGAAATTCGAAGGATACTTAGAAGAATATTCTAATAAAAAAATTGCATATTCTCTTGAAAGAGCTGCTAATTCAGCAGGAAATAAATCTTATATGAATGCATCTGATATAAATCTTGTTATAAAAGATGTTGAAAAAAACTTTACTGATAGAGTTGTTATAAAAAGTAGCGAACTTAGACGTTGGGTTAAAGATTCATTAGACAAAAATGGATTTAGTTTTGTAAAAGAAAAATATGCAGGTTAATAAAAAAGACTTAAAGCAAAATGCTTTAAGTCTTTTTTTTATATATTTAATTAATCATAAAGTCCTGATTTTTTTTCAGAAGTATTTATAATGATATTTTTAGTTTGTGAATATGCATCAAGAATCATCTTGTGAGTTTCACGACCAATACCTGATTTTTTATATCCTCCAAATGGAGCTCCAGCAGGAATTGAGTTGTAAGTGTTAACCCAAACTCTACCAGTTTCTAATGCTTTTGAAACTCTAATCGCTTTATTGATATCACGAGTCCAAACTCCTCCACCAAGTCCATATTCAGAATCATTTGCCATTTCAACTACATCTTTTTCATCTTTAAATTTAATAACAGATGCAACTGGTCCAAAAATTTCTTCTCTAGCAACAGTCATATCATTAGTTACATTTGTAATAAGAGTTGGCATAACGAAGAATCCTTCACTTAAAGTATCTTCAACTATTTGACAGCCACCAGCAGCTATTGTTGCTCCCTCTTCTTTTGCAATATCAACATATTTCATAACTTTTTTAACTTGACCATTGTTTATTTGAGCACCAAGTTGAGTTGCAGGGTCCCAAGGAAGACCAACTTTAACTTTATTAAATTTCTCAACTGCTCTTTCTACAAATTCATCATATATATCTTCTTGAACAAATACTCTTGAACCAGCACAACAAACTTGTCCTTGGTTAAATAATATTCCTAAAAGAAGTCCATCAATAGCAAGATCCATATCACAGTCATTGAAGAAAATATGTGCAGATTTTCCACCAAGCTCTAGTGTAGCTGGGATAAGTTTTTCTGCAGCAGCTTTTGCAACACTGTATCCAACTTCAGTTGAACCAGTAAATGCAAGTTTTCTAAAATCTTCATGTTCTAACATATATTGACCTGATTTTGAACCTGAACCAGTAATAACATTTATAACACCAGCTGGAACAATATCTCCAATTAATTTCATAAGTTCAAGAACTGATAGAGAAGTTGAACTAGATGGTTTAATAACTGTACAATCTCCTGCAGCAAGAACTGGAGCAAGTTTCCAAGCAGCCATTAAGAATGGGAAGTTCCAAGGAACAATTTGTCCTACAACTCCAATTGGTTCTCTTAAAACAAGTGAAAGATTATCATTATCTAAAACATTTAAAGAACCTTCATCAGCTTCAATAACACCTGCAAAATATCTAAAATGATTTGCTGCTTCAGGAATATCAACATTTAAAGTTTCACGAATTGGCTTACCATTTTCAAGAGTTTCAATCATAGCAAGTCTTTCTTTATTTTCATCAATTTTGTCTGCTATTTTATTTAAAATTCTAGCTCTTTGTGGTTTTGTAGTTTGACTCCACTCTGGAAATGCAGCCCATGCAGCTTTAACAGCACTATCTACGTCTTCTCTAGTCGCTTGTGCAATATCTGCAAGCTCTGATCCATCAGCTGGGCAAACTGCCTTCATAGTCTTCTCATCAGAAGCCTTAACCCATTCTCCACCTATATATAGTAAATACTCTTTATCTAAATTAACATTTGGTCTATTCAATATAAACACCCCTTAATTGTTTTTATAATATATCATCCTAGTAGACTTTATGATAAAAAATTTCCAATTAAATTTTCTACTTCTACTTACAAATAATTTTACCCAAGAGTATACTAAATATTCACTATATGGAATTTTCTTTTTTAAAAGCTTTAAATCATATAATACTTATTCTCAAATCTATATAAATAACATACTATTTAAATTAAATATATCACAATTTATGACTAACTCTCATTTTATATACTCTATAAGTAAATAAAGGTATAACCTATTCGATTATACCTCCTAATTTTTATTTATTTTATCCTTTATAACAGAATCTTAAATACTCCTCCAAATATAAATAATATAAATATTAAAACTTTTTTATAAATAGGCACTTTATTTTCACTTTGGTTTTCTTATAATATATATTTATAATTTTTTCTTTGTTCCTCTGTATCCTGACATAGCAAACAGATTCGGGCTTGAATATTCTGAATTTGTCAAAAGAGATATTTCTTTATTTGATAAATCATAATCATCCATATAATTTTTCATAAGTCTTGTTGGCAATACATAAGGACTTTGAAAATCAATCTTCTTAGAATTTTCTGACATTTCCATTAAATTTTCTAATATAATAGGATATTTATTAAATCGTTTTAATGGATTATTTATAATTCTTATACTATTTGCAGTATAAGTTTCTTTGTATTTCATTGGACTATTAAAATTTTTATTATTTTCCAATTCATTATTATAAATTTTTAATAATTTATCTGATTTTTTACAGGCTTTTATTTCTTTCTTTTTATTTAATTTTTTTCAACAGGTTTGCTATATTTTGAATTCCAGACTGCATTAAAATAATCCTCTAGTCTATTTACACTAGAAATTTTTTCAAAATCTATTTATATATATTTCTATCTTTTACTTCTCTTTTCATATTCTAAGTTTCTTCCACCTAGTAAAAACTTCTCTTTATCAATTATTATAAATTTATCATGAAATCTATTATTAAAAGTCTAAGAATTTAATAAATTTGGTTTTTCATAATATTTAAATTCAATATTTGGATTTTATTCAAATGCATATAATGTTTCATTAAAATCAGAACCTATTCCCATGAACATTCTATCTAATACAAATCTAACCTTTACTCCACGATTTGTAGCATTAATTAAAGACCCTAAAACAACATCTGTAGTATAATCATTTCCTATTTTGTAATAAGCCATATCAATGCTTTCATTTGCATTTTTAATTAAATCCACTCTTGCTAAGTATCCGTCATATCCCTCTTCAACTAATGCAACTTTATCATTTGAAAATTCTTTACTTTCAAATTGTATTAATTCTTTATTTATATCATTTGATTTTGGTCTAAAGAAAAATAAAATTACTCCTGTTAATATTACATAAACCAAGTAAACTAAAATAACTTTACATATTATTGAAAATATTATTTTGAAATTTATCCCTTTCATAAAGTGTCCCTCCCAATATAAGTATTACCTTATTGATATCCACTTTATTACTTTTTAATAAATAAATTTAAAATCTAATATAAATAAATTTTTTAATCTTCATTTCTTAGAATATTTATATCTTTACCTTCCATTACTCTATTCATATTTCTAACTGAGCACATTTTTCCACACATTGTACAGCTATCAGAAAATTCTGGTTGAGATTCTTCTCTATATCTTCTCGCTTTTTCTTCATCTATGCTTAAATTAAACATCTTTTCCCAATCAAGATTTTTTCTTGCAACACTCATTTCTAAATCCCAATCTTCTGCTCCCTTTAACCCTTTTGCCAAATCTCCTGCGTGAGCTGCAATTTGTGATGCAATGATTCCTTCTTTCATATCTTCAAGAGTTGGTAATCTTAAATGCTCCGCTGGAGTTACATAACATAAAAAATCAACACCAAAACTTGCTGCCATTGCTCCACCTATTGCCGAAGTTATATGATCATATCCTGGTGCTATATCTGTTACTATTGGCCCTAAAGTATAGAAAGGTGCATTGTGACAAAGTTTCTTTTGCAACTCTACATTTGCTTTAATCTCATTTAATTTTATATGTCCTGGACCTTCTACTATTACCTGAACATTTTTCTTCCAAGCTCTTTTAGTTAACTCCCCTAAAAGTATTAATTCTGCTATTTGAGCCGCGTCAGTTCCATCAGCAATTGATCCAGGTCTTAATGAATCTCCAAGGCTTATTGTCATATCATATTCTGCACAAATATCTAAAAGTTCATCATAATATTCATAGTATGGATTTTCTTTATTGTTAAGTTCCATCCAAGCATAAAGAAGTGAACCTCCACGAGATACTATATTTGTAACTCTACTGTTTCTTTTAAATACATTTGCCGTTTCTCTGTTTATTCCACAGTGAACAGTTATAAAATCCACTCCGTCCTTTCCATGTTTACGAGCAACATCAAGAAATTCTTTTTCCGTTATATCTTTAAGTTCTTTATCATAAAATCCAACTGCGTCATATACAGGTACAGTTCCAACCATTGCTGATGAAGTTTCTATTAATTTTTTTCTAAATTCTTCAGTCTTACCAAAAGATGAAAGGTCCATAATAGCATCTGCATTCATTTCAATAGCCCAATTTACTTTTTCCATTTCTGCATCAATATTTGGACAATCTCGTGAAATTCCAAGATTAACATTTATCTTTGTCTTAAGTCCACTTCCAACACCCTTTGGTTTAAGTGATTTATGATTTTTATTTGCAGGAATAACCACTTCTCCCTTTGCAATTTTTTCTATAAGTATATCTATATTAATATTTTCTTCCATTGAAACTATTTTCATTTCTTCTGTTACAATTCCACGTTTTGCCGCGTCCATTTGAGTTGTATAATTCATTAAATCCTCCTTAAAATAAAAAAACTGCATACCAAAAGGCATGCAGTATCGAAATCTAAAAAAATATAGACTATTCCTACGCTAATCCCTTCGTTGGCATTATCCAAATCAGGTTCTTAGGGTCAAAAATAACATTTCTATCTCAGCTTATCTATATAAGCACCCCCTTAACTTTTATTAAGTTGTGGTTTAAGTTTACTACTTTAATTAAACTTTGTCCATTAATATAAATCTTGTTGTAAGCAAGACTTTAAATTGGTATAATTCTGATTATAAGAATATAAATAATGAGGATGAAAAAATGAATAAACTTAACTTAGTTAAAAATCAAAATATACTATTTGAAATATTAAATAGTATAAGCCATGGACTAGGAGCTATAGTTGGAATTGTATTTTTAGTATTAATGTGTATTAAGGGAATAAAAATCTCCGACAATAATATTTTAATTAGCTATATAGTTTACGGTAGTTGTTTTATTTTAATGTTTTTATCTAGCGCAATATATCACGCAACAGTATATACAAAACTTAAAGATTTTTTTAGAATCTTTGATCACAGTGCAATATTTTTCTTTATTGCAGGATCTTATACACCTATTATTATAAAAGTTTTAGAAGGAAATAATAAAATTTTATTCCTATCTATTATTTGGATAATAGCAACACTTGGTTTTTTATTTAAACTATTTACCTATGGAAACTATGATAAATACATCAAGCATTCTATATTAATATATGTATTTATGGGCTGGATTGCAGTATTTTTAATAAAACCCATGCTAACTAAAACTCCAATTGAATTCTTTTACTGCATTCTTGCTGGAGGACTTTTGTATACAATTGGAACATATTTTTACAAACAAAATTCTATAATTACAAATCATTTAGTTTGGCATTTCTTTGTACTTGCTGCAGCAATTTGCCAATTTGTTGGAATTTATGTATATTTATAATTTTTTAAAATTTACACTTGTAACTTTGCCTAACTTCTTGTATAATATCGTCTTTGGAGGATATTATGAATATACGAAAATATAACGAAAACGACAATAATGAAATTTACAAACTATTTTATGACACAGTTCATAGTGTCAACATAAAGGACTATAACTTAGAACAAGTTAATGTTTGGGCAAAAGAAAATATTAATATTCAAAAATGGTGTGAAAAATTTAAAAACTCTTATACATTAATTGCAGAAGAAAATGAGAACATAGTAGGATTTTCAAATATTGATCCTGATGGATATTTTGATATGCTATATGTCCATAAAAATTTTCAAGACAAAGAAGTTGCAAAAACTTTATTAAATAACATAGAAAAATACAGCATTGAAAATAATATAAACTCAATCATAGTTTATTCATCTATAACAGCAAAATCTTTTTTTGAAAAAATGGGTTTTAAAACATTAGAAAAGAATATAGTTATAAGAGAAAATATTGAATTACCAAATTATCTTATGGCAAAAGAAATAGGCTAGAAAACTCTAGCCTATTTTTTATTTACAAATTTATTATTTTTCCAACTACTTCTCTTGATTTATCTATTGGTAATTTTTCTTCTGTACTTTTAATTTTTTCCAAATCAATTTCTATAACTCTTTCACATTGATCTGTTCCTAAGTTTAATAATACATCTCCCATTGGATCTGCTACTATTGAATGAGCATAGGAGTTTTTTGAAAGATCTTCATCTCTTGCTACACTTGCTCCTATAAGGAAACTTTGAAAATCAACTGCTCTTGATCTTAATAGTAATTCCCAATGATAAGAGCCTGTTTCTATTGTAAAATTTCCAGGAACAAAAAATATCTCTGCTCCTAAATCTTTCATATACTTAAACATTTCAGGAAATCTTAAATCATAACATATCCCAATTCCCATCTTTCCAAATTCAGTATTAAAAACTCCAAGTTTATCTCCAAACTCAACAGAATTCGACTCTTTAAATTCTCTACCATTTTTAAATTTTACATCAAACATGTGAAGCTTTTTATAATTATAAATTTCTTCTCCTTGTCGATTAAATACAAAGGATTCATTGTAAATTTTTTCTCCAAATTTTATAGGAATAGATCCACCAACTATATATACGCCCAATTCTTTTGCTAAGTTTTTCATAGTATTATATGAAGTTTCATATTTATTTTCAGCAAATTTTTTAAAATATTTATGATTGTAGGGACAGTTCCACATCTCTGGATAAACAATTATATCTGCACCTTTTTTGGCTAAATTTCTTGTCATCTCACTTATGTTTTTTATATTTAAATCTTTATCGCCTTTTGCACTTATTTGAGCAATTCCAATATTTATTTTCATAAAACCACCTACTTTTAGATTTAATACCTTATATTATTTATTTTAAACCCTTATTACACAATCCATGTATTTTTTTATAATCAATTTCATCTGCCATATTATCTAATCCTGAATGTATATAAGTGTCTAAAAGCACAGATTCTTTTATAAATTTAACTTGTTTTGAATAGGCTTCTTCCATATATAAATCAGCTTCTATAAATCTTCCATCTATACTTACTAAAGGAATTTTTACTGTTATCTCTGGTGCAAAATAATCTCTGTTAAATTCATATATAAATTCTTTATATGGCTCTATTTTTATTTCTAATATTTCGCCTTTGGTATCATATATAGGCACTGCTATTTTCAAAACCAATCTTAATTTTATATGTACTTTTTTTGCTGGAAAATCTCCACGATTTTGAATTTTAACAAGCCAAATTTTTTCTTCATCTAATATTTCTGGAAATCCTTCCTGCTCAAAATTAATTGAATTTAATTCTTCAAAAAATATTGTTTCTGCATAAAAAAATCTCCAACTTCTTTTTGGTTTGCAGTTATTATTAACTTTGGATTACTTTCTTTTTTATTTAATTTAAATATTTCAAAAGCTATATAACAATTTACTATTGTTCCTGTTATCAAAACTATATGCTCTAAATTTTCAAGTATCACTATTAACCACTCCTACTCTATAATTATAAAAAAACCTATGAATGATTTTCACTCATAGGTCTATTTTTATTATCCTGCAAATGCCGCACTTATTAAAACTATTGCTCCTAGTATAATTCGGTATATACCAAAAACTTTAAAGTCATGTTTTTTAATATATCCCATAAATTTAACTATAACTCCATAAGCAACTACAAAGGAAACTACTGCTCCAAGTAAGATTAGTATCCATTGATGAGTTGTAAAAGCAAATCCCATTTTAATTATTTTTAAAAGTGTTGCTCCTATCATTGTTGGAATTGCTAGGAAAAATGAAAATTCTGCTGCTGCTGTTCTAGAACATCCTAGTATCATTGCACCAATTATTGTTGCTGCTGATCTTGATGTTCCTGGAACCATTGCTAAACATTGGAAAAATCCAATTAAAAATGCAGTTTTTACTGTTATATCATCTAGTGATTCAAATTTAAAACTTTTGTTTTTATTTTTTGATTCCATTATTATAATAATAATTCCGTAAACTATAAGGGCTATTGCTACTGTAATTTTATTGAACAAATACTTATCGATTAAATCATCAAATAGTAATCCTAAAACCATTGCTGGAATTACTCCGATTATTACTTTTGCAATTAATCTCATTGTTTTTTTATCTAAGTATTTAAATCTTTCAAAAAATGTTAAGCTATTTGCTTTTTCTTCACCAATATTATTTACTATTTTATCTTTTGCTATTGGGTTTAATGTGTTGAAATACAATACTACTACTGAAAGTATTGCTCCAAGTTGAATTATTACATTAAATGCATTTGAAAATGACTTTGGCTCTAATGTTAAAAATTCTCCTACTAATATTAAGTGTCCTGTTGATGATATTGGTAGAAATTCAGTTATTCCTTCTACTATTCCAAGTATTAATACTTTTATAAAATCCATTTAGTCCTCCATCCACTTTTGATTTATTTCAATAAATTTTGTTAGTGGCTCTATTAAAATATTATATGTTTCTGAACTATTTACTATTTTATAGCCATCGCTTTGTCTTTCCAATAATAATATTATTATTGCTTCTTTTTTTTCATTATATTTATCTAGTTCTTTTTCTAAATCTTTATAATATTTATTAAAATCTTCAACAAAGTTTTCACTATTGATTTCAGGTCTTGTAATTTTTTCTACAATTTGTGGATAGTCTTTTCCATCTTGATAGATTAATTTTACTTTTACTTTGGCATCATCACCAATTTTTTCAGTTTCTAATATTTCATAGTCAAAGTCCATTGATTTTTCATAGGCTTTATCATTATAACTTTTAACCGCTTCAAAAGTTTCTGACATTGTTTTTTCATCAACTTTATCACTTTGAATTATTCTAAATCCATCACTTAATCTATCTGTAAAATCTTTTAATACAAAAAACTCATTTTCATTTGCATAATAACTTTTAGTTTCTTGATATTCTAAGTTTTTTAAACTATCTAAGTATTTTTCTGTTGTTTTTTCAGGATTATTTTTTCCACATCCAACTAATACAAGTAGTAGCGTTAAAATCGGTATTATTTTTTTCATATGTCACTAAATTCCTCTTTCTAGATTTAAGAATTTTGTAAATTCTTTTTTAAATACTAATTCTATTGTTCCTGTCGGTCCATTTCTATGTTTTGCAATTATTACTTCACCAATATTTGGTTTCTCTGATTCTTCTTTATTATAATATTCATCTCTATAAAGGAACATTACAACGTCGGCATCCTGCTCTATTGCTCCAGATTCACGAAGGTCAGAAAGTATTGGTCTATGGTCTGTTCTAGTTTCTGGCATACGTGATAACTGTGATAGCGCGATAAGTGGAACTTCAAGTTCTTTTGCAATTGCTTTTAAATTTCTAGAAATCGCCGATATTTCTTGTTGACGTGATTCAACTCTTCCACCCATTTGCATAAGTTGAAGATAATCCACAACAATTAAATCAAGTCCTCGTTCTATTTTTTGTCTTCTACATTTCGCTTTTAATTCCAGTGGTGAAATTCCTGCTGTATCATCTATTACTAAATCCATTTCAGATAATACTGGCATTGTGTTTATAACTTTTAACCATTCATCTTCATTTAAGTTACCACTGATTACTTTTTGTAAATCTACATGCGCTGTAGAAGATATAATTCTTTGTACTAATTGATGACTACTCATCTCAAGTGAAAACATAGCAACTGATGCTCCTGCTTTTAATGCTGCATTTGTTGCAATATTTACCATAAGTGCAGTTTTCCCCATTGATGGACGTGCTGCAAGAAGTATTAAATCCGATTTTTGCATACCTGAAAGTTCATTATCAAGATCTAAAAATCCTGTTGTAAGTCCTGTTATCTTATCTGGATTTTGTGCTCTTCTTTCCATATCTGCAAAAGATTCAAGCAAAACTTCTTTTATAGGTATAAGTCCTTTTCTATGGGAATCTTGTGTTATATCAAATATGTTTTTTTCTGCTGCTTCTATTATTCCATCGATTTTTGCATTTGCTGAATAAGAGTTTGCAAGTATTTCATCACTTACTGTTATAAGTCTTCTAAGTGTTGATTTTTCTTTTATAATATCGCAGTAGTATTCTGTATTTGCTATTGCTGTTACAGAACTTGTTAAATTTGCAAGATAGGATAATCCTCCTACTTCGTCAAGTACACTTCTTTTTTTAAGTTCTTCTGTTACTGTTACAATATCTGCTGGCTCATTTCTATTATATATAGTAAGAATTGCAGAATATATTTCACCATGTGCTGGAGAGTAAAAGTCTTCTTCTCTAAGTATTTCAATTGCAGTTGTTATTGCTTCTTTTGATAACATTAATGCACCAAGTACAGACTCCTCTGCCTCCTGATTATGTGGTGGAATCTTCAGTTCCATATTTTCACCTCTTTTTACTTTTAATTACAGAAACTCTAAAATATCATAAGTATATTTTAGAGTTCTTGTAAATTTTCTATTCAGTTACTACTGAAACTTTTAAAGTCGCATTTACTTCTGGATATAATTTTAAATTTACATTTGTTAAACCAGATGTCTTTATATTGTCGCTAAGTTCAATTTTCTTTTTGTCAATTTTTATTCCAATTTGTTTATCAAGAGCAGTTGCTATATCTTTTGAAGTTATTGCTCCAAAAAGTTTTCCACCTTCTCCTGCTTTTGCTTTTAATTCAACTTTTGATTTCTCAATTTTTTTCTTTAATTCTAAAGCAGCTTTTTTATTTTCAGCTTCTTCTTTTTCTTCTATAGCTTTTTGTTTTTTCCATTCTGCTAAATTTTCTTCATTTGCTTCTATTGCAACTTTTCTAGGAAATAGAAAGTTTCTAGCAAAACCATCTTTTGCTTCTACTAATTCTCCTGCTTTACCTAGTTCTTTATGATCTTTTAATAAAATTACTTTCATTCTTTTTCCTCCTCTTTAAAATACTCTTCTATTGCACCAGTAAGTATTTCTTCTGCATAGTTCACATCTGTTGATTCAAGTTGCGCTCCAGCCATATTTAAATGACCTCCGCCTCCAATTTTTTCAAGTATTAATTGAACAGATATATTTCCTCTACTTCTTCCTGATATATGAATTCTTCCATCAGAAACAGTAATTACAAAACTTGCATTAATTCCATTTATATCTAGTAACTCATCTGCTGCTTGAGCTGCAATTAATACAGAGTTTGGCGCTTCTCTTTCTAGCTTTGATATAGCTATTTGATCAAATACAACTTTTGTATTGTGAATAACTTCTGCTTTATTTAAAAGCGTATCTAAATCATCTTGGAAAAGCTCTTTTACTTTAAACATATCTGCACCAGCTCTTTTAAGTATTGAAGCTGCTTCAAATGTTCTAACACCAGTTTGAAAACTAAAGTTTTTAGTATCTACTACTATACCACTCATTAGGGCATCTGCCTCAAAATGAGTTAAATTTAATTCATCATTCATATAAGTAAGCATTTCTGTAACAAGCTCACTTGTTGATGAAGCGTAAGGTTCAATATATGATAAAACTGGATTTTTTACAATTTCTTGTCCACGTCTATGATGATCAATTATTACAACTTGTGGAGTAAGTTCTAAAAGTTCTGGGCATTCTGTAAAAGAAGGTTTATGATTATCTACAAGAATCACTAAGGATTTTGGAGTTATACTATTTATAGCACTTTCTCCAGTGATAATCATGTCATAACTTTCAGGTTCTTCTTCCTTCATTCTTTGTAATAAATTATTTATAGAAGGGTTTGATTTATTTAAAACAATATGTCCTGTTTTTCCTCTATTTAATACCGCTCTTAAAACCCCTATTCCTGAACCAATTGCGTCCATATCAGCATTTTTATGCCCCATTATATAAACATCACTTGCTCCATCAATAAGTTGTTTAAGTGCTATTCCTAAAACTCTTGCTTTTACTTTATTTCTCTTTTCAACTGCCTTAGATTTTCCACCAAAGAATTCGTAATTATCTGCCACTTTTACAACCGCTTGATCTCCACCACGTCCAAGTGCAAGATCTAAACAAGTATCAGACTCTGCATAGGCTTCTTTATTTGAAAGTCCAAAGGAAGAAACACCAACAGAAAGAGTAATTGGAATAGTATTTCCTTTATCAAGTTCTCTTAAATCATCTAATAAATCAAATCTTTTTTCTTTAATTTGTTTTAATGATTTAAAACTCATTACTACAAGATACATATCTGAATCGTATTTTCTAACAAGAGCATCAAACTCTTCAAAATATTGTCTAATAGTTGAATCTATTTCTGCAATAAGTTGAGGTCTGTTGTTTGTAGGTGTTGAATCTAGAGCTTCATCAAAGTTATCAACTTCAATTCTTGCAACTATTGAATTTCCATCTACATATCTTTGCTCAAGTTTTTTAAATGGTGTATTATCTACAAAATAAAACATCATTAACTTATTTCTTTCAGAACTTGTTTTTGATACATCAATTACATTTGGATGTACTGTGAAGTTTTGCTCTTCAACCTTAGTTGATATAGTTCCACTTACACCACTTTCTATTAATTTTTTAGTATCAATTTCTGCAACAATATCTTTTATATCAAAATTCATAATATCTTGATCTTTGTATAAATTTAAAAATGGTGTATTATACCAAATTATAATTCCTTTTTCATTTGTAACAACAAGTGGAAATGGCATTCCAAAAACTACTTGTTTAGTTACAGTATCAAAATCATCATTGATTTCTTCAATAAATTTTTTCGCACTTTCACTTTTATTCTCTTTATTTTTAATAATTGAATATATTATATATCCATACAACACAAGAGCTGTAAGTCCCGTAACAGGCTTTAGATAAATTAATATAACAACTATTCCACCTGAAAAAACTAAATATTTTTTAACATCTTCAATTGAATAATTATGATTCATTTTCTCCACCTCTTAACTGGGAA
>CAMIZH010000004.1 GCA_946403255.1 uncultured Peptoniphilaceae bacterium | reverse complement strand
ATTCTGATGCGATTTCTATATCTGTTTTTACTTCAGCCATTTTTCTATTCTCCTTTAATTTAAATTATTCTTCAATTAGAAGTGTTTCAATAACTTGTTCTTGGTCTAACTTTTCAACTTGCATATAATACATTGCAGAATCAATAAGTGCTTGTAGTGGAATCATTCCAATAAGCTCTGTATTTGCAACTGTTACACCATATCTTTTAGCTTCAGATTTTACCATTTCAAGAGCTTGATAAACTGCTGTTTTTTCAAAGTTTACAAGGTTCATAGAAACTTGAACTTGATTTTTTTCTTCTAGTGGTAAACCAATAGCCTTAACAAATCTAAGTCCTCCACCAATATGACGAACTTTTTTAGCTATTGCTGATGCTATTTCTTCATTATTTGTATTTAAATTTACGTTAAATGCTACTAAATGGAATCTTGCTGCTACTGCAGTTGCTCCTGATTTTGCATTCATTTCTTGAGGTCCAAAATCTGGTTTCCATTCTTCTTCTTTAATTTTTTCAAAGAATCCTTCATATTGTCCTTTACGAACTTTTGCAAGGTTTTTTCTATTTGGAGTTGTAGCTGCATCTTCATATAGATAAACTGGAATTCCCATTTCTCCAATTGCTTTACCTACAATATTTGCATATTCAACACAATCTTCTGTAGTTACTTCAGTAACTGGTACAAATGGAACAACATCAACTGCTCCCATTCTTGGATGAGCACCTTCGTGAGCTGTCATATCTATAATATCTTTAGCAACTTCAACAGATTTTAAAACGGCTTTTATAACTGAATCTGGTTCTCCAATTACTTCAACAACTAATCTGTTATGATCTTTATCTGGTTGAAAATCAACAAGTTTTACATTTTCAACATTTTTAAAGCATTCAACAATTTTATTTATCTTTGCTTCGTCTCTACCTTCTGAATAGTTTGGAATACACATTACTCTTTTCATTTTTAAAAACCTCCTAATATACTTAAATAGCCCTCTATGTATCTTTTATTTTATACTAATTCTTAATTACAAGTAGATGATAACATTTGCCTATCTACAAAACGTCAAAAAATTATTTATTTAAAAAAATAAAATAAATTTCTTTAGAATTAATTTGTTATAAAGCTACACAAGGGTCGCTTTCTCTATAAAAAAAGAAAATAGCAAAGCTATTTTCTAAAGTTTCTTATACTTATAGTTAAATAGACTTTCAAGAAGAAGTAAATTTGTAAGTTTTCCAATTCCCCCAGGCACAGGACTGTAAGCTTTTACAAATCCATCTATGCTTTTCGGATCAAGATCCCCTCTCATTTTTCCATCTTTATTTCTTGAAACTCCTATATCTATTATTACAGAATTTTTTGTAAAATAACTCTTATCAAAGTATTCTGCTTGGCCAATAGCTGTAAAAACAATGTCTGCATCTTTAGTCTTTTCTTTTAAGTTTTTTGTTCTACTATGACAAATTGTTACAGTTGCCTCCTTTGATAGGAGTATCATTGACAGTGGTTTTCCTACAACTGAAGAATCATTTACAATAACACAGTCTTTTCCTTCAAAATCCAATCCATATTCTTCTAAAAGCATAATTCCTGCTTTTGGAGACAGAGGTATAAAACCATCTACATTTCCAGAATAAACATTTGATTTATTTATAGGATTTAAACAGTCTAAATCTTTTTCAGGTGATATTGCAATATCAACCTTATCTATATCTATATGTTTTGGTAGAGGTCTGAATATTATAATTCCATCAACTAAATCATCTTTATTTAGATTGTAAATTAAATTAAGAAGTTCATCTTCTTTTATGTTCCTATCCAACACATATTTATCTACATCTATATTTAATGATTGCGCACTTTTTAATATTCCTTTTTCATATGCAACATCTCCTGGATTTTCACCCAGTCTAATTGTTGCTAGCCTTGGAGATAAATTTTCCTCAAGTATTCTTGCTTCTATGCCTTTTTTTATCTTTTCCGCTAGTTCATCAGATCTTAAAATGTCTGTCATAATACCTCCTAAAACACAATATATTGTTTGTAAAATTAAATTAATAAACTACATCTAGTATTATATCAGAAATTCTTATTTAAGTTATTGCTAATTTATTTTATTAAAGTTATTGTCAACCATATATTATATTCAATTGACAACACTTTTAGTCACTGCTATAATCATAGAAGAATTTTAATTGTTAAGGAGGTTTTTATGAAAAGTAAACAATTAAATACAAGAGATATGGTTTTATCTGCTATGTTTATTGCACTTATTACTATTGGAGCTTTTATTAAAGTTCCTGTTCCAAATATGCCCTTTACATTGCAATTTTTATTTACAAATCTTGCAGGAATTATACTTGGAGCAAATCTTGGAGGTCTTAGTGTGCTCATTTATGTTCTTGCTGGACTTATTGGTATTCCAGTTTTTACAACTGGTGGTGGTCCTGGATATATTTTTTATCCAACCTTTGGATTTCTAATAGGTTTTATCCTTGGTACATATATTTCTGGTAAATTTTTAGAAAATAGAGAATTTAATAAAAAGAATATTTTTCTAGCAAGTATTATTAACTTACTTATTGTATATGCAATTGGAATGATTCATTATTATTTTATTTCAAACTTTTACTCTGATTCACCAATTGGAGTTGGAGCACTTTTCCTATATTGCTTTGTACTTGCAGCACCTGGAGATTTGTTTTTATGCTTTATTTCTGCATCTGTTGGCCAAAAAGTAAATAGCGCAATTAAAAATTTAAATCTTGGGAGGACAACTTATGAATAAAGGTATTTTTATAACTGGAACTGGCACAGATATTGGAAAAACTTATGTTACAGCTCTTATAGTTAAAAAACTTATAGACAATGGATATAACTCTATCTATTATAAAGCGGCTCTTAGTGGAGCTGATATCAATGGCACTGAATTGATTCCTGGCGATGTAAAATATGTTTGTGATATTGCTGGAATAGATAAAAATCCATCGGAACTTGTTTCTTATGTATATGAAAGAGCAGTTTCACCACATCTTGCAACTAAATACGAAGGTAATCCTGTAAATCTTGATATTGTAAAAGGCGATTTTGAAAATCTAAAATCACAATACGATTTTCTAATTGCTGAAGGTAGTGGTGGAATAATTTGCCCAATAGTTTACGAAGATGATAATAAAATTATGCTTGAAGATATAATTAAAAAATTAAATTTAGAAACAATTTTAGTTGCAGATGCTGGGCTTGGAACTATAAATGGAACTGTTTTAACAGCTAAATATATGGAAAATCTAGGTATTAAAATAAATGGAATTATTTTAAATAATTATATTAAAGATGATTTTATGCATATTGATAATAAAAAAATGATAGAAGATATGTTAAATATTCCAGTTATTGCAACAGTTGAAAAAAATGATAGTGAACTTAATATAAATATAGAAAACTTAATTAAAGTTTTTGGGGAGATATAAAATGACAAAAGAATTAACAGTAAAAGAATGGCAAGATAAAGATTTAGAATATATATGGCATCCTTGTTCTCAAATGAAAGACTATGAAGAACTTGCACCAATAGTTATTGATCACGGAAAAGGTGTAAAACTTTATGATATCGAAGGAAAAGAATACATAGACATTGTAAGTTCATGGTGGTGTAACCTACTAGGACATAGCAACGAAAAAATAAATAATAAAATAAAAAATCAATTAGATAAAATTGAACATGTTATATTTGCAAACTTCACACATAAACCCGCAATAGAATTATGTGATAGACTTTCTAAAAAATTACCTGAAGGTCTTTGTAAATTTAACTTTTCTGATAATGGATCTGCTGCCGTTGAATGTGCACTTAAAATGAGTTTTCAATACCATTATCAAACAGGACATCCTGAAAAAATTAGATTTATGTGCTTTACAGATGGTTATCATGGTGAAACAATTGGAGCACTTTCAGTTGGAAGTTTAGATTTATACGCAAAAATATATAACCCACTTCTTATAGATACAATTAGAGTTCAAGCACCTGATTGTTATCGATGCCCTTATGGAAAATGTAGAGATAATTGTAATATAGAATGTTTTGAAAAAGCAGAAAAAGCTTTCGCAGAATTTGGAAATGAAACATCTGCATTTATAGTTGAACCTATATTACAAGGTAGTGCAGGAATGAAAATATATCCAGCAAAATATCTTAAAAAACTTAGAGCACTTTGTGATAAATACAATGTAAATCTTATTGCTGATGAAATTGCCGCAGGATATGGACGTACTGGAAAGATGTTTGCTGTAAATCATGCAGATATATCACCAAATATAATGACAGTCTCTAAAGGCCTAACAGGTGGATATATGCCTATGGCAATAACTATTACCACTCAAAAAATATATGATGCATTTTATAGCGAATATAACGACGGAAAAGCCTTTATGCATTCACACACATATAGTGGAAATCCATTAGGATGTACAGCAGCACTTGCAGTACTAGATGTACTTGATGAAGAAAACATCTTAGAAAAAGCACAAGATATGGCTCCATATTTAAATAATAAATTAAAAGAAACATTTTTAAATCACAAAAATGTTGGCGAAATAAGATCTATTGGGCTTATAAATGCTATTGAACTTGTAATTGATAAAAAAACAAAAGAAGAATTTGATTCTAAAGATAGAATTGGATATCAAATATATAAAAAAGCATTACAAGAAGGATTACTTCTTAGACCACTTGAAAATGTTCTTTATTTTAATCCTCCATTAACAATAACAAAAGAAGAAATTGAAGAAGCTATTATAAGAATGGAAAAAGCCTTAGAAAAAATATTACCAAGATAAAAAAAGCCTAACGGCTTTTTTTTATTTGCCTTTTTTCTAAATTAGCTTATTATTATATATATAAAGAAAAAGTATTAAAGGAGAAATTTATGAAAATTATTAAAAACGATATAGATTTAAAAGAATCCTTGAGAATTAGAGAAGAAGAAATAGTTGTTATTGATGGTTTAGCTGAAGAACTATATGAAAAGTTTACAAGTGACGACCCTAGAATTTATGGCGCATTATCTGAATCAATAATGCTACCTGAAATGATGATTAAACTTATATTTGGAAACCTTGACCTTTTTAACACACTTCTTACAATTCAAAAAGAATATGATATGGAATATGATGAAGAAAAAGAACAAGTACTATTAAGCCTAAAAGAAGAACTAAGAAAGTAAGGATAAATCCTTACTTTTTTTAATATAAAAATAAATTTTATTATATAAATCAAATTTTTCAAAAAGATTAATTATACTTGTGCAAATGTTTTCTTTGTGCTAATATGTACTCAGAGATTATATTAATTAATACATAAATAATCTCACACATCCCTAATTATCTATAATATTTAATTTGCTTGCTATTACTACTTAAAAAACTAGATAATATTAACATTTATGGAAATTTTAATATTATCATCTCCTTTTTTATTATTTTTTAAGTACGAAAATAAGAGAAGTCTTTTGACTTCTCTTATTTTTTTGACTAAATTTATATTATATTTAAAAATATTGATAGATTTTAAAAACTTTTACGAAGTATATAGTGAAACATCTAGATGATAAAGAAGGTGACCAATTGAAAATAAATGAAGAAAATTTTATAAAAGAATTAAAAAATAAAAACGAGGACGCTCTATATTATGTAATTGATAACTATGCTTGGATATTAAAAACAGTTATTTCAAAACATCTTTTTCACTTACAAAACTATGAAGAAGAATGTTTAAACGACGCACTGCTAGGCATATGGAATAATATAGATTATTTTAATCCTGAAAAATCTAGCTTTAAAAACTGGATAGCAGGAATAGCAAAATATAAATCAATTGATTATATAAGAAAATATCTTAAAGACACTGACAATCTACAAATAGATGAACTATTTATTTCAGATCGTAAAGATAATCTTGATATATTACTTGAACTTGAAGGTGAAGAAAATTTAATAAATTCAATAAAACTCCTTTCAAAAAGAGACCAAGACATATTTACTGATTTATATCTAAATGGACTATCTATTGAGGAAGTTGCTTTAAAAACAAACTTAAAAAAATCAAATTTATATAATATATTATACCGTGGAAGAAATAAACTAAAAAAAGAAATTAAAAAGGAGGCTAATTAATTGAATAAAAATTTATATGAAAAAATAAACGACGAGGATTTTAATTTAGATTCCTATGAAAAAATCGAACTAAATGATTTGGAGAAAATTAAAATGAAAAAAGATTTTAAAAATAACACTAAAAAGAAAAACAGAAAAAAATATATTGCAGTTGCTGCAGCACTTACTTTAACAATAGGACTTTTTAACACGGAATTTGGAAATAATGCCTATGCTGCTGCCGAATCTATTTTCTATAATATAAATTATTCCCTATCAAATGCCATTGGAAATAATAAAAATTTAGATAAATATACATCAATAATCAATAAGGAAGTTTATGATAATGGAGTAAGTATAAAAATAAATGAAGTTGCCATAAATAGAAATGAACTTATTATTTCAACAAATATTAAATTACCTGCAAAAGTAGAGGGTTTCCATTACTATCAAGATATTTTCATAAATGGAAAACCTGCTAAAGAAACATCTTCAACTGGAACTCTAGAAGATGCTGGAAACAATATTTACAATGAAATGACATCTACAAAAATAACAGATTTAAATAATACTGATAATTTAGATATTAAAATTAAAATTAGAAAAATTGAAACTTTTAATGGCGATAATGATATTAAAAAAATTAAAGGTAAATGGGATTTTGATTTTACAACATCTGGTGCAGAACTTACCAAAAATACTAAAAATATTCCAATTTCAGAAACTATTAATATAAACAACACAAATATAACTTTTACAGAATATTCCACAAATGATTTTGGGCAAGTTATCTATGCTCATAGCGAAAATTCCCCTAAGATTTCTTATGATTATAGATTAGTTGGTAAATATAACTTAGGAAATGATGTTGAATTTTATTTAAATGAATCTCAAAATAATAATTTATTATTTAAAAATCAAAGTGCAATCGATGAAAAAGCATCTGAGCTTTATTTAAATATTGAATCTTTAAAACTTCCTGAACAATCTGGAAAAATAACAGGTACCTTTAAAAAAGGTGGCGAAATAACACTTGAAATTAAATAAAAATAAAACCTAGATTTATTTCTAGGTTTTTTATTATAAATTTATAAAATTTTCTCCATATAATTTAATCCATTCGTCTCTTGCAAGTAATGGATATTCACTTAAATATAAATCTATTGCTTTTTTAGATATATCTCTACTATCTTTTAAAATTTTTTGCAATAAATATGGACTTCTAGGCTTTACTGGAATTGTAGTTCCTGGTATATACCAATAATAATCTGGACCACATTTTAATAAATAGTTAAAAAAATCTGCATGATATATATCATAATATGTAAATCCTTCAATCTTTCCAAAAGTATAATTTTCAAAAAATTCATAAACCATTGAATCTATTAAAATTTCTGATAAAAGTGCATTATTTCTATCATTCCAAACTTTTATCATCTTTGCAAAATTATTTAAATTGTTTTTCATTTCTTTATTTCTTTTATTTATTACTAAAATACTTCTTTCTATATCTTGGCTTACCCAAGGAAAGTTTCCAATTATATCTGGATAAATATATGTTTTTTCATCCTCTAAAAAAGTTGGAAGTATTGTAAATCTAATTCCATTATCTTCTATTAAAACCTTGTTTAAATCTTTTGAAATTCTAGCATTTAAAAAAGTTTTTTTTATTTTAACTAGGACATCTTCCACTAGAAGTTTTGCACCTGTTTTTCCAAGTATATAATATCTTTTATACATATACTCAGGTAACACAACTAAAAACTCAATTTCAGATGCTTTTATTGACGTTCCTTGTGCAAAAGAACCTATAAGCTTTGTATTTGAATTATTTGATTTCTTATTCCAATATTCAAAGTTTATTATTTCTGAAATTTCTTTCTGAACTTTTTCTATTATTATTTTTTCTAACTCATTTATATTTAAACTTTTATTAAAATCACTAAACCATTTACTAGTACTCATAAATTCACCTCTATTCCTATAATATTTTAACATATAAATATATTTAAAAATTAAAAAAGCCACTTTAAAAGTGACTTTCCTACTTGTGATATGGAAAATTATTTAAGATACGGAATGACCTATAAATTTGTTCAATTAATATTAATCTCATTAATTGATGTGGAAATGTCATATCTGAAAATGATAATGCAAAATTTGATCTTTTCATTATTTCATCTGATATACCAAGTGAACCACCTATTACAAAATCTATAGTTGAACTACCCATAACTTGAATATTTTCAATTTTTTCTGCAAATTTTTCTGAGGTTAATTTCTTTCCTTTTATTTCAAGAGTTATAACGAAATCTTGATCTTTTATTTTTTTAAGAATTTTTTCTCCCTCTTTATTTTTAACTATCTCCATTTCACTTTCTGATAAGTTTTCTGGTGCTGCTTCATCAGAAACTTCTATTATAGTTACTTTTGCATGTGGAGTTAACCTCTTTTTAAACTCTGCAATTCCTTCTAAAATATACTTTTCTTTAACTTTTCCAACTGCTATTATATTTATATTCATAGTGTTTTTATAACACTTTTAAAGCTTTTTTTCAAGTTATACTAGTTTTTTTGCTTCTTCTAATGCCTTTGCAAAGTTTACTTCATCTGTTACTTCTGGAACATATTCTACATATTCTACATTTCCATCTTTTCCAACTATTACAATTCCTCTAGCTAATAGTTTGTTTTCTGTCATTAAAAATCCATATTTTTTTCCAAAGTCATGTCCATTATAGTCAGAAATTGTTAATGTATTTTCAATTCCTTCATTTGCACAGAATCTTCCTTGAGCAAATGGTAAATCTACTGTTATAGTTATAATTTCAATATCTTTTGAAAGTTCTGCTGCATCTTCGTTAAAAGTTCTTGTTTGTAATGAACAAACTGGTGTATCTATTGATGGTGCAATAGAATAAATAATAACTTTTCCTTCATTAACTTTTGAATCAAATTCTGATAAGTCAGTTTTTACTGCTTTAAATTCTGGAGCTTTAACTCCTACTTTAATTTCTTCACCTGCAAGTGCTACTTTGTTTCCACCAAATGTTATATTCATATTTATTCCTCCTATATATTATCAATATCAATTAAATCTCTAATTCTACTTTACTTTATATCCAAAAATCACCTTTTGAAAACTATTTTTACTTTTTAATGTTATAATATTTGTATAAATAATAGGATGTGATTAATTTTATGAAATATAAACATAAAGCAGTTGTTCTTGGTACTAACTATTATATTGGTCTTTCTGTTGTTAGAAATCTCGGAAGATCTGGAGTACATGTTACTACTGTTGATTATGATGAAGATACTCGCTACGGAGTTTCTAAATATGTTAGAGAAAGACTTATTGCTCCACATTATAAAGATAATGAAAAAGAATGTGTTGAATTTTTAATTAATTATTCAAAAAAACAATCTCATAAACCTGTTCTTTTTCCAACAGCAGATCTTTATGTTGAATTTATGGAAGATAATTTCGATAAACTAAAAGAATATTTCTTATGGCCAAATGAGATTCAAGGTCTTTATAGAACTTTAATGGATAAACAAGAACTTTTACAATTTACTGAGCCTTTAGGCATTAAAACTCCTGAAATTATTGATATGAATGAAGATAATCTATATTCAAGAGTTACTAAAGAACTTGATTATCCTTGTATTATAAAACCTCGTGATTCTATGCCTTTTGTAAATAAATATAGATCCAAAGTTCTTTTTATAAATAATGAAAATGAATTAAAAGAAAAAATGGAGATGTGTAAAAAAGATAATCAAGATGTTTTCGTACAAAGAATTATTAAAGGACCTGAAACTAACTGTTATTCCTTTGATGTTTATATGGATAAAGACCAAAATCCAGTAAGTTACATGACTACAAATAAAATTCGTCAATGGCCTGTGAATTTTGGTGCAAGCACTTATGCTCGTCAACATTATATTGAAGAGCTATATGATATCTGTGTGCCATTATTTAAATCTGTTAAATATAGAGGTTTTGCAGAAGTTGAGCTTAAACGTGATGAAAAAACAGGAATTATTTATCTAGTTGAGGTTAATGTTCGATTTGTAAACTTTACTGAGTTACAGGCTCATATGGGAATGAATACTCCTCTTATGTACTTCTTAGATTCTATTGGCGAAGATTTTTCTGGTCCAAAAATAGAAAAAAATATGAATGTCTATTGGAAATATAAATACGAAGATATACCTGCTATGAAGCAATATGTTAAAACAGGTCAAATGACTTGGGGACAAATAATTAAAGATTATAGATTTAAAAAAGTTAATTCTACTTGGGCTTGGGATGATCCAAAACCAGGTCTTGGATTCTTTAATTGGGCTATATCTAAACAATTTAAAAAAATATAAAAGAGATCTTAGTATCTCTTTTTTTATTTACCATTACTCCCTATTATTTAACTCCATTATTTCTTCCAAAGTATAAATTTTTGCTATATCTTTTATACTTTCTATATTTATAATTTCTGGCTGAGAATCTTCTCCTTCTATTACTACTCTATACTCTTTTTGATATGAATACTCTAAAGGTTTTGTAAAATTATCCCATCTTCCAGTATAGTTTTTAATATCTTTATATTTAACTCCTCCAATCCTATACTTTACCCCTCTTTTTTCTACCTCTTTTTTTAACCTTTCTAAAAATTTATCTTTATCATATATAACTACAAAATAATTCCCAAGTTTCATCATTCTTTTATCTATATAAAGAGAAATATATTTATCTTTTTTAACTTCATTTCTTCTAATTGAGTATGTACTTAACATTTTTTTATTCTTATTTTTATTGAAATATAAACTAAAAATTTCTACATCATTATTAAATTTATTTTTAAAATATCTATCATAGTATCTTTTTTTGGATTTATAATATAGCTTGCTCCCTCATATTTATCAGCTCTAAGTTTGCCATCTTCCTCTATATTTGAGAAAAAATGAAAAGAATTACAATATATCTCTCCACTAATAAATTTTTCTGCAAACTCCCTATTTTCAAAAACTTTTAATAAAAGTATTATATCCATTTTTTCCATAATAATGTCCCTCTCCTCTCATATAGTCTATAATTTATATATACCATATTATTATTAATTATATCTATGGGTATAATTATAAAAAGGAGTGATTTTATGTTAAAATTATTAATCAAAATTTTAGTAAGTGGATTTGCTATTTCTATAGCCGCATTTTTTAGTCCAATGCATATTACTAACTACTCCGCTGCCATTATGGCTGCTATTGTAATTGGTGTATTGGATTGGGCTTTTAATAAGTTTTTAGGCCTGAAAGCCTCTCCTATGGGCCGTGGCGCATTAGGCTTTTTCACATCTGTAATTATTATCTACTTAACAGGATTCTTTGTAAGTGGATTTTCTGTAACTATTTTTGGATCTATTATCGGCGCTTTTGTAATTGGTATCGTTGATACTTTTCTTGCTGATAATAATAAATTATTTAAAGATTAATGCTCCACGTGGAGCATTTTTTTATTGTCATTTTATATGTATATCGATGTGTAGATTCGCAACATTGGTTTTACATGCTTTCCATACCCTTATTTTAAGCCATTGGTTGCAATACTACACGTTGTTTTTTGCTATTTCCTTCTTTTATTCAAATTTTCTTATAGTTATTAATCTCTTATTTATTTTTAATATAAATGTTTTTTAATCTCAAAATACAATTTTTCATTTAAACTAAAACCACGATTCTATTTATCCTCAATTCTTTTAAAATATCATAAAAAAATAGGGAGTATATAAACTCCCACATGTTAATAACTTTTAAAAATAATTATTTTTACTTATCCACATTAATTATATTTTTTAAAAACTTCTTCAAATCTATCTGAACTTTTATTATTTATTTTATAACCAATTCCATTTACTTTTAAATAGGTTCCATCTTTGGCTATTTCTAATTTTTTAAAAGATTTATCATATATATTTATAAAATCTAGATTTTCACTATCTTCAACTTCTTTTTCATAACTTTCACCACTAATTCTATTTAAAGAACTTACTATTTTCTTTACTTTTACATTGTCTTTTATAGTGGTCATAGTGTTTTCGTCATATTTCATAAGCTCTATATAAGAAATGTTTTTAGAATTTAATTCTAACACTTTATTTCTTTTTCCTATAACTTTATATGATAATAATAGCAATAATCCAACAAATAATATAATAAATATTTTATTTTTTCCCTTTGTTTTTTCCCGTCTGCTAATAAGATCACATCCTAAATATTTAATACTCCATTCATAAATACAAACGCTCTTCCACCCACTCTTACGGTGTTTTCTGATGTCATATTTGCTGAAAGACATGACGTTCTTCCCATTTCTACTCCTTGAGTTGACTCTATTTTTTCTGTTTTATTTGATACATATTTATTTATATAATATAAAGTTGCTCCTGTTGAAGTTCCTGATCCTGCTTCTTCCTCTACGCATATTGATGGCGAAAAAGTTCTTTGTCTTACTTTAGTAACTTCACCAAGTTCTTCTATTGTAAAAACTTGAAAACTTATTATGTCATCTTTTTCTGAAAGTTTTTGCATATAATCATATTCTAATTTTATTTTTTCTAAAACCTCTACACTTTGAACTGGAATTACTATATCATGTCCACCTGTTGAGATTTTTTTTGGAGCTATATAAGCCCCATTAAGACCTAAATCTTCTTTATTAATATTAAGTCCTTTTAAAATTTCATCATCGGTTATTTCCCTATCTAGTGCCTCTACATTTAAATTCATATAAACATTTTTAACTTTAGAATTAAAGTACTCTATTTCAACAGGAATTTTACCAAGTTGAGTATGTTGCATTATTTTTAAAATTCCATTTTCTTTTGGTTGAATATATTCATTTTCTGCAAGAGCAAAAAAAGTTGCAATTGTTGCATGACCACATAATTTTATTTCTCTTTTTGCTGTAAAAAATTTCGTTGAGTAAAGTCCTATATCAAGTCTATTTACAAAAACACTTACTGATTGATTTAAATCTTTTGCAGTGTTCTGCATAGTTTCATAGTTCATTTTATTTGCAGATATAATTACACCAGTGGCATTTCCATTAAACGCACTATTTGTAAAAGCGTTTACTAAGTACATGTTGTAATATTGCATCAATCTTCACTCCTTAAAATTGTCTCACAAATTCTTGAAAGATCTTCCTCTGAATAGTATTCTATTTCAATTTTTTTTATCTTACCATTTCCCTTAAACTCAACCTTTGTTCCTAAAATATCAGATAAGTTTCTTCTAGCGTCTTCTAAGAAAATATCCAGTTTTTTTTCTTTTTTATCTCTTTTTTTATTTATCCTGTATTCAGTATCTTTTACAGATGAACCACTTTCAATAATTCTTAACGCCTCTATATATTGCTTTTCTTTATCCTTTATTGATAATAGGATTTTAGCATGAGATGTAGTTAAACTACCTTCTTCTAAAAATTTAATTACTCTTTCATCTAGCTTTAAAATTCTTATTGTATTTCCAATATATTGTCTACTCTTACCAACTGCTTGAGAAAGTTCTTCTTGCGTCAAATCATATTCTTTCATAACAGATTTATATCCAATAGCTTCTTCTATTGGGTTTAAATCTTGTCTTTGAATATTTTCAATAAGAGATATTTTATCTGCATCTTCTTTAGAAACTTCTTTTATAAGTGCTGGAACTTCTTTTAAACCCGCTTTTTTTGCTGCTCTATATCTTCTCTCTCCAGCTATTATTAAAAAACTATCTCCATCTTTTCTTAAAACCAATGGTTGTAAAATACCATATTCTTTTATAGATTCTGATAATTCTAAAAGTTTTTTCTCATCAAAAAATTTTCTAGCCTGTTCTTTATTTGGTGTTATTTTATCTAAAGAAATATTTAAAAGATCTTCTTTTTTACTGTCTTTTAATATTTCCTCTACCTTTTCAGAGTCCTCAATAAAATTTGTAATACCTCGTCCAAGACCTTTTTTTTTCGCCATATTTATAACCTCTTTCAAGAATTCTTTTCTTTTTTAATAAATTCTTTAGCCAAACTCATATAACTTTTTGCACCTTTTGAATTTTCATCATATTCAAAAATATTCATCCCAAAACTTGGAGCTTCTGCCAATCTAACATTCCTAGGAATTACATTTTTATATACTTTTTCTCCAAAAAATCCTTTTACTTCATCTGCAACTTGAATAGATAAATTTGTTCTTCCATCATACATACAAAGTACAACTCCCTCTATTTGTAATTCAGGATTAAAAGAATCTCTCACTAATGATATGGTGCTCATAAGTTGACCTACTCCTTCAAGGGCATAATACTCACATTGAACTGGTACAAGTATACTATCTGATGCTACTAGAGCAATCATTGATAAAACACCTAAAGAAGGCGGCGAATCTATAATACAATAATCGTAATCATCTTTTATTTCTTTTATTGACTCTTTCAGTCTATTTTGCCAATTACTTTTTCTAGAAAGTTCTATTTCAATACCTGCAAGATCACCATTTGAAGGTATTAAATCAAGGTTTTTATATTCTGTTTTTATTATTGTTTGTTTATTATTGTTTATTAATAAATCATATACATTATGTTCTTGTTCTTTTTCAACTCCTAAACCACTCGTTGCGTTTGCTTGAGGATCTAAGTCTATAACTAGAACTTTTTTCTTTAATTTTGCTAATGCAGATGAAAGATTTACTACTGTTGTAGTTTTTCCAACTCCGCCTTTTTGATTAAAAATAGTAATAACTTTCGCCATTTGTGCCTCCCGTTCTTAATAGATATAATAGCAGAAAATAGAGCAATATTAAAGTTATTTTAGTCTACTTTAACAATTATGCTCCACGTGGAGCACTATTTTATTTTACTAATAATTAATTTTTCCAAAGTAGTTTCTAAATCTATTGCTTCTTTTCTTAATTTTTCAAAAATTTCTTCTTCTAATTCTAATTTTATTTCTACTTTTTTTATTTCTTTTTCAGCTTTTATCTCTTTTAAAACTTCAATTATTTCATTTCTATTTTTTTCTATAAAAATTATGTCAAATTCATTTGGAATTCCATTTATTTTTATACCTTCTTCATTTGTCATTGGATTAATTCCAATTTCTAAATCTATTCTTTCATTTATATTTTCTATAACTTCTCTTAATTTATCTTTTTTCACTATATCACTCCCTAAGCTCATTATAGCATTTATTTAAAAAATAATTAAAAGAATGCTCCACGTGGAGCATTCTTTTTTTATTATATTAAACTGTTTTTTAAAACCATTTTAATATGTGGTATATCATCTAATAAATAAACTTCACTTATTTCAATAAATCCTAGTTTTTTATAAAAATTCAAAAGATAATTTTGGGCTTCAATTTCGATTTCAACTTCCTTTAATTCTTTAAATATATAATCTATTGCTTCTTGCATAAGTCTTGTAGATACGCCATTTCCTCTGTGTTTTTTATCAACTAAAACTCTTCCAATATGATGGTTTTTATCTCTATATATCCTTAAATAAGATATTACTTCTCCATCTTTCTTATTAAAAAAATGAAGAGATTCTTTATCTATATTGTCTATATCATTATAATAGCATTTTTGCTCTACTATAAAAATTTCATTTCTTAGTTTTAATATTGAATATAATTCATCTAAAGTTAAATCACTATATTTCTTTTTAATATTTTCCAACATACTCTTACCTCTTTTTATTTATAAAAAAAGCAGCCATAAGGCTACTTTAATTTATAGTGGTTGATTTCTTGGTTTTCCACCTGCTCTTGGATATTTTTTTGCTGTTGTTCCTGTTTTTCTTATAACTAATAAATAATGTGTTATATCCATTGGAAGTTCTATTTCCATAACTTCAACAAGTTCTCCACCTAAAACCTTTAACGCATTTTGTGCATTTTCAACTTCTTCTTTATACTCTGGACCTTTCATTGATATAAAGTATCCACCTACTTTTACAAAAGGTAAGTCATATTCTAAAAGTGTTGATAAATTTGCAACTGCTCTTGATGTTGCTATATCAAATCTCTCTCTAAAATCATTGTTTCTTCCTAACTCTTCAGCTCTTCCGTGAACTGTTCTTACATCTTCAAGATCTAATTTGTTTATAACTTCATCTAAAAATACTAATCTTTTATTTAATGAATCTAAAAGTGTTACATCTAAATCTTTATTATATATTTTTAAAACAAGCCCTGGAAAACCTCCACCTGTTCCAATATCTATAACTGATTTATTTCCTTCTAAATATTTTGTTTTAAATAATGATAGTGAATCTAGAAAATGTTTAACATATACTTCATCTTCTTCTGTAATTCTAGTTATATTTATTTTTTCATTCCACTCAAGTAGCAATTCTTTATAGATTTCAAGTTCTTTTGAAGACTTTGTATCTAGACCAAAGTTTTCAATATACTGTTCAAGTGTCATTTCATTCTCCTTAATTGTTCTAAATAAATCAATAAAACATTGATATCTGCTGGAGAAACACCTGTAATTCTAGATGCTTGTCCTATTGATTCAGGTTTTATTTGATTTAATTTTTCTTGGGCCTCTAATCTAAGACCAGATATTTCTTTATAATCAAAATTTAAATCTAATTTTTTATTTTCAAGTTTTTTAAATTGATTTATTTGAATTCCTTGTTTTTTAATATATCCTTCATATTTAATTTCAATCTCAACTTCTTCAACTATATCTCTTCTTAATTCTTCCCTATTTGGATCAAAGTCTTTAACCATTTCATAATTAAATTCTGGTCTACGAATAAGTTCTTCAAGAGTTACTACATTTCTTATAGCTGTTGAGCCAAGAGATTCTAATAAATCATTATTTTCTTTTGTTGGAGTAATTCTAATTTTTTTAAGTCTTTTTAATTCTTTTTCTATTCTTTCTTTTCGGTAAAGATATCTATCATATCTCTCATCGTCTACAAGGCCTATTTCACGTCCTATTTCTGTAAGACGTATGTCTGCATTGTCTTGTCTTAAAGTAAGTCTATATTCCGCTCTAGCAGTCATCATTCTATAAGGCTCACGAGTTCCCTTAGTTACTAGGTCATCAATTAAAACTCCAATATAAGCTTCTGATCTATCTAATATAAGCGGTTCTTTTCCATCAACTTCAAGAGCTGCATTTATTCCTGCAATTAATCCTTGTCCCGCTGCTTCTTCATATCCTGATGAACCATTTATTTGACCTGCAAAATAAAGTCCTTCTATTTCCATATGCTCTAAAGATCTCTTTAAAACTGTTGCAGATATTGCATCATATTCTATTGCATAAGCAGATCTTGTTATATGACAATCTTCAAGTCCTAAAACTTTTTTATACAACTCAATTTGAACTTCTTCTGGTAATGATGAAGATACTCCTTGAATATACATTTCATCAGTACTTAAACCTTCAGGTTCTATAAATACTTGATGTTTTTCTTTATCTGCAAATCTCATAACTTTATCTTCAATAGATGGGCAATATCTTGGTCCAACACCTTCTATATCTCCTAAAAATAGTGCTGATCTATTTATATTTTCTCTTATTATTTCATGACATTTTGGAGTTGTATAAGTTAAATGACAATCAACTTGTTCTACATCCATTTCTTTATCAATATTGTCAAAAGAAAATGGTACAACTACATCATCACCCTTTTGAATTTCCATACCTTCAAAATTTATAGAAGATCTTAATACTCTTGCTGGAGTTCCAGTTTTAAGTCTCATTAAATCTATATTTAACTCTTTAAGAGATTCTGATAATAAATTTGCTGGTTGGAATCCATCTGGACCAGACTCATAGTTAATTTCACCCATAAAAACTCTACCTTTAAGATAAGTTCCTGTAGCTAAAACAACAGTTTTCCCAGTATAAATTGCACCTGTTTTCGTTTTAATTCCTGTAACTTTTGTTTTATCTTCATTTGTTAAAATTTCAACTGCTTCACCTTGTCTTAGATAAAGATTTTCTTGATTTTCAACAACTCTTTTCATTGATTCATGATATTCTCTTTTGTCTGCTTGCGCTCTAAGTGAATGAACAGCTGGTCCTTTTGAAGTATTTAGCATTTTTGATTGAATAAAAGTTCTATCAATATTTTTTGCCATTTCTCCGCCAAGAGCATCAATTTCACGAACTAAATGCCCTTTTCCAGTACCACCAATATTTGGATTACAACTCATTGCTACAAGAGAGTCAAGATTTATACATAATAATAAAGTCTTTTTTCCCATTCTAGCAGCAGCAAGGGCAGCTTCTGTACCTGCATGACCTGCTCCAACTACAACTACATCATATTCACCGGCATAATATTCTCTTACTTTTGCCATCTTTTTTCCTACCTTCTATTTTCCTATACAAAATTCACTAAATACTTTATCTAATACATCTTCAGTTGTTGTATCACCTGTTATTTCTCCTAGAGAAGATAAAACCATCTCAAGATTTACTTCTAATAAATCTAAGAACATCTCTTGTTTTATATCTAAAATAACATCATCCATTGCATTTCTAGCTTCTTTGAGAGCATTTACATGTCTTAGATTATTAACATATACATCTGAAGATTCTTTGATTTCACCTTTGAAGAACATATCTTTTATTTCATTTTCAATAGTAGAAATCTCTCTACCATCAAGAATAGAAACATCAAAGTACTTCCTTCCACCAAGTAACTTCTCAATTTCTTCTTTAGATACCTTTCTTTCAAGATCGGCTTTATTTAGCAAAATAATCGCTCTTTTATCTTCTATAAGTTTTATTATTTCTTTATCGTCTTCTGAGAATTCTTTAGAACCATCAAAAATAGCAATAATTAAATCACTATCATTTATAGCATCTTTTGCACGAGATACACCAATTTTTTCAACCTCATCAAGAGTTTCACGAATTCCTGCTGTATCTGTTATTTTTAAAAGAATACCATCAAGATTTACATAATCTGTAATAACATCTCTTGTAGTCCCTGGAATATCTGTTACTATAGCTCTTTCATCTCTTAATAAACTATTTAAAAGTGAACTCTTACCAACATTTGGTTTCCCAAGAATTACAGTATTTATACCATCTCTTAACAATTGTCCACGATTTGAATTTTCTATTAAAGTATCTAAATGTTCGATTACAGTATTTGCATCTTCTTCAAGAGATTTGTATGTTGCTTCTACTATTTCATCTTCTGGAAAATCAATATTTGCAATTATAAGAGCTGTCATTTTCATAACATTTTCTCTAATTTCTGCTATTTTACCAGATAATGAACCCTCTAATTGTCTTATACTCATATCATAAGAAGTTTCTGATTTAGATTTTATTAAATCTATAACAGCCTCAGCCTGTGTTAAATCAAGTCTTCCATTTAAAAATGCTCTTTTTGTAAATTCCCCTGCATCTGCAAGTCTAGCACCACGACTAAGAGTAAGTTTTAAAATATTTCTAACAGAAATTATACCACCATGGCAATGAATTTCTACTACATCTTCTCTTGTATAAGTGTAAGGCGCAACCATTTTAACAATTAAAACTTCATCTAAAAGTTTATCTCCATCATAAATATGTCCATAAACTAATTTCCTATTCTCTGCTTCAGATAAAGTCTTTTTTCCAATAGGTTTAAATATCTCATTAGCAATGCTAATAGCTCTTTCCCCACTCATTCTTACTATTCCAATACCCGCTTCACCAGTGGCAGTTGAAATAGCAGAAATTGTATCTGAATTAATCATATATATCATCCTTTTTTTATATTTCAAATTATCATTTTATACTAAATTTACTGTATTTTCCATATTATATGGATATACTCTAGTCCATTTTATATTAAAGACTTTAAAATTTATAGTTTTTTTTATGTAATAGAATAATTATCCTAATAAAAAAAGAAAAACAGCGAAATCATCGCTGTTTTTTAATATTCTCTCTCTTTTTGGATTACTACTCTTCTATATGGGTCTTTACCTTCTGAATGAGTAAATACGCCTTCATAATCCTGAAGTGCTTCATGTATTATTTTTCTTTCTTGTGAATTCATAGGTTCAAGTCTTATTGATCTAGAAGTTTTCAGAGCTTTTGCTCCCATTTTTCTAGCAAGATCTTGTAAAGTGCTTTCTCTTTTTTTCCTATATCCACTTGAGTCAACAACAACTCTAATAAATTCCTTAGAGTTTTTATTGATGATTAAACTAAGTATATATTGTATAGCATCAAGAGTAACACCTCTTTTACCAATTACAATTCCAAGTTCAGCTTCATTTCCTAAAATTTCTACATATAGAACATTTTTATCTTTTGTGATATTTAAATCATAATCTATATCTAAAACTTTCATTAATTTGCTTATAAACTCTTTAGTTATGTCATCAATTGAAATATTGTTATTTGTTTCTTCAACTGATTTATTTATTAATAAATCCACACTTGCATTTGAGTTGTTTTCAAATTCATCGCTAATAACTTTAGCTTCTTCTTGGCTCTTCTCTGATTCTGGTTTTTCGTTAAATATTTCTGCTAAAATATCTTTTGTATCGGTAATTTTTGAAACTTTTACAGTTGCATTTTTTGTACCGATTAGGCCTAAAAATCCTTTGGATGCTTCTTCAATTATTTCAATTTTAGCTTCGTCTTTTGTAATATTTAACTCTTTAAGAGCCTCACTTACGGCTTCATCTACAGTTTTCGCTACTTTGATTACATAATTCATTTCTTAACTTCCTCCGCATTAGTGTTTTTTACAACAATCCAGTTTGTAATCAACTGTTGGATTATGGCAAAAACATTACTAACTATCCAATAAAGAACTAGAGCTGATTGCATTTTTCTACCCATTGTGAAAATCATAATAGGCATAAATACCATCATTCCAGTCATCATCCCTTGAGACTGCTCATTTTGCATTTGCTTTTGAGTTGGATTTTTAGTTGCAATGAAAGATACTAAAAATGTAGAAATTGCTGCAAGAATTGATAAAATCATTGTAGAATCTACATCTTCTAAACTACTAATATAAAAAAAGTTTTTATTCATTTGAGCAAATGCTTCTGTTGTAAAAGCATATGTTGTCGGTTTTAAGAACACTCTATAGAATGCCATTAAAACAACCATTTGAATAATCATTGGTAAACATCCTGAAATCATATTATAATTTGAATCCTTATATAACTGTTGTTGTTTAGCAGCTAATGTTTGAGGATCATTTTTATATTTTTTTTGTAACTTAGCTATTTCAGGTTGAAGTTCTGCCATTTTCTTTTGGTTTCTAACTTGGCTTATAGTTAGAGGTACAATTACTAATTTAAGAATAATTGTAGTAATAATAATCGAAAGTGCAAAAAAAGATATGCTCTCTGGCTCGTTCGGAAAAATTCCAACAAGAGCATCATAGATTAATTTTAAAAATGAGCCTAGTACTTTACTAATAGCACCCATTAAATTCCTCCAAATCTAAGGAAGAGGATCGTATCCGCCCTTACATAAAGGATTACATCGTAATATCCTTTTAGTCGTAAGATAAGTACCTTTGAAAAAACCATATTTTTCATAGGCTAAATAAGAATATTCCGAGCAAGTCGGGGTAAATCTGCAGTGAGCTCCTACCAATATATAAGTTGATATATATTTTTGGTAAAATCTTATAAAAAGCATCATAACTTTTTTCAAAAAAATCACCTAACTCTCCTAATTACATGAAGAAAGGAGCTCTCTAGCTCATTATAGGATAAATCTACAGCTGTCTTTTTGACAACAAAAACATAATCATAACCTGGTTTAACCTTGTTATAATTAAGTCTATAAACTTCCCTAAGCCTTCTTTTGATCTTATTTCTAGTAACAGCATTTCCAACTTTTTTTGTAATTGTAAAACCAACTCTTGGTATATCTAAGTTGTTTTTCTTTATAAATAAAGTAAAAGTCCTATTTCCATTAATAATTCTTGCAGAATATACTCTTTGGAACTCAATGTTCTTTTTTAAATAACAATCCTTCATATCCTTCATTATTATGCAGAAAGGATCTTTCTTCCTTTACCTCTTCTAGCTTTGATTATGTTTCTACCAGCTTTAGTTCTCATTCTAGCTCTGAAACCATGTTCTCTTTTTCTTTGTTTATTCTTTGGTTGATAAGTTCTTTTCATTAAAATCACCTACTTTCTCACTATAATATAAAAATTATATTGTCTGTACCTCTAATTGTCAAGGAAAAAAGCGATTAAATCAACTACTAAAGAGCTTTTTTTTATATATCACCTGTTGATAAGTATAGTGTTATTTGTTAAAATAGATGTGGATAAAATTTAATCAATGTTAATTATTATATTATATGTTTACAAATAGAGTTATCCACAATAGTGGTATAGATTGTTAATAAACTCTATTTTTTTAATCTCATCTTTGCTATTTTATATGTTTTAGCTATTAATTATCCACAATTCTAAAAAGGTAAAATTCTCTTTTAAAAGTTATTAACATATAACTAACAAATGTTGATAACTCTACTAAGTGTTTTTTATCCACAATTGATGTTATAAAAATTTTGTTTATAACTATTTATATAAGGAGGCTTTTATGGATAAAGATCTATCCTTAATATGGAATGAAGTTTTAACTAGATTAGAACAACAATCAATGTCTGCTATATCTTTCAATACTTGGTATAAAGGTATGAAACTTAAACAAGTTGATGAAGAAAATAAAACTTTCTACATAACTGTACCTATTGAATTTATGCGAACTAGACTTACTAGTAATTCTAGACAGTTAGATTTAGTTAGAGATTGTATCAGAGAAATTGTAAAAGAAGAATATGAACCAATTATCATAACTGAAGACAATTCTGATGTATTCCAGCCTAAAAAAGATATTCAAAATCTTCCAAGCACAAGACTTAATCCAAAATATGTATTTGAAACATTCGTAGTTGGAAAAAGTAACGAATTTGCTCATGCTGCTTCACTTGCCGTAGCTGAAAGCTATGAAAACCCATCTGAAGCTCATGCCAATCCACTATTTATTTATGGTGGTGTTGGTCTTGGAAAGACCCATCTTATGCAGGCTATAGGACATTTTATATTACAACAAGATTCAAATAAAAAAGTTTTATATGTTACAAGTGAACAATTTACAAATGAACTTATAAATTCTATTCAAACTAATAAAAATGAAGAATTTAGAAATAAATACAGAAAAGTTGACTTATTATTAATTGACGATATTCAGTTTATAGCTGATAAAGACCGTACTCAAGAAGAATTTTTCCATACTTTTAACGATCTTCATGAAGCAAATAAACAAATCGTCTTAACATCAGATAAGCCACCAAAAGAAATCAAATCTTTAGAAGAAAGACTGATTTCTCGATTTGCTTGGGGTCTAGTCGTTGATATCAGTCAACCTGACCTTGAAACTAGAATTGCAATTTTAAGATCTAAAGCAAATTCTGAAGGTTTTGATGTACCTGATAATGTAATTAACTATATTGCTAAAAATGTAAGAAGTAATATTCGTGAATTAGAAGGTTCACTTTCTAGAGTTATGGCTTATTCTAAGCTTACTACTGGAGAAATTACAGAAGAAACTGCAGAAATTGTTTTAAAAGATATTTATAGTCAAAAAGAAAAAAAAGTTGTAGATGCTAATACTATAAAAGAAATAATATCAAAAACTTATAAATTAAGTGTTGAAGATATTAATTCTAAAAAAAGAACTCGTGCAATAGCCTATCCTAGGCAAATAGCTATGTTTTTAACTAGAGAACTTACAGATTTATCTTTACCTAGAATAGGTGATGAGTTTGGTGGACGAGATCATTCAACTGTAATCCATGCTATTAATAAAATAGAAGCTGATATGGAAAATGATACTTCTTTTAAAATAAAAATTAATAATTTAATGAAAGAAATAAAAGAATAGTATGTTAATAAGCATAAAGTTATAAATGAGTTATCAACATGTTATTAATCTTTGAAAATGTTGATATTTAAACTGAAATATGACTTATCCACATACTAACAGCCCCTACTACTATTATTAACTATTTATACTATATAGGAGACAGCTAATTATGAAATTTAAAGTAAATAAAAAATCAATATCAAAGCATATTTCAATAGTTCAAAAAGCTATATCTTCAAGAACAACTATGCCAATATTAGAAGGAATTAAAATTGTTGCAAAACAAAACATATTAGAACTTACTGCAACAGACAATGAAACAGCTATTATAACAAAAGTACCTGCTATTGTAGAAATAGAAGGTTCTATAGTTGTTAATTCAAGATTATTTGGTGATATAATTAGAAAACTATCAGATGATTCTATATCTATAGAAGTAAATGAAAATAAAATGAATATAAAATGTGGATTTTCTGAATTTAATATTCAATGTCAAAATGCAGAAGAATATCCATCTTTACCAAATCTTGGAGATATAAATTCTTTAACTATAAGATCAAATGATTTTAAAGATGCTATTAGAAAAACATCTTTTGCTGTATCAATAGATGAAACTCGTGCAGCACTTACAGGTGTTTTAATGGATATAAAAGATTCTAAAATTAGTTTTGTAGCACTTGATGGTTTTAGAATGGCTTTAAAAACAATAGATATTATTTCAGACATATCTAGAAAAATAATAATACCTGCAAGAAATTGTAATGATTTAGTTAAAATTATTGAAGAAGATGTAGAAGAACTTTTAGTAGATATTGGAATCAATATTGTAAAATTTGACTTAGGAGATACTATATTTTATGCAAATCTAGTAGGAACTGAATATTTCCAATATGATGGTCTTATTAAAGATAATTATAAAATTAATTCTAAGGTAAATAAACATGATTTCCAATCATCACTAGAAAGAGCAAGTTTACTTGCTAAGGAAGATAGAGCGAATTTAGTAAAATTATCTATAGATGAAAATGAAATAAAAATAACTTCAAATTCAGAAATAGGAAACTCAGAGGAAAGAGTTACTGCAAATACAACTGGCGGGGAACTAGATATAGCATTTAATTCAAAATATATTATAGAAGGTCTTAAAAATATTGAGTCTGAAGAAATTGCACTTAATTTTACAGATTCTGTAAATCCTACAATAATTAGAGAACTTGATGACAATGCTTATATATATTTAGTTTTACCAGTAAGACTTGCAAACTAAGGTGATAATATGAATATAAAAATAAATGAAGAATTTATAAAATTAGATTCTTTTTTAAAGATGGCAGGAATTTCTCAAACTGGTGGAGAAGCTAAAATGATAATTCAAGATGGCTTTATCCGTGTAAATGGTGAGATAGAAACAAGACGTGGAAAAAAACTATATCCTAATGATGAGGTAGAAGTAGATGGTAATACTTATATAGTCGGTGAAAAATGAAACTTTTAAATTTAAGGCTTTGTAATTTTAGAAATTACTCAAGTTTAGAATTTGTTCCATCTGAAAATATAAATGTAATAATAGGTCAAAATGCCATAGGTAAAACAAATTTATTAGAAGCAATATATATTTTAACTGTTGGAAAATCTTTTAAAACAATTAAAGATAATGAAATTATAAATTTAAATGAGGTGTCTAGTACTGTTGAAGGGGAAATAAATTCCTTTGGATATAAAGATGACTTAAGAGTTGATTTAAATAGTGATGGGAAAAATAATTTTTTTTTCAATCAAGAGGAGCTTAAATTAAAAGATTATAAAAAAGATATGGCGTCAGTTATATTTTCACCAGCGGATTTAAATATGATAAAATTTTCTCCACAGGAGAGAAGAAAATATTTGGATGGATTAATTTCAAAGATTGATCCAATTTACGAGCATAATTTAAGTAAATACCGTAAAATAGTATATGAAAGAAATAAACTTTTAAAAAAAATAAGAGATAAGTCTCTTTTAGAAATTTATAATTTCCAACTTTCCGAATATGGAGTTAAAATATTAAGAACGAGGCTTAATATTGTAAGAAGTTTAGAGGAATTTGGAAAATATCATTTTAAAAATTTATCAGGTGGAGGTTCTTTAAAGATAACTTATTTAAGTACGATTCCATTGTCAGCTGATGAAGATGAAATGAAAAAAATTTTTTTAGAGCATTTAAATAAAAATACAGATAAAGATTTAGAATTAAAATATACAAGTATTGGTCCACATAGAGATGATTTAGATTTTAAGATAGATAATCTAAGTGTAAAATCTTTTGGATCACAAGGAGAGGTAAGGTCTGTTGTTCTTAGTTTAAAACTTGCTGAGGTTAATTTAATTAACAAAGTTTTAAAGTCAGATCCATTACTTCTTTTAGATGATGTTTTTTCTGAACTTGATAAAAATCGTGCAATGTATTTAATAGATAGTTTAAAAGATGTTCAAACTTTTATTACTTCAACAGATTTAAATGAAGAAAACTTTAAAAATTTAGATGGAACTTTTTTTGAAATTATTGATAAAAAATTGATAAAAAGAACATAGATTAGGAGATAATTATGGCAGATAATAACAATTCGCATTATGGTGCACAGGATATACAGGTCCTTACAGGTTTAGAGCCAGTTAGAAAAAGACCAGGTATGTATATAGGATCAACTGGTTCAAAAGGTCTTCATCATCTTGTATATGAAGTTGTAGATAACTCTATAGATGAGGCACTTGCAGGAAGAAATGATTTTATATTAATAGAAATTAAAGAAGATGGTTCTGTTGTAGTATCTGATAATGGATCAGGAATTCCTACAGATGTTCATCCACAAACTGGAAAATCAACAGTAGAAACAGTTTTAACTATTCTACATGCAGGTGGTAAGTTTGATAATGGAGCTTATAAAGTTTCTGGAGGTCTACATGGTGTAGGAGTTTCAGTAGTAAATGCTCTTTCAACTGAACTTATTGTAACTGTAAGAAGAGAAGGAAAAATATTTGAACAAAGATTTTCAAGAGGTGTTGCAACTTCTGGATTAGAAGTCATTGGTAAAACTAATGAAGAAGATACAGGTACAAAAATTGAATTTACACCAGATGTAGAAATTTTTGATACTGTAGAATTTGAATTTGATATTTTAGCTAAAAGATTTAGAGAAATGGCATTTTTAAATAAAGGTATAAAAATAGAGTTTAAAGATTATAGAGATGATAAATCGGAACTCTATCATTATGAAGGTGGAATAAAATCTTTTGTTGAATATATAAACAAGAAAAAAACACCTGTACATCAAGAAATAATTTATGTTGAAGACATAAAAGAGGAAACTCAGGTTGAAGTGGCACTTCAATATACGGATTCTTATTCAGAAAATATTTTAACTTTTGCTAATAATATTAACACTGAAGAAGGTGGATCACATCTATCAGGATTTAGGTCTGCGCTAACAAGAACTATAAACGACTATGGTAGAAAATATAATATAATAAAAGAAAAAGAAGAAAATCTTTCAGGTGATGATGTTCGTGAAGGACTTACTGGTGTAATTTCAGTTAAACTTCCAGATCCACAATTTGAAGGACAAACAAAAGCAAAACTTGGAAACTCTGAAACTAGAGGAATTGTAGATTCAGTAGTATCAGAAAATTTAGCTTTGTTTTTAGAAGAAAATCCAAAGGTTTCAAAAATTGTTTTAGAAAAAGCTCTTTCAGCAAGACGTGCTCGTGAAGCTGCAAGAAAAGCTAGAGATTTAACTAGAAAAAAATCTGTTCTTGATAATATGACTCTTCCAGGAAAACTTGCTGATTGTCATGATTCAGGAAATGTAAATACTGAAATTTTCTTAGTCGAAGGGGATTCAGCTGGTGGTTCTGCTAAAATGGGTAGAGATTCAGAATTCCAAGCTATTCTTCCATTAAGAGGTAAAATTTTAAATGTTGAAAAAGCAAGACTTGATAGAATTTTAAACTCTGATGAAATCAAAGCTATGATTACAGCTTTTGGTACAGGAATTGGACCAGAATTTAATATAGAAAATTTAAGATATGGAAAAATCATAATTATGACTGATGCCGATGTCGATGGTGCACATATTATGACATTACTTCTAACATTCTTCTTTAGATATATGCGCCCACTTATAGAAGGAGGTCACATATATGTGGCAAAACCACCTTTATTCGGGATTAAAAAGGGAACTAAGGTAGTTAGATATTGTTACTCTGAAGAAGAGCTACAAAGTGCCTTAGATGAGTTTGGAAGAGATAAAGGTTATAAGATAGCAAGATACAAAGGACTTGGTGAAATGAACGCTGAAGACCTTTGGGATACAACTATGGATCCAGACAATAGAATACTTTTACGTGTTGAAATACAAGATGCAATTGATGCAGATGAAACATTTAGTATTTTAATGGGTTCTGATGTAGAACCAAGACGTGACTTTATTCAAGAAAATGCAGTTTACGTTGAACAAATAGATTTCTAGGAGGTCGGGATGAGCGAATTAGAACATAAAGAAAATGGAGTAATTAATGTTGGCATAGAAGAAAAAATGAGAAAGGCCTATCTTGATTATTCAATGAGTGTAATTGTATCAAGAGCACTTCCTGATGTTAAAGATGGTTTAAAACCAGTTCATAGAAGAATTATTTATGGAATGCATATACTTGGTCTTACTCCAGATTCAGGTTATAGAAAATCAGCAAAACTTGTTGGGGACGTAATGGGTAGTTTTCACCCTCATGGTGATACTGCAATTTATGACGCAGCAGTAAGACTTGCACAGGACTTTAATACAAGATATATGCTTGTAGATGGACAAGGTAACTTTGGTACAGTAGATGGAGACGGAGCAGCAGCAATGCGTTATACTGAGCTTAGAATGACAAGACTTGCTCAAGAAATGCTTCGTGATATAAATAAAGAAACAGTAGATTTTATTCCTAACTATGATGAAACTACAAAAGAACCAATAGTTTTACCATCAAGATTTCCAAATCTTTTAGTTAATGGTTCATCAGGTATTGCCGTAGGTATGGCAACAAATATGGCACCACATAACTTAAGAGAAGTTATAGATGGAACTATAAAATATATTGATAATAACGATATAACTATTGAAGAATTAATGACTACAATTAAAGGACCTGATTTTCCAACAGGTGCTGACATTATGGGAACAGCAGGAATTAAAGATGCTTATGAAACTGGTCGTGGAAAAGTAAAGGTAAGAGCAGTTGCAGAAATAGAAGAAAATAAAAATAAAAGAAGAATATTAATTACAGAAATACCTTATCAAGTAAATAAATCAGCTTTGATTATGAAAATGGCTGAACTTGTTAAAGATAAAAAAATAGAAGGTATATCAGGAATACGCGATGAATCTTCTAGAAAAGGTATCCGTATAGTAATAGATATAAAAAGAGATGCAAATCCAAATGTTGTATTAAATAAGCTATATAAAAATACTCAAATGCAAACAACATTTGGTATCATTAATTTAGCACTTGTAAATGGTGTTCCAAAAGTATTAAACTTAAAAGAGTTAATATCACATTATGTAGATCATCAAATAGAAGTTGTTACAAGAAGGACTAAATTTGATTTACAAAAAGCACAAAAAAGAGCTCATATTGTTGAAGGTTTAAAAATAGCTTTAGATAATATTGATAGAATAATTGAAATAGTTAGAGCTTCTCAAACAGATGCAGATGCAAAAGGTAAATTTACAGAAGAATTTGGACTTTCAGATACTCAAGGTCAAGCAATCTTAGATATGAGAATTAAAAGATTAACAGGACTTGAAAGAGAAAAATTAGATGAAGAATACAAACAACTTCTTGAAACAATAAAAGAACTTACAAAAATATTAGAAAATCATGACATTTTAATGGGTATTATCAAAGAGGAACTTTTAGTAATAAGAGAAAAATTTGGTGATTTAAGAAGAACTGTTATACGTCCATCAGAAGGAGAAATCGAGCTTTCAGATATAATAAAAGAAGAAGATGTAGTTATTACACTTACTCAATTTGGTTATATAAAGAGAATGCCAGAAGGAACTTATAAACCACAAAGAAGAGGTGGTAGAGGAATATCTGCATTAACTACAAGGGAAGAAGATTTTGTAAATGATTTATTTATAACATCAACCCATGATTCAATACTGTTCTTTACAAATAAAGGTAGAGTATATAAATTAAAGGCTTATGAAATCCCTGAAAGTTCAAGACAGTCAAAGGGAACAGCAATTATAAATATACTAAATCTTGAAGCTGATGAAAAAGTTCAATCTATAATTCCAATAAGTGAATATGATCCTGATATGAATATTTTAATGGCAACAAGAAAAGGACTTATAAAGAGAATTTCTTTTGATGAATTTAAAAATATTAGAAAATCAGGTATTATAGGAATAACATTAAAAGAAGACGACAGTATAATCGGAACAAGAATTACAAAAGGTGAAAATGAAGTAATCTTAGTAACTAAAAAAGGAATGAGTATAAGATTTGCCGAAAGTGATATAAGAAAAACAGGAAGATCATCAATGGGAGTTAAATCAATAGATTTAAATGAAAATGATGAAGTAATCGGATTTGATATAGTTGATGACGATAAATTCCTATTAGTAATATCAGAAAAAGGCTTTGGAAAAATGACTCTTTTATCAGAGTACAGAATTCAAACAAGAGCTGGTAAAGGAATTATAACTTATAAAATTAAGGACAAAACAGGAGATGTAATATCTGCTAAAGTTATAGATAAAAATGATGAGATTATGATGATTACATCAAAAGGTGTAATAATTAGAATTGGAACAGAAGGAATATCTGTAATGGGAAGATCAACATCAGGTGTTAAACTTATGAATATAAAAGATTCTGATATAGTTGCAGTTGCTAAGTATATAGGAGACTAAGGAGGATATTATGGCTTTTAAAATTGATTATGAAAATAAAGATGAATTAATAATATATCCTAAAGGAGAATTAGATGTATTTACAACTCCAGAACTTAAAAAAGAAGTATTAAAAATTTACAATAAAGATAAAAAAGATATTGTAATAGATGGAACTGGATTAGAATACGTAGACTCTACAGGACTTGGAGCATTAATGTTTATATTAAACGAAGTAAAACTTGAAAATCATACAGTTTCTATACAAAATATGAAACCTAGTATAAACAAGTTATTTACAATAACAAAACTTGATCAAGTATTTAAAATAAGAGGTGAGGTCTAATGGAAAAAGTTAGCCTACAAATACCAAATAAAGCAGAATATTTAAGTTCACTAAGACTACTAGTTTCAGGACTTTTAACAAATCACAGTGTAGATATAGAAACTATGGAAGATTTAAAAATAGCAATTACAGAAGGTTGTAACATAGCATTAGAACTTAATTGTAAAGATGAAATAGATATAGAATTTATATTTGATGAAGGAAATTTAAAAATAGAAATTGGTCATATATGTGAAAAAGATATAAATGAAAGAGAAGAATTATATCTTTCTACAACAATAATAGATTGTTTAGTAGATTCAAGTCACATTGAAAAGGATAGATTGTATCTAGAAAAAAATCTAAAGTAGGTTGATACTATGAATAAAGAACAATATTATAACCTGGGAAGAAAACTTACAAAAGAAGAGAGAAAAGAATTATTTAAAATTTATGAAGAAACTAAAGATGTAGAAATAAGAGAAGTTTTAATAGAAGAACATCTTTATATTGCAGAAATACTTTCTAAAAAATATGCAGGAAGAGGAATAGACTTTGATGATATATACCAAGTAGCATCAATGGGTTTAATCTATGCAATAGACAGATATGATTTAAGTAAAGGTTATGAGTTTTCATCTTTTGCAACACCTACAATAATTGGAGAAATAAAAAAATATTTCAGAGACAAAGGATGGACGATAAGAGTTCCAAGAAGAATTCAAGAGCTATCTAAAAAAATAAACGATGCAAAAGTATATCTAGCACAAAGAGATCAAAAAACTCCAACAGCAGAAGATATAGCAGAATATTTAGGAACAACTCCAGAAGAAATACTAGAAACAATTGAAGCTAGTAAAGTATATTCTCCACAATCATTAGATGTATCATATGATTCAGGAGGAGATGATAAAGAAATAAATTTATCAGATTTAATTGGAGAAAATGAAGAATATTTTGAAAAAATTGAAGTAAATGACTTTTTAGAAAAAGCAATGAGTGGATTAAATGAAGTTGAAAAAACTATTTTAATGGATAGATATTTTAACAAAAAAACACAAATAGCAATAGCAGAAAAGTTAGATATCTCACAAATGACAGTATCTAGAATTGAGAAAAAGGTACTTAAAAAATTGAGAAAAGAAATAGAAAAAACAATGGAAGTGTAAATATGGATAGAAGAAATTTTTTACTAAAACTAAATAAATTTGTAATACTTTTTGAAGTATTAATATCCATGCTATTATTGTTTGGAATAGCATTTTCTATTCCTGATATATTTAAGTACTATGTAGTTATATTAAAATCTGATGTAAATTATAGTTTAGATTTATTTAAACAATTTTTATCACATATATTACTACTTGTAATAGCAATGGAATTTGTACTATTAATGGTAGCACATACCGATACAACAATAATTCATTTGATAATGCTTGTAATATCAAGAAAAATGTTAGTAGTATCAGAAGATATGCCAGACCTCCTAATAGGAGTAATAGCAATAGCTATACTATTTATAGTTAGAAAATACTTTGTACAAGGATCAGCATCAAGTGATTTGATATTTGATGGAAGCACAAAAGTATTCTCTGCATCAGTACCAATAATTGAGATAAATCAACAAAATAACTTTGAAATAGATCCAAAAAGTTGTGCAACCCTTGGTGGATTAGTTTATAAACTATTTGAAGAAAAAGGAATAGAACTTCAAGTAGGAGAACTAGTAGACGATGGTACTTATATATATGAATTACAAAAAGTATCAAATGGAGTAATAGACACAATTTCAATACATCATATATAAGAAAAAACTTAGAGAGCTTAGGCTCTCTTTTTTTATAATTAAAATCAATTATATTATATATTAACGTAACTTAATTTAATAAGTTATTGTTTTATAATAAGGAGTAAAATGAATAATAAAAGAATAAGTAAAATTTTGATATTATCAATGATTTTAAACATAGTAACATTTGAGAAATAATTAAAAGTTGTTGAAATGGATGATGTAAAATCAGAAATTGAAACAAATCAGATAGAAATAAAAGAAGAAAATATCGAAAAAACGAAAGAAGAAAGAAATGAAGAAAATACTATTTTAGAAGAAGATGAATTAGTTGATATCGAAGAAACTCAAGTTAAAACTGAGTTAAATGAAATGAATGATGAAAAAGAAATAAATTTGTTAGATGAACAAATAGAAAATAATAAAGAAATATATATATTAAGTGATGATTCTGAAAAAAATATAATTGATAAATATAAAACAGAATTTGGAAATGTAAATATAGAAAAAAATTTAAGTGATGTATTTTCAAATGAATTAGAAGGTAAAGATTTAAAAATAATAGTTGAAAAAGATTTATTAGATGATTCTATTGTTGATATACCTAAAAATTTAAATAGTTTTCATATCGAAGGAAGAAGAAATGGTGTAGAAAATAAAAATATAATAAATACAGAAATGTTTAAATTAAATGGTGTTGAATCAAGTTTTTACAATATTGGAGAAAGAACAAATAACTTACAGGGAGATATAATTGGAGCAGGACCTGGATATAGTACTAAAATATATGTAGAAAATTCAGGATTTGATACTTTATGGGGTGTAGACTCAAATATTAGTGATTCTAATGATATTGGAGATAGTTATGTAGATATAGAAATTAGAGATTCAAAACTACATTTATATGAATCTATTGCATCAATAAATAATAAAAGTAAAGATGTTAAGTATGATATAAATTTTAAATCTTATAATACAGATTATAGATGGGGATTAAATCCAGGAATAAATTATGCAAGCAGAGGTATTTCTAAATCAGATGATAATATAGATGTTAAACTTGGAAATATAAATATAGACATAAGAAATGGTAAGGTAGGGTCGAAAGACTACCCAGCAAGAGGCATAGAATCGATAATAAATCAAAGTCATCAAACATTTAAACAAGTAAATGTAGATGGAGAAGATATAAATATATTTTTTGATAATGTTGAAACACATGTAACTTACCCAATACTAGTAAATAGCACATATACATCAATAAATGCTAATTTTAAAAATGTAAATGTAGATATAGAAAATTCTAATTTATCAGATATATATACCTATAAGTTTACAAAAACAGTTGGAAATAAGGATAAGGTAAATATTGATAATTACAAATTAAATATAAGTAATAATAAAAATAATTTACAAAGATATTATATTCAAGGATATGTAAATAATAGAGAAAAAACATATATAGAGAAGTCATTTTT
>CAMIZH010000003.1 GCA_946403255.1 uncultured Peptoniphilaceae bacterium | reverse complement strand
CAGTACCTGGAATTACAACACCTGAACCAAATTGAGTATAATTACTTTGTATATATGAAACCATATTACCAAACTTATCAGCAGTAGCAAGATATACAGTTCCTCCCTTTTCAGGATCTCCATAAATTGGATCTAATGCATTTTCATTTATTAAACCAGCTCTTGTTTTAGAATAGTCATCTGATAGTAGAGATGAAACATCTGTTCTCATATGGTCTTTATCTGCTATAAATTCTTTTACATCAGAAAAAGCTAATTTTAATGACTCAATTTGTTTGTGAATGGACTCTTCCGAATTAATATCTTCATCTAAACTTAAATTTTTAAATATATTAAGTGCCATAAGAACAGTAATCCCATGTCCATTTGGTGGTATTTCAGCAACAGTATAATTATTAAACTCAGTAGTAATTGGCTCAACCCATTGAACTTTATACTTTTCTAAGTCTTTTTTTCTTAAATAACCTTTATTTTCCTTCATAAATATATCTATCTTTTCAGCTATTACACCATTATAAAAACTTTCTCCCTTTGTTAATGCAATATCTTCTAAAGATTTAGCTAGTTCAGGATTTTTAAATAATTCCCCAGCTTTTAAAGGCATATCATTTGGAGCAAATACTTTAAACCATTCGTCTAAAAAAGTATTATCATCAATTGAGTTTTTAAATCTATCATATTCCCTACCCCATAATTTTGATACAAGAGGTTGTACTATAAATCCATTTCTCGCATAATCAATTGCACTTGTAAATAATTCCTTAAATTCTAATTTTCCAAATTTTTTAGATAGTTCAATCCATCCACCAACTTGTCCAGGAACAGTAATAGGGATAACTCCTTCAGTAGGGATTTTTTTATACCCCATTGATTTTATTTCTTCTAAAGTGATTAGTTCTGGAGACTTACCAGAAGCATTCATTCCATGAAGTTTTTTTCCATCCCAAACTAAAGCAAAGCCATCTCCACCAACTCCATTACAAGTAGGTTCAACAACAGAAAGAACTACTGCCGTAGCAATAGCTGCATCAATTGCATTTCCGCCTTTTTTTAGTATGTCGATTCCTGCTTGTGCAGCCATTGGGTTTCCTGTAGCAACCATACCTCTATTTGAAAAAACTACATTTCTATTTGAATTATATTTATATGTAGTTGCATTAAAATCTTTATTAAAATCCATAATTTCCTCCAATATATTAATATTATAAATTAATTATAACATATACAAAATTTCCTTTATTTGTGTATAAAAAAACTGCTTAGATTTAAAATCCAAGCAGTAAAACTTAAAATATTATTATAGCTACGCATAATGTTATAAAGTTCATTAAAGATATAACTATAATTGGTTTTGTAACAAATTTTAACCAAGTAGAATATTCTACTTTTGCCATTTCCAGTCCACCCATTACAACTCCAGATGTTGGAGTGATTAGATTTACAAGACCACAACCTGCTGTGAAAATCATAATCATAACTTCAGGGCTCATACCTAAAGCTTCTGCAAGGCCACCCATTACAGGTATAGAAACAAATGCTAGTCCTGATGTTGATGGAATTAAAAATGATAATAAAACATATAGTATATATGCACCTAGTACAAATATAATAGGGCTTAAACCATATAATGCTTTTGATGCTCTATCTAGTATTAGTGCATCAATATGAGTTGTTTGCATTAATACTGAAACACCTCTTGATACAACTATAATTAAAACAACAGATAAAACCTCTGAAGCGCCATCTACAAATTCTTTAACAACTTGCTTTTCTTCCATTCCAGAAATAAATGCAATGACAATTCCCATAATAAAAAACCACATAGCAACTTCTCCAAAGGACCAATTACCAAATGTCTCTCCAGTTAAGAAATCAGACCATCCTTCGAAAATATTAATCCCTAAGTTTTGCCATGGTGCAAGTGCAACAATCATTACAATAAATGTACAAGCGAATATAAATAATATTAATTTATGAATTTTAGTAAAATCTAATGATTTACTATTATCTAATTGAAATTCATTCTCCATATTTTCTTGTTCCTGCAATGATAATAATGTAGAGCCTTTATCTTTTTGTACTTTTCTTGCATATTTTGTAACAAAGTATATTGAAACTATTGTAGTTGATATCCATAAAAAAGTTCCTAATAACAATATAATCCCTTGATTTGCTTTTATACCAATAGAGTTTAGAGCTTCTACTGCAGTACCAACGGCAAAAGGATTTACTGTTGATCCAAGTACTCCTGATCCTGCACCAAGAAGTATAGTTGCAGCTCCTACTAATGAATCAAAACCAGCTGTTACTAAAGCCATTGTTATTATTCCATAAAAAGCCATAGTTTCTTCTGCCATTCCAAAAGTTGTTCCACCAATAGAAAATAATATCATTAGTATAACAATTAAACTAATTTCTCTATCTTTTTTCTTTTTAACTAGAGAATGTATTCCTGCTTCTAGTGCTCCAGTAGCTTGTACAATACCTAAAAACCCACCTAATACTAATACGAATATAGATATATCAATTGCATCTAAAAATCCGTTATATGGAGCCATTACTAAGGATGGTAGAGTTGCACCAACGACACTACTAAAACTTTCTCCTGATTTGTTTGTTGCCATATCAAAAGTCATTCCATTTAAAAATTTTGATACTATAAATATACTTATTAGAATAATAAATAATATACTAAATGCTGATAATGATTTTTTCTTTTTGTTTGCCATTATTTACTCCTATGATTTTTTAACAATAGTCCCCGTCTCTCCTTTTAAAGCATCAGTTGCTTTTGAAAGAGAAGTTATTATTGCTATAGCATCTTTCTTACTACTACCTTCTACAAAAGTCTTACAGGCTTCTACTTTGGGTAACATAGATCCTTTAGCAAAATGACCTTCATCAGTGTATTTATTAACTTCATCAATTGTCATAGAGTCTAATTCTTTTTGATCAGGTTTATTAAAATTAATAGATACCTTTTCTACTGCTGTAAGTATTAACAATATATCTGCATCTAATTCCAATGCTACTTTTGCACTAGACCAATCTTTATCTATAACAGCAGAGATTCCTTCTAATCCATTTTCAGTTTGAATTACTGGAACTCCACCACCACCAACTGTAATAACTATATTATCTACACTTGAAATCATTTTTAATACTTTTGATTCTACAATTTCAACTGGTTTTGGAGATGCTACTACTCTTCTATATCCCCTACCAGAATCTTCAACAAAATCATATCCTTTTTCTTTTGCAATTTTTTCAGATTCTTCTTTAGAATAGAAGGAGCCAATTGGTTTTGTTGGGTTTAAAAAAGCTTTATCATCCTTATCTACAATTATTTGAGTTACTATTGTAGTACAAGTTTTATCTAAATTTTGTTTTTTAAGTTCATTTACAATAGCTTGCTGTAAGTGATAACCAATATATCCTTGACTCATTGCACAACACTCAGGAAAAGGCATATATGGACTATTAAAATCACCTTTTGAAGCATATTCCATTGCAAGGTTTATCATACCAATTTGTGGTCCATTTCCATGACCTATTATAATTTGGTCACCTTCTTTTGCAAGACCTACAATTGATTTTGCAGTATCTTTAACAAGTTCAATTTGTTCTTCTGGACTATTTCCTAAAGCATTTCCACCTAAAGCTATAACTATTTTTTTACTCATGCTATTACCTCCATCATCCCTAAGTTATATAAATTTATTTTAAAGTTGCATACATAACTGCTTTTATAGTATGCATTCTATTTTCTGCTTGATCAAAAACTTTTGAATACTTTGATCTAAATACCTCATCAGTAACTTCCATTTCATTTATACCAAACTCTTTGTTAATATTTTTACCAACAACTGTATTTATATCATGAAAAGATGGTAAACAATGCAGGAATATACAATTATCAGATCCTAAGTCCATTAGTTCTTTAGTAACTCTAAATTTTTCTAATAAGTGGATTCGTGAAGACCATACCTCTGAAGGTTCTCCCATAGAAACCCATATATCAGTATATATAATATCGGCATTTGTTGCTCCAATTATGGGGTCATCAGTTAATACTATATTAGAGTTATTAGTAAGAGCAATTTCTTTACAAATACTTACAAGCTCTTCAGATGGCATTAACTCTTTTGGACCACAAGCTGTAAAGTTTATACCTAGTTTTGCGCTAATAACCATTAGAGAATTGGCTACATTATTTCTAGCATCTCCCATAAAAGTTAAATTTAATCCTTTTATACTATCAAAATTTTCCTCAATAGTTAAAATATCTGCAAGCATTTGAGTAGGATGGAACTCATCAGTTAATCCGTTCCAAACAGGCACACCTGCATTATCAGATAATTCCTGAACTAAATCCTGTGAAAAGCCTCTGTATTCAATACCATCATAATATCTTCCAAGTACTTTTGCAGTATCTTCAATAGATTCTTTATGACCCATTTGTGATGAACCAGGTTCTAAATAGGTAACTCCCATACCTAAATCATATCCAGCTACTTCAAAGGAACATCTTGTTCTTGTTGATGTTTTCTCAAATAATAAAGCTATATTTTTACCATCTAAATACTTATGTGGAGTTCTAGTTAACTTTAACTTTTTAAACTCTTTTGATAAATCTAATAGATATTCTATTTCTTCAGTTGTAAAATCTAATAATTTTAAAAAACTTCTTCCTTGTAAATTCACTGGCATAATAATCCCTCCGTTTACTATATTCTATATATCTTCTCGTATAAGTGGCATAGTCATACATCTTGGTCCGCCACGTCCACGAGACAACTCACTACTTGGTATTTCTAAAACCTCTAAACCTTTTTTTCTAAGTATATCATTTGTTATATTATTTCTCTCATATACAATTATTTTTCCAGGGCTAATACATAATGTATTGGAACCATCGTTCCACTGTTCTCTTTGTGATATTATATTATCTCCACCGCCACAAAGTATTAACTCTATTTTATATCCAACTATCTTAGTAAGTATATTTTCTAAAGAATCATTAATTTCTTCTATTTTTAAGTCTTTTATACCTTTGCTAATTTTAAAAACTCTAAGTGTTCCCAAAATCTCAGGATGAATAGTAAATTTATCAACATCAACCTGTGTAAAAACAGTATCTAAATGCATAAAAGCTCTTTTAGAAGGTATTTCAAAAGCATAGATTTCTTTTATTTTACTATTTGAATTAAAAAATATGTTTCTAGATAATAATTCAATAGCATTAGCTTCTGTTCTTTGAGATATTCCAATAGCCAATGTATTTTCATCTATATTTAAAATATCTCCACCCTCTATACTAAAATTAGAATTTCTATCGTATAAAGTATTAATTTTGTCTTTGTAACTTGGATGATACTTTAATATAAAATCTGCATATATTGTTTCTCTATTTCGTGTATTTGAATACATCTTGTTTATAGATACATCACTACCTATAGATGCAAAAGGATCCCTTGTGAAAAATAAATTAGGCATAGGATTAATAATCATTTTAGAATTAGATAAATCAATATAATCAGACAATGTCTTTCTGCTTAAATCTAATTCATTTATATTTATTCCTGACATAGTTTTAAAAACCAATTCTTTTAAACTACTAATACTATTTAAATAATTTAAAATTTCAGTTTTATATTCTTTATTAAAACTTCCTGCTTCATTTAGATATATCTCTAAAAATTCTTCCTTTAAAGAAATATTTGAACTTAAAGTTTCTGTCATTAAATCTTCTAGATAAACAGTTTCAGCACCATTTTCTCTTAAAACTTTAGAAAAATAATCATGCTCTTCTTGAGCTACTTTTAGAAAAGGAATATCATCAAATAATAATTCATGTAAATTATCAGGTGTTAAATTTAATAACTCTTCACCAGGTCTATGAAGTAATACTTTTTTCAAAGGTTTAATCTCACTAGTTACATTTATAACAGACATAATTTATCCCCCTTGTTTATATATAACTTATATAGTAACTTCATTACACTACTACAAATATTTTAACACAATTTTAATATCTAAATTGTTATGAAAACTCTAAGATAAATCATCAAAGTTAAATAATTTTAATCTTCATCTACAATAGCCAATGGATTACTATCTATAGTTTGCTTTAATTGCTCACTTCTTACATGAGTATATATTTGTGTTGTTGTTATGGATTCATGCCCTAAAATCTCTTGTAGTGACCTTATATCGGCATTTCCATATTGATACATTAATGTTGCTGCTGTATGCCTTAATTTATGGACAGTATATTTTTTAGGATCTAATCCTGTTTCAATAATATATTTTTCTATCATATGTTGGATAGCTCTATTACTAATTCTTGTATTTCTCATAGATAAAAATAATGCATCTGTATCAACCTTAGGTCTATTTTTTAAATAGATGTCCAAAGCGTTTTGACAGGCTTTATTTAAATATATAGTCCTTTCTTTATTTCCTTTTCCTAAAACTCGTAAAGTATTATCCTTTGAAATATCTTTTAAATCAATACTAGATAATTCAGATAAACGCATACCACAATTTAAAAATAGTGTTGCTATTGCATAGTCTCTTGATTTATAAGGTTCTTTTTTTTCAGCTTTATTAATTGTTTCTAAAAGGCTAATAGCTTCATTTAAATCTAAATATTGTGGTAAAGTTTTTTCAAGTTTAGGCATATCAATATTTTCAATAGGATTATATTCAATTACATCAATTTTTGTAGATAGATAATTGAAAAAAGCTCTAATAGAAGATACCTTTCTATATTTAGTTCTATTAGAAACATTTCTTGTTTTCTCTAAAAAAGCATTAAAGGCATAAATATCTTGTTTTTTAACAGATGAAAGCATTTCAATTCCTACATCTTCAATATCTATTTCGTTAAATTCTATATCTTTGGCAAGACCTCTTCTTTGTTTTAAGAATCTTAAAAATAATCTTATGTCATAATAATATTCTTTTACTGTGGATTCAGATGCTCCTTTTGTAGATTTCATATAATCTAAAAAATCATCTAATAAATTACTCTTTATCAATCTTTACCTCCATATAAATATATAAAAAAATAACCCACCATAAGGCAGGTTATTTCTTATTTTGCATAATCTATTGCACGCATTTCACGAACTACGTTTACTTTAATTTGTCCTGGGAAATCTAACTCAGATTCTATTTTCTTAACAATATTTCTTGCAAGTATAGTAATCTCAGCTTCTGAAATTTCTTCAGGTTTTACAATTATTCTTATTTCACGTCCTGCTTGAACAGCATATGATTTTTCAATTCCTTCAAAAGAATCAGCTATTTCTTCTAGTTTTTCAAGTCTCTTAATATAAGCTTCTATTGTTTCACGTCTTGCTCCAGGTCTTGCAGCACTAATTGCATCAGCTGCTTGAACAAGTACGGCCTCAACTGTTTTTGCTTCAACATCACCATGATGAGCTTCAATAGCATGGATTACAGATTCAGATTCTCTATATTTTCTAGCTAGTTCTACTCCAATTTCTACATGAGGTCCTTCTACTTCGTGGTCAATACTCTTACCAATATCATGAAGTAGTCCTGCTCTTTTAGCAATTTTAACATCTGCTCCGATTTCACTTGCAAGCATTCCTGCTATATGTGCCACTTCTACAGAGTGTTTAAGAACATTTTGTCCGTAGCTAGTTCTATATTTTAACCTTCCAAGATATTTAATAAGTTCAGGATGAATTCCATGAACCCCTGCATCATAAGCAGCCTGGTCTCCAGACTCTTTTATTGCAATTTCAACTTCTTGTTTAGCCTTATCTATAGTTTCCTCAATTTTTGTAGGATGTATACGACCATCAGATACTAATTTTTCCAATGATATTCTAGCAATTTCTCTTCTTATAGGATCAAAACAAGATAAAACTACTGCTTCTGGAGTATCGTCTATTATTAAATCTACACCAGTTAATGACTCTATAGCTCTAATATTTCTACCTTCACGACCTATTATTCTACCCTTCATTTCATCATTAGGTAAATTAACAACAGAAACAGTGCTTTCAGTGACTTGGTCTGCTGCATATCTTTGAATTGCTTGTGCTATAAGATTTCTAGCATATTTATTACATTCATCTTTAACTAATGCTTCATTTTCTCTAATTATTAATGCGGACTCTTGAACGATTTCTTTTTCAAGTTCAGATAGCAACATTTGTTTTCCTTCTTCAGAAGTAAGACCTGCTACCTTTTGAAGTTCTTTTTCTCTTTCAACTATTAAAGTTTCAGCTTTTTGATCTTTAAATTCAATTTCTTGAATTTTAGAATTTAAATTTTCTTCTTTCTTTTCTAGTTGTATAAACTTTCTATCTACAGATTCTTCTCTAGATAGTACTCTTTGTTCAAGTTGTTGTACTTCAATTCTTCTTGATTTAACTTCAGTATCATGTTCAAATCTAAGTCTGTGAATTTCTTCCTTTGCTTCAACTAACAATTCTTTTTTCTTAGTTTCTGCATCGTGTTCAGCGTCAGTTATAATTTTATTTGCAAGTTCTTCAGCAGTACTTAATTTACCTTCAGCTATATATTTTCTAATAGCATAACCTATAGCTATACTAATTAAACTACAAATAATAATAATTAAACCAGTTATTATTTTTGACAACAGTTATACACCTCCATATTTAATTTTCAAGTTTCAAATTTCATAATTTTCATAATTTCATTTTAAATTTTTATAAACTTGTATAAAATAATTTTATATCTTTTTAAGAATAAAGTCAATCTCACATATATATGTAAAAAATCAGAATAATATAAATTATTCTGATTTTTCTAAAAAACTATTTCCATCCTTAATGTTGATAGTAAAGGATTTATCACATATTTCAGACAAATATTTATTATGAGTTACCATTATTATTTGTCGTTTAAACATTTTTGAGGATTGCTTTAAAAACTCACCTACATTAAAAATATAGTCATCACTAACATGCTTACCTGGCTCATCAAATAAAATAGGACCTTCAATATAAGGTTTATGGATTTGAATAAAAGCAAGTCTTAAAGCAATAGATACTATATCTACAACTCCACCACCTCTTGAGAGTTCTGGTTTTGTCTTTACACTATATCCCTCACTGTAATTAGATATAACATAAAATTCTGCCTGTGGGATATTTCTACTTTCTACAATTTCAATATTAAACTCAATATCTGATTCAAAAATAAATTGCAAACATTTAGTAACTAAATCTTCAATTTGACTTTTCGCTTGATTTCTACCAAATTCAGAAGTCTTTTGAAATAAAATAATAACTTTTTCCAGTCTTTGTTCCATTTCAGAAAGAGAAGATATTTTTTCTTCTACTACGTCTAAGTGGCTATCTAGAATTTCTTTTTTACCTTTTGAAATATCAATTTTACTTTTAAAGGTATCTATATCTTTAGATAAAACTTCATAATCCATATTATTCCCTCGGTAATAGTTCTTCTGCTCTTTTAAACAAGCTTGATATTTCATCTTCTAATTTTAAAATTTCATCTTCTAAATTTTTAGGATTAATACCTTCCGCCTTTATTTCTTCTATAATATTATCTCTTTGAACATTTAGTTGTTCTAATCTAGCTTCTGCTTTATATTTTAAATTTTTATATTTTTCTAAATCTTGTTTTAATTTATTTAATTGTTCTTCATTATTCAACTAAATCACTCCTTAAAATGTTTTTCAATATGATCCATTGTATTTTTATCAACTTTAGTCATACACATAGGGCAATAGCCTAGAGATGAAAGTAAATTATTATAATTTTCAAGATTTAAATTTATATCTTTATTAAATATAGATATACTTTCTTCTATTTTCATCTTATTATTATTTAGTTCTATTAATATTTTTGAATAATCTCTAAGTTTATTGTAGTTAAAAACTTTTAAATTAAGTTCTTGAACAATAGACTCTGTTAGCTCTAGAGTTTCAAAGTTTTTTAAATATCTATTGCCAATATTTATATTATTGCTAGTCTTATTATAATTTGTATTTAAACTATAAATATAATTATATCTTTTAATTGTTTTTTCTAAATTAGAACTTAGTATTTCAACATTATTTAAAGATTCATATATCTTTAAACTTTGAGATGTTTTTTCTAAATTTTTAAAGATTTCATTAAATTTAGTTTTAATTAAACTTAATCTATTTAATTTATAAGTGCTATCTTCTAATTTTAGAATATATTTTGATAAATCATCTATAGTGCTTAATTTATTTTTTAATATATTTTTTTCAGTTATTTCTTTATTATAATTTTTAAATAATTGGTTTTTCAAAGAGATTGATTTTTCTTGTATAATCAATGATTTTAAATTATTCAGATATTCTTCTAATAAATCTATATCCTTATATTTGTCTAAAATATTTTTTTCATTTGCTATTTCCACTAAATTATTTTTTAATTTAAAATCTATTTTTTTCATATAATCTAGTTTTTCTTTTTTAATTTGTAAACTTGTTCTAATATCTATTAATTCATTTAAAACAAGCTCTTCTTTTTCCAAATTTGAAAATTCTTCAAGTTTAATTTTAAGTTCCTTTTTTTCATCTTCTAAAGATTTTAATGATGAAGTTATTTGTTTTTTATCTCTTATAGTTTCTCTTAAAGCATCATCAATAAGATTTACCCCTACAAGTCTTCCAATACCACTTGCTCGAAGAGATGGTTTTTCATTTAATAAGAAAGGGCCATCAAGTTGTTCTGATATATTTATAATTGATGAAGATTTTTCATCTAAATTTATTTTATACATTTTTATTTCTTCAGAAATTTCTTGAGGTACTTTTTGCCCAAATCCATCAAAGGTATATTCTTCACCATCAGCTCTTTTTAAATAATAAGTATTTTTAGATGCAGATCTATATCTCTTAACAATAGCTCCAGTATTAAATTCAATTGATACAGATACATCTTTTTCACCTTGTTTAATAAAATAATCACCTAAAGGTTCATTGTAAAGAGCCCATTTTATAGCTCTTAAAATAGCAGTTTTACCACTATCAGAATGACCTAAAATAACATTTAAACCTCTATGAAATTCAATTGTAGTATCTTTATGAGATTGAAAATTCTTCAATTCTATTTTAGTAATAAATATCAAGAATAATCAGCTCCTTTTATTTGCACCTCTTGAATTCTTCTAACTGCTTCATCTCTTACATCTTCAGGAATAGAATCATTTTTTGAAATTTGAATTAATAAATCAAATACATCTAGACTAGATAAATCTGTTGTAGAATCAATTATCTCTTTGAATTCATAAATTTTACTTCTTTTAAATTTATGTCTTTCCATCTCTTGTCTATCTAAAACATCTTCTCCTGGTAGAGCTGAATTTAAATAAACTTCCTTAATGTTTATTTCAGAATCTAATTCTATAATTATAACTTTTGGTTTTCTTTGCATTTCAGATAAACTATTTGAAATTCTAACCATTGAACCAGGATTAATAAAATATTTACCTTCATGTTCAATAGTTTTAAAACCTAAATGATAATGTCCAGATAAAGTTATATCTGCATTAGTATCATAGATTTCAGAAACTAATGTATGAGGAACTTCTTTAAGAAATGGTTTATCTAATAAAAAACCATGTACCATATGAATTGAATAGTCTACATCTTTATTTTTTTCTAAAACTTTGTAATTATCCTTATTAAAGTCTTCTTCCATACTAAAAGTATAAGGATTTCCAGTTAATTGGAGTTTTATATTATTTTTTTCTAAAATAATAGGCTTATCTTCAACAAGTTTAAATACTCCAAGATTTGATAATAATCCTAACATAGTTCTATTTAGAGTTTTTTGATTATGTCCAAATATATCATGATTTCCACTTACGATATAAATTGGACTTTTAAATTTATTAAAGATACTAGCAAATTCACTAACTATCCCAATAGAAACATCGGGACGATCAAATAGATCGCCCCCATGAAGTATAAAATCTATATTTTCTTTTTTACTAATATCAACAATCTCTAATAATTTATTTTTAAGAGTCTCACTAAACTCATCTTTTCTATTTTTAGGATTATTTCCTCTAATATGAGTATCTGTAAAATATAATAGTTTCATTAAATCACAGATCCTATTCTTCAGTTTTTTCTTCTTCAGATATTTCTACATCATCAGATAAATTATAAACTGCTCTTATTTTTTGTTCTATCTCATCTCTTATGTCAGTATTTTCCATTAAGAATATTTTAGAATTTTCTCTACCTTGTCCTAATTTACTGTCATTGTAAGAATACCAAGCTCCAGCTTTGTTGACAATATCAGCTTGAACTCCTACATCTAGAATATTACCTTCTCTAGAGATTCCTTTACCATACATTATATCAAACTCAGCTTGTTTGAAAGGAGGTGCTACTTTATTTTTTACAACTTTAACTCTAGCTCTACTTCCAACTATTTCATCACCTTGTTTTAGATTTTCAATTTTACGAATATCCATTCTAATAGTTGCGTAGAATTTTAAAGCTCTTCCTCCAGTTGTTGTTTCTGGACTACCAAACATAACTCCTACTTTTTCTCTTAATTGATTTATAAATATAACAGAAGTGTTAGATTTATTTATAGCACCAGTTAATTTTCTTAGAGCTTGAGACATAAGCCTTGCTTGTAATCCAATGTGACTTGCTCCCATTTCTCCTTCAATTTCAACTTTTGGAACTAAAGCAGCTACAGAGTCTACAACAATAATATCTACAGCATTACTTCTAACTAAAGCCTCTGTTATTTCTAGAGCTTGTTCCCCAGTATCTGGTTGAGAAATTATTAAGTTTTCAGTATCAACACCTAAATGTCTTGCATAACCTGGATCTAAAGCATGTTCTGCATCTATAAAAGCAGCTATTCCATCTTTCTTTTGAGCTTCAGCTAAAATATGAAGTGCAAGTGTTGTTTTACCTGATGATTCAGGACCATAAACTTCTATGATTCTTCCTCTAGGAACTCCACCTACTCCAAGAGCCAAGTCTAGTGCTAAAGAGCCAGTAGGAATAGTATTTGCAATATCTAATGTAGCATTTTCACCAAGTTTCATAATAGATCCCTTGCCATATTGCTTTTCAATTTGTGCAATAGCTAAATCAAGTGCTTTTTTCTTATTTTCGTTTTCCATTGTAGCCTCCTTAATTAAGTTTCAATAGTAAATGAGAAATTACATATTTTGATGCTCTTTCTTGTATCTCACGTCTATCTCCTTTAAAGTCACATTCTTTTACTTCTAATTTATTACCATAATTAAAACAAATAAAAGTCTTACCAATTTCTTGTTCAGAAGGAGTTGGACCAGCTTCTCCAGTTAAGGAAATAGCTATATCACAATCTCCCTTTTTATATAGTCCCTTAGCCATTTCAACTGCAGTATTAGAACTTACAGCTCCATATTCAATCAAAGTATCATTAGAAACATTTAAGTCCTTTATTTTGGCTTTATTTGAATATGTTATATAAGATGCTTTTAATATTTTAGAAGCATTTGGTATTGCTGTAATTTTTGATGTTAAAAGTCCACCAGTAATAGATTCAGCAAAAGAAATTTTCAAATCTTTTTCAATTAATAAATTTACCAGTGCTTCTGGAGAAGTTACATTGTCTTCAGCATAAATATTATTTCCAAATTCTTTATACAAGATACTTATTATATTATCCATTTTAATTTTTAAAGAAGATTTATCATCTCCTTCAGCAATTATCTTTATTTCAGTTTCTGAAAAATGTGCAAAAGTATTTATAGAAATTTCTGAATCTTCTATATGCAACTTTCTAATCCTATCTTCTGTAGCTGCTTCTCCAACTCCCACAACATTTAAAGATTTAATCAAAATATCATTTTTTTCACCAATATTTCCCGCAAGATATTTTGTAACCATAGGTTCAAATTCTTTTGGAGGTCCTGGGAATAAAAAAACTTTTTTGTTTTGATACTCAACAACCTCTCCTGGTGCAATACCCCAATCATTATGCAAAATTTTAGAGTCTTTAATTACTCTTGCTTGTCGAATATTGTTTTCACTCATCTTTCTATCAATTTTATTAAAAAAAGCTATTAAATGATCATATTCATTAGGATCAATAACTATTTCTTTATTTAAAACATGAGCTAAAGCATCTTTTGTTAAATCATCTTCTGTAGGTCCTAATCCACCACATAGAAAAACTAAGTCAGATCTATTTATAGACTCATTAATCTGTTCAACAAGTTCATTAAAATCATCTCTTAAAGATATTTGATAGTTAACATGAACTCCTAAATCTGATAGTTTTTGTGATAAAAACCTACCATTTGTATTTAAAATACTTCCAATTAAAATTTCTGTGCCTATTGTTATTATTTCAGCTTTCAAAGTCCACCTCTACATATTGTCTAAATCTAAAACCTTTTTATTTTTTACAAAATAATCAATTCCAGAAACTATAGTAAATATAACTGCAACATAAAATAAAATTAAACCAATACTATGAAATTTAGAATTATCTGATAATAATATAATCATTGAAATCAATTGAGATACAGTTTTGAACTTTCCTAATTTACTTGCAGCTATTGTAATATTTTCTGATGCAGCTATTACTCTAAGTCCAGTTACAGCAAATTCACGAGCTATTATTATTATAACTCCCCATGCAGGAATATCCCCCATTTCTGTAAGACATATAAGTGCTGCACAAACTAATATTTTATCTGCTAATGGATCTGCAAACTTACCAAAATTTGTTACTAAACCTTGTTTTCTTGCTAAATAACCATCTAAAAAGTCTGTAAATGATGCAATAGCAAAGACAATAGTTGCATATAATCTAGCATTATTAAAATCGCAGTACATTAAAATTACAAAAATAGGAACCATTAAAATTCTTAAAAAAGTTAATTTATTTGGTAAATTCATATTATTTCTCCTATTAAATCATATTCTAAAGCTTCTTGAATTCTTACCTTTACAAAATCACCAATTTTTAAATCATCATTTGATTTTATATAAACAACTCCATCAATTTCAGGAGCATCCATAAATCCACGACCCACAAATGTATCTTCTGAAGCTTTTTCTTCAAGTAAAACATCTATTTCAGTATTTAAATGTTTTGATAATAATTTTTCTGAAATAATTTGTTGTTCTTCCATTAAAGAATTTAATCTATCTTCTTTTATTTCTTCATCAATTTGTTCATCCATAGAAAAAGCTAAAGTGTCTTCTTCTCTAGAATATTTAAAAGCTCCAACTTTATCAATTGGATTTTCAGTTATAAAAGAAATTAATTCATCAAAATCTTCATCGGTTTCTCCAGGGAATCCTACAATGAAAGTTGTTCTAATTACTATATTTTCAATAGATTCTCTTAATTTATTTAAAAGATTTGCAACATCTTCTTTATTAGTTCGTCTATTCATTTTAGATAAAACATTATTGCTAATATGTTGTAGTGGAATATCTACATATTTAACTAGCTTTTCATTTGTTTTAAATTCTTCAATTAAATCATCTGTAAAATGATCAGGATATAAATACATTACTCTTATCCATTTAACTTTTGTTATTAATGAAATTTCTTTAATAAGTTCATGTAATTTATAATCTTTATAATTATCTATTCCATAATCAGTAGTATTTTGAGCAATTAATATAATTTCTTCTGTACCATTGTCAGTAAGGTATTTTACTTCTTCAACAATGTTTTCTATATTTCTTGAACGATTTCTACCTCTTAATTTAGGAATAATACAATAAGTGCAATTATTATTACATCCTTCAGAAATTTTTACATATTCTGTTTTTAAAATATTTTCTTTAGCTTTTTTATAGCCTTCAAGATAAGTGTCATTTATATTATCAGCTTTAATGACTTTATTATTTTCTAATATATTTTCTAAAAATAAATTAATATCTGAAATATTACCAGTTCCAAGTATTCCATCTACTTCAGGCATAGCTTCTAGTAAATCTTCAGGATATCTTTGAGCTAAACATCCTGCAAGTATTAATTTTTCACATTTTCCAAATTCATCATCTTTAAATTTAGCTGCCTCAAGTATAGTTTCTATAGACTCTTCCTTAGCATCATTTATGAAGCCACAAGTATTTACTATTATAATATCTGCTTCTCTTACATCATTTGTAACTGTGAATTTATCTTTATTTAAAACAGATTTCATTAATGATGTATCAACATCATTTTTTGAACATCCAAGTGTTATAAAATTTATTTTATTCATCAATCTCCTCCAAAACTTTTTCTATTTCTTCCTTGCTTAATAATAAAGTTCTTGGTTTTGAGCCTTCGTGAGGTCCAAGTATTCCCATTTCTTCCATTTGATCTACAATCCTAGCCGCTCTAGAATAACCAATTTTTAATTTTCTTTGTAAAAATGATATTGAGGCTTGTTCATCAGTTAATATATGTTTTAAAGCATCATTAAATAATGGATCTCTATTAGAAACTTCATTATTTTTTTTATCTTCTATTTCCTTGATGATTTTTTGCTCAAGACTATCTTCTTGATTATCCACCTTATTAATTTTTACAAAATCTACAACTGTTTCTACTTCTTCATCACTTATAAATGCACCTTGAACTCTAACAGGTTTTGAATAAAAACTAGGATAGAAAAGCATATCTCCTTTTCCTAAAAGTTTTTCTGCTCCACCCATATCTAAAATAGTTCTAGAATCAATTGATGAAGAAACAGCAAAAGCAATTCTTGAAGGAATATTTGCCTTAATAGTACCAGTTATAACATCAACAGAAGGTCTTTGTGTTGCTAAAATTAGATATATACCTGCCGCTCTTGCCATTTGTGCAAGTCTTGCAATGTAATCTTCAACTTCACTAGCTGCAACCATCATTAAATCAGCAAGTTCATCAACAATAATTACTATCTTTGGTAACTTCTCATTTGATTTGTTAGATTTTTCTAGTTTTTTATTATATGACTTTAAATCTCTTACTGAACTTTCAGCAAAAAGTTTATATCTCTTTTCCATTTCTCCAACAGCCCAACTAAGAGCCATTGCAGCTTTTTTAGTGTCTGTTACTACTGGAATTAATAGATGTGGAATCCCGTTGTAAACATTAAGTTCTACAACTTTAGGATCTATAAGCATTAATTTCACATCTTCAGGAGATGATTTATATATAATACTTGTAATAATACTATTAATACATACAGATTTTCCTGAACCAGTAGCACCTGCTATTAATAAATGTGGCATCTTATCAATTGATGAAATAATAATATCTCCAGCTACATTTTTTCCTAAAGATAATGGCAAATCAGAATCTAAAACTTTAAATTCATTGCTTTCAATCATTTCTTTAACACTAACAGGATCTTTTACTTTATTTGGAACTTCAATTCCTACAACTGATTTTCCTGGAATTGGTGCTTCAATTCTAATATCTGAACTAGCTAAGTTCATTGCAATATTATCTGTTAACGCAACAATTTTACTTAATTTAATACCTGGTGCTGGTTCTAATTCATAACAAGTTACTACAGGACCTTTATTTATTGCTGTAATTTTTGAATCAATCCCAAAATTTTCCATAGTCTCTTCTATTATTTCACCATTTGTAATGACTTCGTCATTGGAAACACTTTTCGAAACTTCAACATTATTTAAAAGTTCTGATGGAGGAAATACATAACTATCTTCTCTTTCTACCATTTCACTTGTAATATCAAAATCATCAGGAATATTTTCAGATTCGTCTTCTGCTTCAATGTTTTTTACAGTAGTATTATCTTTTTTAATTTCATTATTTTCTTCTGAATTACTTCTACTACCATAATCTTTTATAACTACATTTTTTTCACTTATTTTTTCTTTAGGACCTTCATTATTATTTTTCTTAGTATTTGTTTTTTTCTTATTCTTTTCTTTTATTTCTTCTTTTTTAATTTTTTCTATATTAGAAATTTGTTTTTTCTCTTTTATTTTTGAATATTTTATAGCTGATTTATCTTTTAAATTATTAAAAGAATCTATTATTATTGATATGTTTGGTTTAAAAATTATATATATATTACTTAAAATCAAAATAGTAAGTATTGTATAAGCTCCAATTGATCCAAATAATTTATATAAAAAGAATCCTAATATAGCTCCAATAATACCACCATTTCTTGCAACATCTGAATATTCAATTGCAAGTTGTATTCTATCAATTAAAGTTAAATCAAAGGGCTTACTTCCATCTAAGATAACTATAATACATAAAATTATTATAAAAGAGGAAATAATATATCTTTTTGCAGATTGATTAAGCTTTGTATTATTTAAAATAAAGCCCCAAAAAATTAACAAAAGAGGAAATAAAAAATTTCCACTTCCCAATGTAATAGAATACATATTGTATAATAATTTTCCAATAATTCCCATTTTATTACTATATAAACTTATAAAAGATATAATACCTATAACTATTAAAAATAAACCAGAGATTTCACTATTAAAGGCTTCTTTTGTAATCTCTGTCTTTTTTGTAACCTTCTTTGGCTTTGTCTTTTTCTTAGTTTTTCTTTTGTCCAATATAACACCTCATTTAATTAAAATTATATCATAATAATAAGGCAAACACTATTTATATACCTGTATGTCCAAAACCGCCGTCTTGTCTTTCAGAATCGCTTAAATCCTCTACTAACTCAATATCTGCTCTTTCATATTTCATTATAACTAACTGAGCTATTCTATCTCCATTTTGAATTACTATATCTTCTCTACCTAAATTTACCATGATAACTTTTAATTCTCCTCTATAATCAGAGTCAATTGTTCCTATACCATTTGGTAAAGATAATCCTTTTTTCAAAGCTAATCCAGATCTAGCTCTAACTTGTGCTTCATATCCCTCAGGTAGTTCTAAATATATCCCAGTAGGCACAAGTGTTCTTTCTAAACTTTTGAGAATAATATCCTCTTTTAAATCTGCTCTTAAATCCATTCCTGAAGAACCTTTTGTTTGATATTGAGGTAATTCATTATTGCTTTTATTTACTATTTTGATTTTCATATTTATCTCCTATATTATTAGTCTTTAAAAAAACATGAACCATCTATATTAGGTTCATGTTTTTTATTTTTCCATTTATAGATAATTAATTTTCTTCTTTTTCTACTTCTGGTTTTGGTAAAAGACTTTTTCTTGAAAGTGAAATTTTTCCTATTGGATCAATTTCTATAACTTTTACTTCTAAAACATCCCCGATTTTAAGTATATCTTCAACTTTATTTGTTCTTTCATGTTGAATTTCAGAAATATGAAGTAAACCTTCTTTACCTTTTTTAATTTCTACAAAAGCACCAAATTTCATTAATCTCTTAACTTTACCTTTGTAAATTTCTCCAACTTCAACGTCTTTTACAATACTTTCTATTATAGCAATTGCTTCATTAGCTTTTTCTGCATTATCTGAAAGTACTGCAACTTTTCCGTCTTCATCAATATCTATTTTAACGCCAGTTTGTTCTATTATCTTATTGATAACTTTTCCACCAGCTCCAATAACATCTCCTATTTTTTCAGGATTAATAGAAATCATATGAATAATAGGTGCATATTTAGATAGTTCTGTTCTAGGTTTTTCTATAGTAGTAGCAATATGATCAAGAATTTGAACTCTAGCTACTTTAGCTTGGTCTAAAGCTTGTTCTAATACTTCTCTACTAATTCCTTCAACTTTAATATCCATTTGAATAGCAGTGATACCTTCTCTAGTTCCTGCTACTTTAAAGTCCATATCTCCGAAATGATCTTCAAGACCTTGTATATCAGTTAAGATTTTAATAACACCATTTTCTTCGATTAATCCCATAGCAATACCAGCTACTGGTGCTTTAATAGGAACACCTGCATCCATTAATGCTAAAGTAGAACCACAAATAGAAGCTTGAGATGAAGAACCATTTGAACTTAACACTTCAGATACAACTCTAATAGCATATGGGAACTCTTCTTCAGAAGGTATTACTGGAACTAATGCTTTTTCAGCTAAAGCACCATGACCGATTTCTCTTCTTCCAGGTCCTCTCATAGGTCTAGTATCTCCTACACAATAAGGTGGGAAATTATAATGGTGGATATATCTTTTTGGAGTATCATCACCAATACCATCTATAACTTGTACATCTGATAGTCCAGATAAAGTTGCAATAGATAGAGCTTGTGTTTGTCCTCTTGTAAATAATCCTGAACCATGAGTTCTTGGTAAAAGTCCTGCTTCAGAAGATAAATGTCTGATTTCAGTTAATTTTCTTCCATCAGGTCTAATTTCATCTTCTAGAATTCCACGTCTAACTTCTGTTACTTCAATTTCTTCCATAACAGCTTCTATATCTTGTTTATAATCTTCTATATAGTCTGCAAATTCTTCACGAATAGCTACCTTTGCTTCATTAACTTTATCAATTCTAGCCATTTTATCAGCTTCATTAATTGCATTAACTATTAGCTCAGTTCCAAAAGATTTAACTTTTTCAGCTATTTCATCATCATATTTGAAAACATCATATTCTGATTTTTCTTTTCCAACTTCTTTAACGATATCATCTATAAAAGCACAGATTCTTTTAATTTCATCATGTCCTTTTAATATAGCATTTAGCATTTGTTCTTCAGTTACAATGTTAGAACCTGCTTCAACCATCATTATTGCACTGTCAGTTCCAGATACAACTAGATTTATATCAGTTATTTCTCTTTGTTCTTCTGTAGGATTTATAATGTATTCTCCATCGATATAACCTACTGCTACTGAACCAGTTGGTCCATCAAAAGGTATATCAGATACAGCTAATGCTATAGAAGAACCAATCATTGCTACTATTTCAGGTGAACAATCTTGTTCTACTGATAAAACTGTAGCTACTACTTGTACGTCATTTCTATATCCTTCAGGGAAAAGAGGTCTAATAGGTCTGTCTATTAATCTAGAAGTAAGAATCGCTCTTTCACTAGGTCTACCTTCTCTTTTAATAAATCCGCCAGGCATTTTTCCAACAGAATACATTTTTTCTTCAAAATCCACACTTAGTGGGAAGAAATCTATTCCTTGTCTTGGACTTTTTGAAGCAGTTGCAGTTACAAGCACTACAGTATCGCCATATTCAACAATACATTCTCCGCTTGCTTGCTCAGCTACTTTACCTGTTGTAACTTTTAAGGTTCTTCCAGCTAAGTCTAAGGTAAAAATTCTTTCCATAATTAAATTCCTCCTTTATAAAATAAAGAGCGGTATCCCCGCTCTTTTATTAACCTCTTATTCCTAATTGTTCTATTAGTTTACGATATCTTTCAATATCTTTATTTTTTAAATATCTAAGTAAGTTTCTTCTCTTACCTACCATTTTTAAAAGACCTCTTCTTGAATGGTGATCTTTTTTATGTTCTTTTAAATGTTCGTTTAGTTCGTTAATTCTATTAGTTAAAATAGCAATTTGAACTTCAGGAGAACCTGTATCCTTTTCGTTAATTTTAAATTCTTCAATTATTAATTTTTTTTCACTTGCGTTCATCATTTTTGTATACCTCCAAAATTTTTATATATGCCTATGCATAAGTAAGCGCCGAGGAACGTCAAACTAATGCATGGTCCTATTCATCAATATTATCATAATATTTAGTATTAGTAAACATTTAATTATCTATTACGAATACATTCTACATCATCAGCAATTTGTTTAAATAACTCATCAACAGAATCAAATTTTAATTCTTCTCTTAAAAATTTACGAAGTCTTAAAGATACTTTTTTTCCGTAAATATCTCCATTAAAATCTAAAATATGAGCTTCAACTCTTAATCCGTCATTTTCTATAGTTGGATTTTTGCCAATATTTGTGGCAGCTTTATAAACTTTTCCATCTATAATTATATCTGTGTCATAAACACCATAATGTGGTATGACATATTTTACATCAGGATCAATATTTGCAGTAGGATATCCCATTTTCCCGCCAAGTTTCTTACCATGTATAATAACGCCATCAATAGTATAAAAATGTCCAAGTAGTTTATTTGCTCTATCTACATCTCCACTTTTTATTAGATTTCTTATATTACTACTAGATAGTAATTCACCATCTTGTGATACAGGCTCTATTATAGATAAAGAAATATTATTATCTAGAGATAATTTTTTTAATATTTCGATATTTCCACTGGCTTTATAACCAAATTTATAATCAAATCCTACAACTATACCCTTTACCTTTAAATTATGGATTAGAAATTGTTCAACAAATATTTCTGGAGTCATAGTCATAATATTTTCATCAAAAGTTATTTCATAAACAATATCTATTCCCATTTCTGAAAAAATTCTATATTTTTCTTCATTTGAAGTTAGTAAATACTGTTCTTTTTTCTTCAATAGATTTTTAGTATGTTCCTTAAAAATTAAAACACTACTTTTTGTATTAAGTTCTTGAGATTTTTTAATTATTTCTTTTAATAATTCTTTATGTCCAATATGAACACCATCAAAATTTCCTAATGCAATTACAGAATTTTCATCTGCGATAAAATTTTTGTCAATTTTTATAACTTTCATAATACCTCCTTATATGAGGAGTTTCTTTATTTTGAGTTTACAGATATTTTCGTCATCTGTTACTGATTCACCAATACCTAAAAACTCATCTTTACAATAAACTCTAAATTGTTTATTTTCAATAGCATTTTTAAGTTTGAAAGCAACACCATTTAGTGCTCGTTCATAAAACCAATCTGGTAATATAAACTTTTCTAAACTTTCTAAAGCTCTATCCATTGGTATAATTAATTTTTCTATATCTTCTAAAGACATTGCTTCTAATTCTTCTTTTGTTATAGATTCATTTAAATGAAATTCACCTACACGCGTACGAAGTAAAGATTTCATAGTGCAAAAAGTATTTAATGAAATACCTAAGTCTCTAATCAATGATCTTATATATGTTCCACTAGAACAATTAACTCTTATTTTAACTTCTTTTTCAGATATAAATTCTAAAACTTCATATTCATAAATTGTAATAGCTCTTTTTTTTCTTTCAACTGTTATACCTTCACGGGCTAATTCATATAATTTTCTTCCATTATGTTTTAATGCAGAATACATAGGTGGTTCTTGTAAAATATCACCTTTAAATTCCTCAATCTTTTCTAAGATTTCTTCTCTAGTAGGAATATTGTCACTTTTATTTGTAATTTCACCTGTTATATCATAAGAATCAGTTTCATATCCAAATTCTAAAGTTGCAATATATTCTTTATTATCAGCACTAACATAATCAGCAATTTTTGTAGCCTTACCTATACACATAGGTAAAACCCCTTCTGCTAAGGGGTCTAATGTTCCAGTATGACCTATTTTTTTTATTCCTAATTTACGTCTTAATATATAAACTACATCGTGAGATGTAATACCTTGAGGTTTATTAAAAATCAAAAGTCCCTTCATTATTTAAAAGCCTCCAAAGAATGTTTTAAAACTTCCTCTTTTGCTTTATTAATTGGAAGGTTAATAGTTGCACCAGAAGCTCTTACATGTCCACCACCATTGAATTTACCTGCAATTTTAGTTACATCAATATAAGATTTACTTCTCGTACTAAGTCTTACACAATCAGATTTTTCTTTTAATAGAATAGCAAGTTCAACTGTGTCTATATCTCTAACAAATTCAACAATACCATCAGCATCTGATTTATCAGCATTACATTCTTCAATATCTTTATCTGTAATACAAACTATTCCAATTTTTCCATCAAAATATAACTCTAATGTATTCATAGCTTTTATTAATAAATTTGTTTTTGCTAAACTTCTATTTTGATATAAATTAACTGCAACTTCGTTAATATTAATATTAAAATCCAGTAATTCTGCAGCAATTAAAAATGTTGATTTTCTAACACTATCATACTTAAAACTTCCTGTATCAGAAGATATTGCTGTATATAAAGAAGTTGCTGAATCTTTATTTAAAGGTATATTAGCTTCTTTCAATGTACCAAACAATGTTTCTCCTGTTGCTGGAGATTTTGTATCAACAATATTTACATCTGCAAACATAGTATTTGTACTATGGTGATCAATATTTATTGTATTTTTAGCACTTAAAAACAATTCCTTTGAACCTAAGCTTAATCTATCAATATCTGCACAATCTAAAGTTATAAATAAATCTGGATTTTTTGTTAAAGTAGAACTATTTACACTTTTATCAATATTTGGCAGGAATCTTTCCGCTACTGGAACTTCATCATCTATAATCAAATGTACGCACTTGCCATATTCGACAAGTGCTGAGTACATTCCTGTAATAGATCCCAAATTATCTCCATCTGGATTTAAATGAGATGCTATATATATTATTTTAGAATCATCTATTAGTTTTTTAAATTTAGTTGTTTCCATTATTAACCTCATCTATTAATTTAGCCATTCTTACGCCTCTTTCAATAGAATCATCTCCAGTAAATATTAATTCTGGCATAGCTCTTAATTTAACACTTCTACCTAGTTCTTTTTTTAAAAATCCTTTGGCACTATTTAAACCTTTAATAGCTTCTTCTTTTTCTTTTTCACTTCCTAAAACAGATACATATACTTTAGCAAATGATAAGTCATTCGTTACTTCTACAGAAGAAATGCTTAGCATAGTTGGTATTCTAGGATCTTTTAATTTATTCTGAACAATTTCAGCTAGACATTTTCTAACTTCTTCAGATATTTGTTGAGTTCTTTTTTTATTCATAAAATCACCTTAATCTCTTTTAACTTCTTTAAGGATGTAACTTTCAAATACATCTCCTTCTTTAATATCATTAAAGCTATCTAATGTCATACCACCTTCATATCCAGTAGCTAATTCCTTAACATCATCTTTAAATCTTTTTAAAGAACTGATTTCTCCTTCATGAATAACAATGTCATCACGTAATACTTTAACCATTGATTTTCTAGGAATTTTTCCGTTTAATACATAAACACCTGCAATTACTTTGTTTCCTGGTAATCTAAATGTTTGTCTAACTTCAAGTCTACCTTGAATTTCTTCAACAATTGTAGGTTCTAGCATACCTTTTGCAGCAGATTCAATATCATTTATAATATCGTAAATAACTCTATAAGTTCTAACATCAACTTCTTCTGCTTTTGCAAGTTCGAAAGCATTTATATTAGGTCTTACATTAAATCCAACAACAATTGCACTTGCAGCTGAAGCTAAAGTTATATCACTTTCATTAATTCCACCAACACCAGAGTGAATGATGTTTATTTTAACTTCTTCATTTGATAATTTTAATAATGATTGAATTAAAGCTTCAACAGAACCTTTTACATCACCTTTTACAACGATGTTTAAGTCTTTCATTTCGCCTTCTTTAATTTTATCAAATAAGTTTTCAAGTGAAACTTTAACACCTGCATGAATTCTTTCTTCACGAACAGATTCTCTATTTTTGTCAGCAATTGCTCTTGCAACTTTATCATCTTCCACTGCATATATAACATCGCCTGAATTAGGTACATCAGCTAGTCCTAAAATAACAGCTGGCATAGATGGTCCTGCTTTTTTAATATTTTTATTTTTGTCATCAGTCATAGCTCTAATACGTCCACTAGTTATTCCTGATACAACACTATCTCCAAATTTTAAAGTTCCTTTTTGAACTAATACTGTAGCCATTGGTCCCTTACCTTTATCAAGTTTTGCTTCAATAACTGTACCAATTGCTCTTCTGTTTGGATTAGCTTTTAATTCTTGCATTTCAGCAACTAATTGAATCATTTCAAGTAGTTCATTCACGCCTTCACCTGTCTTAGCTGATACAGGAGCCATTATAGTATCTCCACCCCAGTCTTCAGGCATAAGTCCATTTTCAAGTAATTCTTGTTTTACTTTTTCAGGATTTGCAGTTGGTTTATCCATTTTATTTACAGCAACAATTATTGGAACACCAGCTGACTTAGCATGAGATATTGCTTCTATAGTTTGAGGCATAACTCCATCATCTGCTGCAACTACAAGTATTGCAATATCAGTGATTTGAGTTCCTCTTAGTCTCATAGATGTAAAAGCCTCATGACCAGGAGTATCTAAAAATGTAACTTTTTTACCATTTACATTTACAGTATATGCTCCAATATGTTGAGTGATTCCACCCGCTTCTGAATTTTGAACATGAGATTCTTTAATAAAATCTAGTAAAGATGTTTTACCATGATCAACGTGACCCATAACAGTTACTACTGGTGGTCTTTGTTTTAAATCACTTTCATTATCTTCATAATCTAAATTTAATTTTTCTTCCATTGATAATTCAGGTTCTTTTTCTTGTATTTCAATCTCTACACCAAAATCATCTGCAATTAAGATACAAGTATCTTCATCAATTTCTTCATTTTGACTTGCCATTATTCCTAATCCTATTAATTTAGTAATAACTTGTGCAACAGGCTTATCTATTTCTTTTGCAAAATCCTTTATTGTTATAGGAGTACTTATAGTAATTATAACATCATCTCCAGTTTCTTTATTATCTTCAACAACTTCGTTCTTTTCTCTTTTCTCTTCTCGTTTTTGTGCTCTACTTTTTTTCTTATGTGTAGAGTTAGAATGTTTTTGTTTTTTATTATTTTCAACAACAACTTTTTTAGTATCCGTTACTTCTTCAACTTTTTCTAATTTTTCTTTTGGTTCTGTTTCTTTTTTAGAATCAGCTTTTGTCATTTCTACTTTGTCAGTATTTTCTTTTTTAAAACTTGCTTTAACAAGTTCTTGTTCACTTTCATCAATTGTCGACATATGATTCTTAACTTCGATATTTAACTTTTGTAAACTTTCTAAAAGATCTTTACTGCTAACACCTAACTCTTTTGCTAATGCATGAACTCTAATTTTTGACAATTAGAACACCTCCTTGAGACAAGATGCTTTTATATGGAATCCATCGAATCTTTTAACTCATCATAAGTTTTTTCCTCTATTTCCATTGCAAATGCTCTATTCAATCCTCTTGTTTTTATTGCTTTTTCAAGACAATCTTTACTAAAACAAATATAAGCACCTCTACCATTTTGCCTTCCAGTTTTATCTAAAAAGATTTCTCCATCTTTATTTTTAACTACTCTAACTAATTCTTTTTTTGGTTTACTTACACCGCATCCTATACATTTTCTCATAGGATCTTTTCTTATCTTAGACATAATTTTCTCCAAAATTAAAATTTTTATATTATAGATCTTCTATAATTATTTCATCTGTTTCTTCTACAACGTCTACAACTTCTTTTTCAATTTCTTCAACAAGTTCTTCAGCTACATTTTCTACAGAATCTTCAATTATTTCTAGTTCTTCTAAAACCACTTCTTTATCTGATTCTAAACAGTTGAATTTTTTCTTTACATCTTCTTCTGTTAGATTTTCTGTTTTTAAATAATCTTCAAATTGAGTAACAGATTTTATATCTATTTTCCAATTTGTTAATTTTGCTGCAAGTCTTGCATTTTGTCCTTCTTTACCAATTGCTAGTGATAATTGATAGTCAGGAACTATAACAAGTGCTGTTTTTTCATTTTCATCTGCAAAAACTTTTTCAACTTTTGAAGGACTTAATGAATTTGCAATAAATTTTTCAACATCTTTTTCATAAATTACAATATCTATTTTTTCATCATGTAATTCATCTACAATTGCCTTAACACGAGCACCTTTATATCCAACACAAGAACCTAGTGGATCAACTTTTTCATCTCTTGAAAATACAGCTATCTTAGTTCTTGATCCTGCTTCTCTAGATATAGAATAAATTTCAACTATTCCAGATGATATTTCTGGAACTTCAAGTTCAAATAATCTTTTAACTAGATTTGGATGAGATCTTGAAAGCACAACTTGTGGTCCCTTAGTTGTTTTTTTAACTTCTAGTAATAATAACTTAAATCTATCACCTTGTTTATAAGTCTCACCTTTAATTTGTTCAACTTGTGGAAGAATTGCTTCTGTTCTACCTAAGTCAAAATAAACATTTCCATATGATACTCTTTGAACTTGACCAGTTATAATTTCATTTTCTCTATCTGTGAAATCTTCGAAAATAACATCTCTTTCTGCATCTTTAATTCTTTGAATAACAACTTGTTTAGCAGTTTGAGCAGCAATTCTACCAAATTTAGCAGGTTCAATTTCCTCACTAAAAACATCGCCTACTTCAAAACGAAAATCTAATTCTTTTGCTTCGCTAATTGTCATTTGAGAATCTTCATCTTCAATTGCATCATCTTCAACAATATCTTTTACTGCATATAATTCAATTTTTCCAGTTTCTCTATCTATGTTAACAGTTACATTTTGAGATGTACCAAAATTCTTTTTATAACTTGATACAAGTGCAGATTCTAAAGCATCAAAAATAATATCTTTAGAGATTCCTTTTTCACGTTCGATTTCTTCTAACGCACCTATAAATTCTTCGTTCATAATTTCCCTCACTTATTTAAAAAATAATCTTTTGCTTCATTGAAGAAATTGATTTTATTGGTAATTTAATTTCTTTATTATCTTCTAATTCTATATACACATCAGTTTCATCATATGCTTTTAATTGACCTTCAAATAGTTTAACACCATCTAATGGAGCATATAACTTTACTTCCATTTCTTTATTTAGATTTCTTCTATAGTCATCTTGTGATTTTAAAGGTCTATCTAAGCCTGGAGAGGATACTTCTAAATAATAAGGATTTTCTATTAATTTTGCATCCTCTATTTTATCTTCTATACTTCTACTCATATCTGAACAATCGTTTAAGTCTATTCCCTCTTTTTTGTATATGAAAATCGATAACAAATCGTGTTTAGAACCATTTTTATACTCAATATCTACTATTTCATATCCTAATCCTTCCGCACTTTCCATAGAGATTTCATAAACTTTTTTTATTAGTTCACCATTTTTCATAATACACCTCCCCTACTTAAAAAAACAAGAGTGGGAAAACCCCACTCTCTAAACAATTTCTATATCTTTCTTAATTAGTATACCACAAATATAGGTAAATTCAAACAATTATAATAGATACTAAAGTATGACTTTAGCTACAAAGTAAATAGAGAAAGTTGATTACTTTCTGGCATCTTATCTAATAAATTATTTTGTTTAAATATCTCAATTACAGATTTAGTTGCCTTAGTTCTTTTAACTAAATTTTCAATTGAAAGGAATTCTCCATCTTCACGAGCTTCAACTATATTATTAGCAACAGTTTCACCTACTCCAGATAGACCTCTTAATGGCATAACTACTTTTCCATCTAAAATACTAAACTTTGAAGAATCTGAAGTGTATAAATTTGGTTTTTCAAATTCATATCCTCTTGAGAGCATTTCAAGAACTACTTCAAGAACTGTTATCTCTCCTTTATCTTTAGCACTTAATTTTTCATCAGAATTCTTTAACACATCTAATTTTTGTTTTATTGCATCAGCACCACTTAGTACAAGTTCACCATCAAAATCAGATAATTTAATTGAAAAATAAGTCGCATAGAAAGCTAATGGATAATTTAATTTAAAATATGCAATTCTAAAGGACAGCATTACATAGGCAACAGCATGTGCTTTAGGGAACATATATTTTATTTTTTCACAAGAATCTATATACCAAGGTGGTAATGGTAATGTCTTCATGATTTCTTTTTTATCCTCAGTTAATCCTTTACCTTTTCTTACTTTTTCCATTGTATCAAAGGCAAATTTATTTTCTGCACCTGCATGTATTAAGTAAAGCATAATATCTTCCCTTGTGCAAATTACTTCAGATAGTTTTGCTTTTCCTGCTCGAACAAGTTCTTGCGCATTTGTAGTCCATACATCTGTTCCATGTGATAACCCAGATATTCTTACAAGCTCTGCAAAGTTTTTAGGTTTTGTTTCTAAAAGCATTTGAATAACAAAATTTGTACCAAACTCTGGTATTCCAAGAGTACCTGTACTACATTTAAAAATTTCATCATTCATCTTTAATTTTTCCGAGTTTGAAAATAAAGATATAGTTGCTGGATCATCTAAAGTTATCTCCATAGAATCAACTCCAGTAAAATCTTCCAACATTTTTATTATAGTAGGACCATCATGACCTAGTATATCTAGTTTTAATATTTTCCCATGAATAAAGTTATAATCAAAATGAGTTGTTATAACACCTGATGTAGGATCGTCCGCTGGATATTGAATTGGTGTAAAATCAAATATCTCTTTATCCCTTGGACAGATCATAACTCCACCTGGATGTTGTCCAGATGTTCTTTTTACACCAGTACATTCCTGTGCCAGTCTTTCTACTTCTATATTTGATAAATATTGATCTTCAAAATATTTTTTTGTAAAACCATAAGCTGTTTTTTCAGCAACAGTACCAATAGTTCCTGCTCTAAATACATATCCTTCTCCAAATAAATCTTCTGTATATTTATGAGCCTTTGGTTGATACTCTCCTGCAAAGTTTAAATCGATATCTGGTTCTTTATCTCCATAAAAACCTAAGAAAACTTCAAATGGAATATTATGGCCATCTTTTCTCATTGGAGTTGAACACTCTGGACATATTTTATCAGGTAAATCTACTCCAGAACCTATATCTGGATCATCTAAAAACTTAGAATGTTTACAATTTGGACAAACATAATGAGGTGGTAAAGGATTAACCTCAGTTATATCACTCATTGTAGCTGCAAAGGATGAACCAACAGATCCTCTAGATCCAACAAGATAACCATCTTCATTAGATTTCTTTACCAATTTTTGAGCAATTATATAAAGCACCGCATATCCATGAGTAATTATAGAATCTAACTCTTTTTTTAATCTGTTTTCTACAACTTCTGGTAATGGATTTCCATAAATAGAGTATGCTTTTTTATAACACATTTCTTTTAAGTCATCTTCCGACCCTTCAATAACTGGAGGAAATGTACCATCTGGTATAGGTTTTATATCATCACAGATTTCTACAAGATGATTTGGATTTTTTATAACAACTTCTCTTGCGATGTCATCACCTAAGTATCTAAACTCATCTAACATCTCTTGAGTGTTCTTAAAATATAACTCCTGTGGTATATGAGCATTTTCAACAGGACGCCCTGTCTTACCATTTAAGATAATTCTACGAACAACATCATCACGTTCATCTAAATAATGTATATCACCATTTGCAATAACTGGAATATCTAACTCTTTACCTAGATTATAAAGTTTTTTATTAATTTCACGAAGCTCATCATATCCATGTACCATATCTTTAACAACATAATTTAAATTATTTGATACAGGTTGAATTTCAATATAGTCATAGTAAGAAGCTATTTTTTTTATTACATCATCAGGCTCCATATTAAATACAGCTTTATATAACTCTGATGATGAATTTCCACTACCAACTAATAAGCCTTCACGATATTTATCAAGTAAACTTCTTGGAACTTTGGCATTTCTATTGTAATATTCCATATGTGATTCACTAACAAGCTTGTATAGATTTTTTAATCCAGTTAAATTTTGAACGATAATAGATATACTTCCTTCAAAAAGTGCTGCACAGTTAATCTCTTTGTTTAAAGAATTAATCTCATCAAAAGTTTGAATATTATCTTTTTTCATTATTTCAAGCATTTTTAAAAACACTTCAGCTGTTGCTTCAGCATCATTAACCGCTCTATGAGCATTAACTAAACTTACACCAAGTCTTTTAGATATAGTACTTAAATTAAATCTTTTAACTCCCTTAATAACCGCTCTAGCAAGTTGTAAAGTATCTAGAACAGGATAGTCAAATAAAATACCTGCATTTTTCATTTCTTTTCGAATAAAGCTAATATCAAAAGTAGCATTATGTGCAACTAAAACAGAACCTTTACAAAACTCATTGAAATCTTGAATAACATCTTCTATTACTGGCTCATTTTCTACTAATGCATTGCTGATTCCAGTAAGTTCTACAACAATTTGAGGAATATTCTTCTCAGGATTTATTAATTGTGAAAATCTTTCAACAATATGCCCATCTTTGATTTTTACAGCACCAATTTCAGTTATTTTATCTTTTCTAACAGAAAGACCTGTAGTTTCAATATCAAATACAACATAAGTATTATAATCTTTTCCACTTTCATAATCTTTTATAATTTGTAACTGATCATCAACAAAATTCCCATCTAAACCATAGATTATTTTAAGTCCATATTTTTCGCCAGCTTCCATCGCTTCAGGAAATCCTTGAACATCTGCGTTGTCTGTTATTGCAATAGCATTATGTCCCCAATACTTGGCACGTTTAGCTATACTTTTAAAAGAGGATACGCCATTCATCGTACTCATTTTACTATGAACTTTTAATTCCACTCTTTTTTCAGAACTATTATCTTCTCGAATATATCTACTAGATTTTTCCATATATCTAATCATTACATTTTCACATTTAGAAAAATTATCATATTGCATATTACCTGTTAAGATAATACAATCTCCTTCAGATATATTTTCACTAAAATCTTTTGATTTTTCTTTTGAAAGAAAGACTTTTACAATTATTGATGAAGTATAGTCGGTTACAGACATAATAATTAAATCTTTCTCATTTTTAAGGTTTTTAATTTCAATATTAAATATATCAACCTTTATACTTACTTTTTGCATATTTAGATTTAAATCTTTTACATCTAAAATTTCACCAATATCTTTTTTACCATATCTATAATTCTCTCCATTAGAACTTTTTGATTCACTGGATTTTTCAGGAATTATATCTCTTTTAATTGTGGTATTTAAGCAAATGTCTTTTTCTTCATCTTCAATACTATTTATAAAAGTATCTATTTTAGAATTATCTGCATTTTCTAAATGTGTTATATTTACTATATAATCGTTAAAAACTTTTAACTTATCTTCTAAAAACTTATTTAATCCATTTTGCGTTAAAGAATAAAATATACTTTCACTTTCAATACTAATAGTAGCAATTTTATCTTCTTTATTTATTTCAATTAACAAATCATCAATCCATGCTTTAGCAGATGAATTGTACTGTAATATTTCATTTTTTATTAAATCTTCTTCTGATTTATAATTTTCTTTTTCTAATTCATACATTATGTGAACATTAAACTCTTTTAATATTCTTTTACTACTTTTTAATATTAATTGTTTTTCTTCATATAAAAATTTAGACTTAGAAGTTATATAAATAAATAACTCTAGACTTTTATCATCTAGAGTTATTTTACTTATAACAGCTTCTCTTGAGTTTAAATTTTCACCATGTACTGCTATTATATTTAAAAACTCTGAAAAACTGATCAAAATATCACCTATAATTTTTCTATTTCTCGAAATAACTCTTCTAATAAATCAGATTCTGGAACTTTTTTTATAATCTTGCCTTTTTTAAAGATAATACCTTCACCATTACCACCAGCAATTCCAATATCAGCTTCTTTAGCTTCTCCAGGACCATTTACTGCACAACCCATAAGAGCGACTTTAATGTTTTTGTCAACTTTCTCAAGTCTTTCTTGAGCTTGTTCTACAATATCTAAAAGATTTATTTTAGTTCTAGCACAAGTTGGACAAGATATTATATCAACACCATCTTTTAATAAGGATAGTGATTTTAATATTTCTCTACCAACTCTAATCTCTTCAACTGGATCGGCTGTTAGAGATACTCTTATTGTATCACCAATTCCATTTGCTAAAAGACTTCCTATTCCTATAGCAGACTTAACTGTTCCATTCCAAGCAGGACCTGCTTCAGTTACTCCTAAATGCAATGGATAATCACTAATAGATGAAAACTTAGTATATGATTCTATTGATAAATTTACATCACTTGCTTTTAATGAAACTTTTATATCATTAAAACCCATTTTTTCAAGAATTTCTATTTCTTCTAAAGCGGAATAGCAAATAGAATTTGAATTCACACCTTTATATTTATCTAAAAATTCTTGTTTTATAGATCCAGAGTTTACACCTACTCTAATTGAAATGCCATGATGTTTACAAGCTTTAACAACTTCTTCAACTTTCCAACGTTCACCAATATTACCTGGATTTATTCTAAGTCCATCAATACCATTTTCTGCAGCTGCAATAGCTAGTTTATAATCGTATTGAATATCGGCTATTGTAGGAATAGATATTTCTTTCCGAATTTCTTTTATTGCACTTGCATCATCTAGGTCATTAACAGCAAATCGTATAATATCACAACCAACATTTTCTAGGTTGTGTATTTGATTTACTGTACTATTTACATCTTTAGTTATTGTATTTGTCATAGATTGAATAGAGATATCTGCATCTCCACCAATAAGAACATTACCAACTTTTATTTGTTTTGTTTTTCTTCTTTCAATCATTTTTTACCTTCCAAAAATTCTAGCTAAATCTCCAAAAATTGTTACATATAACATTAATCCTATTAATAATGAAAATCCAACATAGCTTAATGTAGATTCAACTTTTTCACTGATAGGTTTTTTTCGTATAGCTTCAATTAATAAAAATATAAATTTACCACCATCTAGTGCAGGAATTGGAAGTAAATTTACAACTCCAAGATTCGCACTTATTACACCTAAAACATTTATTAAATAAATAGCACCCTTAGAAGTTTCTTGACCTATCATTGAAACTACTCCAACAGGACCTGCTAACATATTCATATTAAAGTTACCTGAAAATATTAATTTAAATACTGAAAAAATACTTTTTACAATTACCCAAGTATTAATAAGAGCAGCACTAAAAGCATTAGTTAAAGATTTTTCATTTTTACTACCTATTCCAATTTTATAACCATCTTCTTTTAAATCCGCTTTTATAATTATATTTAAGTCTTTATTTTCTCTTTTTATTGTTAAATCTATATTTTCATCTTTAGCATTAGATATATTGTTTAATGTATCTTGCCAGTTACTTACTTTTACACCATTTACTGCAACTATTTCATCATCTAATTTAATTTCAGAAATATATGCTGGAGAATCTTCAACAATAAATCCAACTTTATTTGTAGGAGATCCAATAAATAAAGCAACTATAAAAAAAGCTACAATTGCTAGTATAAAGTTCATAAAAGCACCTGCTAAAACAACTGCCATTCTTTTTAAAACTGATACATTACCAAAACTTCTAGGATCATTTGAACCTTCTTCTTCACCTTCCATGGCAACATATCCACCAATAGGAAGTAATCTTAAAGAATATTTTGTTTCTCCTTTTTCTTTTTGAAAAAGTTTTGGTCCCATTCCTATTGAAAATTCATTTACTTTTATTCCTACAAGTTTAGCTACTGTAAAATGTCCTAATTCATGTAGTAATACTACTAACATAAAGACAATTAATGCACCTATTAATGTCGTCATCTTTCCTCCTTATTCTAAAATAAAAAATATTGTAACATATATACAAAAGGAATTACCAAGATAGTACTATCAAATCTGTCTAAAATACCACCATGCCCTGGTAAAATTTTAGCATAATCTTTTATTCCTGTTACTCTTTTTATTTTAGAAGCTATTAAATCGCCAACTTGACCTGATATTGATGCTACTATTATAAATAATACTGCAACTATTGAAATAGGTAAGTTAATATATTTAAAATATATTAAAGTTAGAATTAAACAACCTAGCACACCACCAATAGAACCCTCTATAGATTTATTCGGACTTACTTTTGGTATAAGTTTATGTTTTCCAATTGAAGAACCAACAAAATACGCAAAAGTATCTGTACTAAATGCAATTATAAAAACTAAATAAATCATTTGTTGTTCTAATCCATAAAGTAAATTTAGTAAATATGGACCATATATAAATGATAATAATGTAAAAGAAACATCTTGTAATTCCATATCATCTTTAAATAATAGTGTTATAAATGATAAAAATAAAACAGCTATTATACTAAATTCTAAAGAAATATCCAATATATGGAATCCAAACAACAACAAACAACCCATTATTAAAACAGGGATATTTATTGTAATATTAATTTTTCTAAATGCATTATATAATTCCCTAACAACTTCAAGTGACAATAATAATATTGCACCTTGTAATAGCAATCCACCTTGTAAAATTATTGCTATTAATACAATTGAACCTATTACTCCTGTAATAACTCTTTGTTTAAGTTCTGACAATTATATCCCACCAAACCTTCTATCTCTATTTTGATAATCTAAAATAGCTTTATATAAAACTTCTTCAGTGAAATCTGGCCATAATATATTAGAAAACCAAAATTCCGAATATGCTAACTGATATAACATAAAATTACTTATTCTCAACTCTCCACTTGGTCTAATCAACAAATCTAGATCAGGTTGATTTTTTGTATATAAATAATCATTAAAAGTTAACTCATCAATATCTTCCAATTCAATGATACCCAATTTATAGTCAGTAGAAATATTTTTCACAGCATTAATTATTTCATCTCTGCCACCATAATTAAGTCCAATATTTAAAATCATTTTATTATTATCTTTAGTAAGGTCCATAGCCCTTTGCACTTCTGTAATAACTTTTGATGGGAATTTACTTAAATCTCCCATAGCATTAATTTTAATATTGTTTTTCATTATTTTATTTAGTTGCGTTCTAATATAATAAATTAAAAGTTCCATTAATTTAGATATTTCATCTTCTGGTCTTTTCCAATTTTCAGTAGAAAAAGCATATAAAGTCAAAGATTCTATTCCAAGTTTATAGCTAGCCTCAACTATATCTATAACTCTTTTAGTCCCTTCTTTATGTCCCATAGTTCTAGGTAAATTTCTTTTTTCTGCCCATCTACCATTACCATCCATTATAATTCCAATATGTCTTGGTAATGAACTCATATCTATTTCATTTATTAGACTACCCATAGATTTCTCCTTTAAAAAAAAGGGCCTTATCGGCCCTAATATAAAAATTAAATTTCCATTAATTCTTCTTCTTTTGCTTTTGTAACAACATCTATTTCTTTAATGTATTTGTCTGTAACTTTTTGAATATCTTCTTCAGCTACAACTCTTTCATCTTCACTGATTTCTTTAGATTTTTCAATCTTTTTAACTTCATCAATGATTTCACGTCTAATATTTCTAATCGCTACTTTAGCATTCTCACCGTTTTTCTTAACTACTTTAGTTAACTCTAAACGTCTTTCTTCAGTAAGTTGTGGAATCATTAATCTAACAACTTTTCCATCATTTGAAGGGTTTAATCCTAAATCAGATCTAAGGATTGATTTTTCAATTTCAGGTATAAGAGAAGCGTCCCAAGGTTGAACTACTAATAGTCTAGCTTCTGGTGTAGAAAGTCCAGCTACTTGATTAAGAGGAGTTTGTTGACCGTAGCACTCTACAGTTATTTTATCTAATAACGAAGGGTTTGCACGTCCAGCCCTGATACTTTGTAAATCCTCTTTATAAACAGCTATAGTTTTAGTCATTCTAGATTCAGCATCTTTTTTAAGATCAGATATCATAATATATACTCCTTACTCAACATTAGTTCCTATATCTTTACCACAAACAACATCTATCATAGAGTTTTCTTCATCTATTCCAAAAACGATTAAAGGAATTTTATTATCCATACATAGTGAAGTTGCTGTAGTATCCATAATTTTTAATTCACGACTTAATATTTCGTAATATGTTAAATTTTCAAATTTCTTAGCGTCTTTGTTTATTTTTGGATCAGAATCATAAATTCCATCAACACCTTTTTTAGCTAAAAGTATTACATCAGCATCAATTTCTGCTGCTCTTAAAGCTGCAGTTGTGTCAGTAGAAAAATATGGATTTCCTATTCCAGCAGAGAAAATTACAACTCTATCTTTCTCTAAATGTCTTATAGCTCTTCTTCTAATATAAGGTTCTGCCACTTCTTTCATCTCAATAGCACTTTGAAGACGAGTTGTAACACCCATATCTTCTAAGCAATCTTGAAAAGCAAGACCGTTCATAACAGTTCCAAGCATTCCCATATAATCAGAAGTTGCTCTATCCATTGTTTGAGCATCTCTACCTCTCCAAAAATTACCGCCACCAATAACTACACTAGTTTCGACTCCCATTTCATGAATTGCTTTAATTTGTGAAGCAATTTTTCGAACAGTATCAATATCAATACCAATACCTTGTTCTCCAGCCATAGCTTCTCCACTTAACTTTAAAACAATTCTACGATATTTTGGATTCATAGAATTCATTTATTATTTACCTATTTGTTTTGCTACTTCTGCTGCAAAATCTTCTTCTTTCTTTTCCATTCCTTCGCCAACTTCAAATCTAACGAATCTTCTAACACTGATGTTTTCGCCGATTTTAGCTGCTAAGTCATTTTGAAGGTCGATCATTTTTTTATCGCCATCTTTGATGAATTTTTGATCCATTAAACAAATTTCTTCGTAGAATTTATCTAATCTACCTTCGATCATTTTTTCAACAATATGTTCTGGTTTTCCTTCATTTAAAGCTTGTTCTCTTAAAATTGATTTTTCATGTTCAACAATTTCAGCTGGAACTTCTTCACGTTTTAAATATTGAGGATTTACAGCTGCTACTTGCATAGCTACATCTCTTGCAAATTCTTTAAATTCTTCGTTTTTAGCAACGAAGTCAGTTTCAGAGTTTACTTCAACTAGAACTCCAATTCTTCCACCGTGAATATAAGATTCAATAATTCCTTCAGAAGCAATTCTTCCAGATTTTTTAGCTACACTAGCTAGTCCTTTTTCTCTTAAAAGGTCCATTGCTTTATCAACATTACCATCAGCTTCAACTAAAGCTTTTTTAGCATCCATCATTCCTGCGCCTGATTTTTCTCTTACTTCTTTAACAAGTGCTGCACTAATTTTCATTATATATTCCTCCTAAAAAAAGAGAGTTATAAAGCCATAGCTTTAGAACTCTCAAAAATGTCTATTATTCTAATTCTTCTTTATCTATGACTGATTGCTCTTCAGAAGATCCATCTTCGTTTTGATTTCCTTGTTTTCCTTCTAATACTGCATTTGCAATTGTTTCAGTAACAAGTTTAACAGCTCTAATAGCATCATCATTTCCAGGTATTGGATAATCAATTTCATCTGGATCACAGTTAGTGTCTACAATTCCGATAATAGGAATTCCTAGAATATGAGCTTCTTGAACTGCAATTCTTTCCTTACGAGGATCTACGATAAAAATAGCATCTGGCATGCCATTCATATTTTTAATTCCACCTAAGAACTTTTCAAGTCTTTCTCTTTCGTGTTTTAAGTCAATAACTTCTTTTTTAGGTAAAAGATCGAATGTTCCATCTTCTTCCATTTCATTTAGTTCATTAAGTCTTTCAATTCTTTTTTTGATTGTTTTGTAGTTTGTTAGAAGTCCACCTAACCATCTTTGGTTAATAAATGGCATTTCACATTTTTTAGCTTCTTTTTCGATTGCGTCTTGAGCTTGTTTTTTAGTTCCTACGAAAAGAATAGTTCCGCCTTCAGCAGCGATTTCTCTTGTGAATTCATAAGCTTCTTCAACTTTTTTAACTGTTTTTTGAAGATCGATGATGTAGATTCCATTTCTTTCTGTAAAAATGAATCTATCCATTTTTGGATTCCATCTTCTAGTTTGGTGTCCGAAATGTACACCGGCTTCTAATAAATTTTTCATTGATATAACTGACAAAATGTCCACCTCCGTGTTTTTACCTCCACTTTCTTCTTATAATTTAAGGACTTCTAAGAGCAACTCTTAAATCATCAGAAAGTGTGTGTTTTAATTACCGAAGATAAGTATATCATAATCATTTTTAGTAAGCAATAATTTTTTATCTATAATATAAAAAACCTCTATATATTATAGAGGTTAGTATTTCAATTCTTTTTTGTTGTAAATAAAATATGTTAGTAACATAAATATAGCAAAAATAACTATATTTGTAATAACTCCAATTACAGAAATATTTAAATTTAACATTCTTATTGGTTTAAAAGTTTCAAGTGGAGATAAATTTGTAATAGTTCCTAGAACTCCCCCATTTATCTTTCCAACAATTATAAAAATTGCAATTAAAAATACAAATAATACACTTATTCCTTCTGTATAGATTGTATTTTTAGATAATGAACTTACAAAATAACCAATTGACATAAATACAAGTCCACTTCCAAGTAGTCCTGCAAATATTTTTATCATATCTATTAATAATTGTTGTTTTCTAAAATCTGCATCTTTCGGTGCTAAAACTATTGCAAGACCAAAAGTTGCAACTGCCATAACTATTAAAAATAGTACATAAGTTAAAATATTTGATAAAATCTTTTGAGTTACAATTTCAGATCTGTCTATAGGATTAGAATATAAATATTCTATATTTCCAGAACCTTGTTCTTTAGCTAAAGAATTCGCTCCAAGTTGCATAGCAAACATTGCAATTAAAACTGCAATATATTGATAAATAAAAGCAATATATTGTCCTATTTCTTCATAGTTAAGCTTTTCATCAAAGCCCATTACCTTTTTAAAATTATCATTTAAGCTAGAAATAAAACTATCAAAAACACTTTTCATATTTAAATCTAACATCATAGGATAAAGAGCAAGTAATAATCCTGTTAAAACTAATAAAACTAATACCCACGCAATCATTTTTCCAAAGGTAGACTTAAATTCTCTTTCAAAAATCATCCTTCTACCTCCTCTACATTTTTATAATAAGCTGATATTTTATCACTTAATGATGAATCCTCTATATTATAATTAACTATATTTAAACTTGCTATAACTTGAGATAAAAGATTTAAATTACCATCGAAGTATAATATTTTTTCTTCAACGCTTTCTTTTATAACTCTAGCACCAATATCTGTAAATCTATCTAAGCTATCTAATTCTGAATAAATTTTAATAATTTTATCATTAGCAGCTTTATCTTTTAGATATTCTGTATTTTTTATTTGTCCATCATGTAAAAATGCTCCTCTATCACAATATCTTTGAGCATCTACTAAAGAATCAGTTAACATAAACATAGTTAAATTTTCTTCTGATTTTAATTTATTCAAATGATCAAATAATTTAACAGTATCTTCAATACTTAAGTACTTTGTTGGTTCATCTAGTATTAACAACCTAGGTTTAACTATTAATGCATTTATAATACTAAATAATTTTTTTTCATTTTCAGTCATATCTATGACTCTAACCTTTTGATTAAATCCAAAATATTCAACTAAATAGTTTAATTCTTCTGTATTTTTCAAATTATGAAAAGCAAGAGTTTTCTTAAATAAAGATATTGCTCTAACATTATCCTGGAAAATAAATTCTTCAGGAACATAAGAAACACTTTCTTTTATAAGTCTAGAATCCTTAGTACAATCCATATCAAAAATATTAATAGATCCAGTTGTTGGATTTAAATAATTAAATATGATTTTTGCTAAAGTAGTTTTTCCTTGTCCTTCTAGTCCTAGTACAGCATAAAATTCACCTTCAAGCACTTCTAAGTTTATATCAGAAAATATAACTTTTTTACCTAATCTCTTGGTTAATTCATTTACCACTATGGCACTCATTTTATATTCACCTCTTTATATTATCTTTTTCCTATTATACACTAAGGTGTATATAAAACCAATATTATATAACTATAAAAGATTGGGTTAAGATTTTTTTTATGTTATAATACAATTTGAAAAAATAGAAAATGAGGCGATAAAATGAAACTTGGGATAGTTGGACTACCAAATGTTGGAAAGTCTACTTTATTTAACGCTCTTACTAAAGCTGGAGCCGAAGCTGCTAATTATCCATTTGCTACAATTGAACCAAATATTGGTGTAGTAAATGTTCCTGACGAAAGATTGAAAACTTTATCTGATATAAGTAATTCATCAAAAATCATTCATACAAGTATTGAATTTTTTGATATTGCTGGACTTGTTAAAGGCGCAAGTAAGGGTGAAGGATTAGGAAATCAATTCCTGTCAAATATAAGAGAAGTAGATGCAATAGTACATGTAGTAAGATGCTTTGAAGATGAAAATATAATACATGTTGATGGTTCTATAGACCCTCTAAGAGATATAGAGAACATAAATTTAGAACTTATCTTTTCAGATTTAGAACAAATTGAAAAAAGATTATTCAAAACAGAAAAACAAGCTAAAAGTGATAAGAAATTATTACCTGAAGTAGAACTTCTTAAAAGATTAAAAGTTTTACTTGAAAAAGGTGAACCTGCAAGAGCTTTAGAATTAAATGAAGATGAAAGCAAGTTTATTAAAAACTATGCTCTTCTTAGTGGAAAACCAGTAATTTATGTAGCTAATGTTTCTGAAGATGAAATTCAAAATGACGCAAAAGAAAATCCATATGTTCAAAAAGTTGCAAACTTTGCAAAAGAACAAGGTGATGAAATAGTTGTAATAAGCGCTGAAATTGAATCACAAATTCAATCATTAGAAGATGATGAAAAAGAATTATTCTTAGAAGAACTTGGACTTGATTCATCAGGACTAGATAAACTTATAAAATCAAGCTACGATTTACTTGGATTAATAAGTTTCCTTACAACAGGTCAAGTAGAAACTAGAGCTTGGACAATAAAAAGAAATACAAAAGCACCACAAGCAGCTGGAAAAATTCATACTGATATTGAAAGAGGATTTATAAAAGCTGATACAATTTCTTATGAAGATTTAGTAAGCACTGGCTCTTTAGCAATCGCTAGAGAAAAAGGACTTATTCGTAGTGAAGGTAAAGAATATATAATGCAAGACGGAGACGTTGTAGTATTTAAATTTAATGTTTAAAATAAAAAAGACTAGCAAACCTTTAAGGGAATGTTAGTCTTTTTATTTTATTTTTCTTCAATAATTACTTCTTCAATTACTTCTTCTTTTTCCCATAAAATTTCATCTTTTTTATTCATAGAGATAACTATTTTAAAATTAAATATCTTTCTAGGTTTAAAATTATATATCATATCGTAAGAGGTATATATTAAATATTCATTTTTATTATATATCGGTATTCCTACTTGTAAGTACGGTATTGTTTTAAAAGTATTATTTTTAATTTTACCTTTTATAAATATTTCATTTTCTGTTTTAAATTCTTTTATTTCTAGTAATTCGTATTTATCAACAATATCATTTGAAAGTAAATGCATAATATACAAAGGAAATATCAATACTATAATTAAAACTACTAATATTACTAATACTTTTTTGTCCATTCAAACCTCCAAATAAAGTTAAATGTTTAATTTACTTTATAAAATTAAATTTCATTAATATAATATAAAGTATACCCATAAAAATCTATATCCCTAACCATAAGTCTTTTATTTAGATAAAAGATATCTAATGACTAACATTTACTACCTTTTAAAAGAATTTTACATAAATCTCCCCGTATCTTATTATAAAAATAACTCTATAAACAGACTATTTTAGAAATCTTTTACAATTTAGAGATATATCAAAAAAAGACTAACCGATCTTATAAGAAAAGTTAGTCTCTTTATTTTTATTACATTGATTTAATTAAATCAATCCATTTTTCCGAATTATCCTTTAATCTTTTTTCTTCATAACTATGACTATTTGTTGCTTCAACAATATCTTCATAATACCATTTTGATTTTTCTAGATCTTTAAATTCTCTTATTTCTGATAATATATTTTCTTCTATTACTTTTCTATCTAATATTCTATTTACTAATGTTACAAATTCTGCTCTTGTTATTTCTCTATCAGGTTTTAAAGTACCGTCTTCATAACCTTTTAACCATCCTTTATTTATTGATATCATTAAATCTTTTTCTGCCCAATGCCCTTCTAATTCTTTTGGTAAATTTTCTTTGTGGGATAAATTAGCATTTTCAAGTCTTACCAAAATTGTTGCAGCTTCTGCTCTTGTTATATTATTTGATGGTAAAAATCTTCCATCTGGATATCCTTTTATTCCACCTTTATTTGATAAATTATTAATATTTTCATAAGACCATCTATTTGTTTCAACATCTGGATATATAAATTTTCTTCTTGTAGTTACTTTATCTGGTGTTATTCTATCTAATATTGCTGATGCTTCTTCTCTTGTTATATTTCCTTCTGGTTTTATTGTATTATCTTCATATCCGAATAAATATTCATCATGATTTAAAATTTGCTGTTTTTTTATTTCTTCTTTCTTAATTTCTTTTTTCTTTTTTTTATTGGTATTACCTTTATCATTAATCTCTGGATTTATTGGTTCTGAAGGATCTGTTGGATTTTTATTTCCCGCTTTTAAATTTACAACATTTGAAGATATGATTTCTTTTGTATCTCCAAACACACTTGAAATATTTGCATTAATAATTAAATTACTTCCTTCTTTTATAACAGCATTATCTTTTACTTTTAACTGAACCTCAAGATAAATAGGCTTATTTCCATAAAATTTATTTTTTGGTATTTCTATTGAAAAATTTCCATTTTCATTTATAACATATAAGTTCTCTTTTTTGTCTACAACAGCTTTTATAGACTCTATATCAAATATTTTATCCAACTCTTCATTTATAACAATATCTATATGTCTATCTACACTTCTATATAAGTCATTATATCCTTTGCTTTCATTTATAATAATTTCTGTATTTTGTAATAACTTATCACCTGGATCTATAGTTATCTCTTCAATATATTCACCATTTATTTTTTGTTCTATTTCTACAAAATTTTTAAACTTTATATTAGGAAAATCTTCTTTAATGGTTTCCACAAGTTTTTTAGTTGTAGAATTATTAAAACCTACCAAATTTATGTTTTTATATAAATCTTTTTCTAAGGAAAACATATTTTTACCAAAATTTATTTGATCATTATATATAACGATATTTTCAAAATTTGAGCCTTCAAACATATTATCTCCTAAATTTTCTGCTGATGAAGGTATTTCTATATCTAGAAGTTTAGAATTCGAAAATATATTATTTCCTAAATTCCCATTTGCTTCATCTAAATTTTTTACTCCATTTTCAATTTCAAGCAAAGGTATTTCTGCCCCATTAAATGCAAATGCATATATATTTTCTACATTTTTAGGAATTAATAATGGATGATTTAATTTTGTATCTTCAAAAGCATTTCCATCAATAGTGTTTAAACTTAAAGGTAATTTTAAAGGATTTTTAATATCAAAATATTTAAATAATGGAAATATACCTATATTTTCGACTCCTTCTCCTATTATAAAATCATCTACATTTATTAAGTTTTCATTTCCAAATGAAAATCTTCCTTTAATAAGCTGAGCATCTCCTGTAAACTCTATAGTTTCAATGTACTTTGCATTATTAAATATGGATATATTAATTTTTTTAGGTCCATGTCCATCCTCTAGCCCAGAATATCCTGCGATTTTAATTTTCCCATTAACAGTTATTTCTTTAAAATCATATCCTCCATAACTTTTTATTGTACTTGGTAATATTATATCGCCATTAACTATCGCCTTACTGAAAAGTCCTCCTGTAAATCTACCTATTTTTTCTACGCCTTCTGGTATATTAATATCACAGTTAACTACAGTATCTTGAAATACTCCACTTCCTATTATTTTTAAGGTATTTGGGAACTTTATATAATTTATTGTTAAACCTGAAAATAAATCATTTCCTAGTTCAGTTACTGTTTTTCCATCAATTTCCGAAGGTATCACTATTTCACTTGAATCACTTAAATACTTAGTTAATTTTATTTCCCCATCTTTTAAATCAGTATATTCAAATACATTTTTATTTATTCTTAAATTTTCTAAACTGGATTGATTAAATCCCATTTCTTCAGATGTTTCATCATATGAACTTTTTTCATTTTTTAAATTACTATCTTCTTCACCGATATTTTCTTTTTTCAATTCATTATATTCAATTGTAGTATTTATATCTTGAAAAATTTCATTCTTTTCTGCAAATACCACACTTGTATTAATCATTAAAAAACTTGATAATAATACAGCTTTTTTTATACATTTTAATTTCATTTTAGCAACTCCTATTCTATTTAATATTTTTTCTACTCTTACAATTTTTTTATTTTCACCTCTTTTATTATATAAATAAAAAAAGCTAGGCTCTTTCTGTGAACAAAGGCCTAGCTTAACATTATAATTACCTCGGCAGGTTTTTATAAATCTTATTTATATTTTTTTGGTTATTTATTAAATATAAGTTAACACACTTATTTTATATAGTCAAAATTTTTTATTTTTATTACTATATAAAAATATTTAAGTAAATATTTACAACTAATATATTATTGAAATTAATATTATTACAATATATAATTTTATGTGATACTAATTTTATATATTGTAATAACTTATAACTTTATTTTTAATTTTTAGAAAAGAGGTTTTTTATGACATTTATTAAAATAGCTTTAACTCTATTATATTTTTTAAAATATTTCGTAGGGTATTTACTAGTTTTTTTCTTATATAAAATTAATTTTGAATTAAGTATATTTACCGAATACACTTTAGATATGGCTCGATTTATTTCCATCATTGTAACAAGTGGTTCAATAATCAAATT
>CAMIZH010000002.1 GCA_946403255.1 uncultured Peptoniphilaceae bacterium | reverse complement strand
TTAGTATATAACTTTTAAAGTGTTTTGTCAACTACTTTTTTAAGTTATTTTTTTAATGTCAACCACTTTTTTAAGTCTCATCGACTTGAAGTAGCTTATTTATTATACGATAGATATTTTCTTTTGTCAAGAACTTTTTTATCGTTTGTTTTAAATAATTTATTCATTACTTAAAACAACTTTTATAGTATACATCTTTTAAGATGTTTTTGTCAATATGTTTTTTATAAAAGTTTTAATGTTTTTTTCTCATAGTTCTTCTCTTTTAAGAACTTTTATAGTATATCTAGGTTAATCCTTAATGTCAATAATATTTGTTGATATTTCTTAGATTTTTTATTACTTTTTATAGCATTGTGTATTTACTGCAATATATGGTTTTGCTAACTCCTAAAGTTATAATAACCTTACTCTAATCTAAAACATATTAATGCTTTTCGCAGTAAACTTTTGTTTTCTTATTACATATATTTTCTACTATATACTTATCTCTATTTTTAATCCATTTGGATCTTCTACTATAAAGTGCTCTGGTTTATCTCCAAAAGTTTTTATTTCAGATACTTTATATTCTAAACTTATTGCTTTTTCTCTAGCTTCTAATAAATTTTCTGATTTAAAACTCATTATCATTCCTTCTACTCTAACACTTTTACTATTTTTCATCTCTATTAATTCAATCATTGTTTCATTCTCTGCATTTGATAAGAATTTTATATGTCCATTATCCAGCTCGATGCTTCTAACTACTTTTAAACCTAATATTTCTTCATAAAATTTTATTGATTTTTTTATATCTTCTACCATTATAGTTATAAAGTTTAATTTCATTTTTTCCTCCTATAAAAAAAGAGAAGTCTCTAAGACCTCTCTTATCATTTTTTATTTTTCTTCTTTTTCTACGCCTAGTGGTTTCATTGTAGGGAAGAATACAACGTCTCTTATGCTTGGTTGATCTGTTAATAGCATAATCATTCTATCTACACCTATACCTAGTCCTCCTGTTGGTGGAAGACCTACTTCTAGGGCATTTATAAAGTCATGATCCATTGGATGAGCTTCATCATCTCCAGCTTCTTTTTCTCTTACTTGTGCTTCAAATCTTTCTTTTTGATCTATTGGGTCATTTAACTCAGAAAATGCATTTGCAAATTCCCAAGTATTAATGAAAGCTTCAAATCTATCTGTAAGTCTTTCATCTTCAATTGATCTTTTTGAAAGTGGTGAAACTTCTACTGGATGTTTTGTTACAAATGTTGGTTGTACTAAAGTTCCTTCTGCAAATTCTTCGAACATTTCAGCAATTATTTTACCTCTTGTCCATCCTTTTTCTACTTCAAGTCCTTTAGCTTTAGCTACTTCAATAGCTTCTTCATCTGTATTTATTTTATCGAAGTCTACTCCTGCAGTTTCTTTTACTGCTTCAGTCATAGTTATTCTTTTCCATGGAGCTTTTAAATCTATTTCAGTTCCTTGGTAATTTATTTTAGTTGTGCCATAAAGTTTAATTGCAGCATTTTCAAATAAATCTTCAGTTATTCTCATCATTTCTTCATAGTCTGTATATGCTTGATATATTTCAATATTTGTAAATTCAGGATTATGTCTTGTATCCATTCCTTCATTTCTAAACATTTTTCCCATTTCATATACTTTATCAAATCCACCAACTACTAATCTTTTTAAGAATAATTCATTTGCAATTCTAAGTTGCATATCAATATCTAAAGAATTGTGGTGTGTTAAGAAAGGTTTAGCATTTGCTCCACCAGCAACTGTTCCTAGTATTGGAGTTTCTACTTCTAAGAAACCTTTATTATCAAGGTATTCTCTAATAGATCTTAATACTATATTTCTTTTTATAAATGTTTCTTTAATTTCTGGATTTACAATTAAATCAACATATCTTTGTCTATATCTTAAGTCAGGATCTTTTAATCCATGATATTTTTCTGGTAATATTTGTAATGATTTGCTAAGTAGAGTTATTTCAGTAGCTCTTACTGTTATTTCTCCAGCTTCAGTTTTGAAAACTAATCCCTTTACTCCAGCTATATCTCCAATATCAAGACCTTTAACATCTTCATAGTTTTCTTCTAAAATATCTTTTCTAGCAAAAACTTGGATTCTACCTTCTTGATCTTGAATATCTAAGAAAGCTATTTTTCCATGACGTCTTTTACTCATTACTCTTCCTGCTATAATAACTTCTTTTTCTTCAAGTTCTTCAAAAGCATCTTTAATAGCTGTAGAATAGTGTGTTACGTCAAATTTTGAAATTTTAAAAGGATCTTTTCCTTCTTCTCTTAATTCTTCTAATTTACGTCTCTTTAAAAGAAGCATTTCATTAAGTCTTTTTTCATCAGTATTTTGCATGTTTCCTCCTACTTATAAAGAAATTGATACAATTTCATACTTAATCATTCCATCAGGAATTTCAATTTCTACTGTCTCACTAACTTTTTTACCTAGTAATTTTCCACCTACTGGACTTTCGTTAGAAATTTTATCTTCTAATGGATCTGCTTCTGCTGAACCAACAATTGTAAATTCTTCTATATCTCCAGTTAAACAATCTTTCACTTTTACAATAGAACCTACATTTACAACTTCTGTATTAAGATCATCTTCATCTATTACTACAGCATTTCTAACCATACCTTCAAGTTTTGCAATTCTTTCTTCAACTTGAGCTTGTTCATTTTTAGCCTCATCATATTCTGAGTTTTCTGAAAGGTCACCGTATCCTAGCGCTACTTTAATTCTGTCAGCTACTTCTTTTCTTCTAACAGTTCTTAAATGTTCAATTTCCGCTTCTATTTTTTCTAAACCTTCTGGGGTAAAAAATATATCCTTTTCAACCATTTATATCTCTCCTAAATCTAATATTAAGACCATATTTATAATATTCACATCGTTCTAAAAGTCTAAGTAATTATAGTTGAAAGTAGCGATATTGTCAAGAATATCAGTCAATATCAACCATAAAGTCTCTAATCATTTTTTCAATCTCAACTAAATCATCAACTCTGTTTAGCTTATCCTTAATTTCTTTAGATCCAGTCATTCCTTTTAAATATCCTACAAAGTGTTTTCTCATCTCTCTTACACCAATTTTCTCACCCTTGTATTTACAAATTAAATTTAAGTGATAAATTGCCATTTCTAATCTTTCGCTATTTAAAGGCTTATTATAATCTAGACCTGAAAACTTTTTATATATTTCATCAAATATAAAAGGATTGCCTATTGCTCCACGACCTATACTTACTCCATCCACTCCTGAAAAATTAATTTTCTCAAGAGCATCTTCATAACTATTTATATCTCCATTTCCAATTACAGGAATTGAAACTTCTTCTTTTACACTTTTTATATAGTTCCAGTCCGCTGTACCTGAATAATATTCTTCTCTCGTTCTTCCATGTACTGTAATAAAAGCAATTCCCGCTTTCTCTGCAAGCCTTGCAACTTCCATAGAATTACTATCTCTTATTCCCTTTCGTATCTTTACAGACACTGGCACATTTGAACTTAAAACAACACTTTTCATTATATCATAAGAAAGTTCTGGTTGATCTAAAAGAGCCGAACCATTATTGTTTTTTACAATTTTTGGCGCAGGGCATCCCATATTTATATCAATAGTTTTAAAATCCAATGGATTTACTATATCTCTTACAACAGTACTCATAATATCTGGATCATCTCCAAAAAGTTGTAAACAAGCATTGTTTTCTTTTTCTGATATTTTTAATAATTCTTTAGATTTTTTATCACCATAGTACAAAGCCTTTGCACTTACCATTTCCGAAACAGTCATAGCCGCATTATGTTCTGCACATATTTCCCTAAAGGCTTCATCTGTATATCCAGCAAGTGGAGATAATATTGCTCCATTTATATTAATATTTTTCAATTATTTCATCCTTATTCATATCGTAAAGAGTTTTTAAACCATGTAAAGTTAAAAATCTATCTATTACAATATTATATTTTGAATCCTTTGTTAATAGTGAAGAAAAACCACCAGTTGAAATTATATTTATATCTTCTACACCAATTCCAAGTTCTTCTACTATTTTTTCAATTATTCCATCTATCATTACATTATATCCATAATACATTCCTGATTGCATGCTAGATACAGTTGTTGTAGAAATAACATGATCTGGTTGAACTATTTCTATCTTAGGAAGTTTTGAAGTTCTCATAAATAAAGCTTCAGATGATATTCCAAGACCTGGCATAATTAATCCACCAAGATAATTTCTATTTTCATCAACAACACAAAAAGTCATAGCAGTTCCAATATCAATAATAATACAAGGACCACCATATTTATCTAAAGCTGCAACAGCATTTACAATTCTATCTGCCCCAACTTCTTTAGGATTATCATATTTAATATTTAATCCAGTATTTATATCATCATTTATAACAATTGGTTTTTTATTAAAATATTTAATAATCATACTTGGTAGTGTATGCATTAAGTTAGGAACAACAGAAGAAATAATAACATCTTCTATATCTAATGGATCTATATTTCCTAGAGAGAGTGTATTATAAAATAACATTCCATATTCATCAGATGTTCTAGTCTTTACAGTTGAAATTCTAAAATCATGCACCAACTCATTTTTCTTATAAACACCAAATACAATTGTAGTATTTCCTACATCAATTACTAATAACATATCCATCCTCATTTTTTAGAAATTTTTAATATTTTTAGTATATATTTATAACTTTTAAAATGCAAGAAATTTAAAGATAATTAGATTCTAAGTGCTAAACTTAAAATTATTAATTTAAAGAATTTGTCTTTTTATTTATTTTTATGGTTAACATTAAATATCATTTGACTTATTTGTCAACCATATTTATAATTATAGTAGATTAAGGAGGCATTTATGAAAACTAATACTAAATCAATTACTAGAATAGCAATTTTTACAGCACTTATATGCGTAGGAGCTTTTATATCAATACCAATGTACCCTGTGCCAATTACATTACAAAATTTCTTTGTATTTATGGCCGGACTTTTACTTAGCCCAACAGAAGCAATTCTTTCAGTTCTTGTTTATATTTTACTAGGACTTATAGGACTTCCAATATTTTCAGGATTTACTGGTGGAGTTCAATCTGTATTTAAACCAACTTTTGGATTTTTAATAGCTTTTGCCATAGGCTCTGCTCTTATTTCTAAAATGGTTGGAGAATCTACTAATAGAAAAAAAATATTTATATCATTAATAGTTGCCGAAATATTATTTTATGCAATTGGACTTCCATATATGGTTCTTGTTCTTAAATACTATATTGGTAGCACACCTGAAAGTCTTATGGCTGTACTTTCAATGGGACTTATTCCTTTCTTACCAGGAGATATATTAAAAATGATTATTGCAACAATTATTACTCCAAAAATAAAAAATGGATTAAAACATTTAAATTAAAAAAGAACTCATCTATTTTTAGGATGAGTTCTTTTTATTTATATTAATTTTTCTTTAATCCAGTTTCAGGAAGTAAAAATGAACCTATAAAACAAGTTGATGATAAAACTACCGCTATAAAAAGCCCTGCTAAATATCCCTGTGAATCTATTACTCTACCTATTGAATAATAAGCTATAGTTTCAAATATATAAGATATAGACCAAAACAAACTCATTACTGCAGTTAATTTTGAAATTGTCATTCCTTCTAATTCCTGTGGAATTGTAAATAAAGAAGTTAGTGGAAGATATATAAATATACCAACTGCTAAACTTGCAATTATTTCAATAGTCACTGAATTTGTTAAAAGAAGAATTGCTCCAAATATTGGCATACCAATTCCAGAAAATCTTATAACAGGCAGTCTTCTTTCAGATTTTTTTGCAATCATCATCGCTAAAAATGAACCAATTAATCCACCAGTTGCCATAAGAGCTGAAAGATGTCTTGCATTTAAAACTGACAATCCTGATATTGGAAATATTGTTAATAGTACTAAGTACAATGTAAGTCTTCCTGCATAAGTTATTGGTAAAATCCAATTAAATTTATACTTTAATTCACTTCTTATACTATGCTTTTCTTCATTCTTTTTAAAGATTTCAAAATCTTCTCCAAAAACTAACCATAATAAAAACAAAACAAAGGATATCATTGCAAAAAATAACATTGATAATTTCCAGTTTTCTAACCAAGCTACAACAGGACCTACCATAATTAATGCAACAATTGAACCAATATTATAACAAGCATTGTTTAATGTATTTAATACTGGTCTTTTATCCTCTGTAAAATAATGAATTATAACAGGATTAAAATATACTATATAAAGTGCTCCACCAAATCCCATAATAAATCTACCTAATGTAAATATAAAATAACTTGGAGCTATTATTGCAACTAAAGATCCTAAAAATATTGAAAATGATGCAAGTCCAATTGCTTTTTTAGGAAATAATTTATATAAAATATTTGCAGCAATTAAATTACCTAAAATCTTTGCTATAGTTATTGCATTTGAAACAAATGTTGCAGATGCAAAAGAATTTAAATTAAAATACTCAATTATTTCTGGCGTAAGTGTTGTTCCAACAATCCAGTTTACTCCAAAAAATACATATGTAAGAAACATTATACTTTCAATTATATAAGCTCTCTTTGTGTTTTTTTGATTACTCATCATCCTAACCTTTCAAATTTATTTTAAACTACAATACAAAATCATATATGATTTTTACTATATTGTAAATCACATAAAAAAAGAAGGTTGCTTATACAACCTCCTAAATTACATTACTATATTTAATTTTTCTAAAAGAGAATTTTTTTCATCCTCATTTATTTTTTCTTCTTTAACTCTATTTTTCATTTCTTCTTCAATTTTGTTTTTAACTTCCTCAGAAAGTTCTCTTTCTCCAAAAGTATAGACAACATTGTTTTCTTTATCTATATGACGTCTTAAAAGCTCTGCATAATTCATTGCATTTGTAATAATATATAACTTGCTCTTATCATCACCATTTTCTTCATAAGAAGATATTGCCTCTGATAAACTTAATATATAAAATCTCGCCATATCATGTTCTACAAGCATTCCATTTTTAATTAACTTTTCAGCAACTGCCCCTAAATTTTCCACCATATATTTAAAGAATATATCCTCTTCCTTTTTATGATGTTCTGCATCTGCAAATTTTTTAATATATAAAACTGAATTTTTAAAGAAATCTATATCAACATTTTCCCCATTTAATATTTTCAAGGATTCCTCTTCAATTCTATTTGTTAACTTTAAAATATAACTATGCTCTTGTTCTAAATATTCTATAGCAAACATAACTATCCCCTTATCTCATATATATTATTTTCTACAAATAAATCATATCTACTACTACTTAAAAGTCCCTTTATATATTTATTCCTAATTTCCCAATAAGTTTCTGATGAAATTCCATATTCCCAAAACTTTTCATGATTGTCTATTTCTATAATAAATTTAACAAAATCTTCATTGCTCTCAATAATAGATATAGAATTATCACAAGGCATTCCATCTAAAAATCTAGATATAATAAACTTAAAAGCATCATCTACATTTGAATTAAAGTTTTCATTTCTACCTTTTCTATAAGAGTATTTTAAAAGTTCAATCATTAACTCTTTATCGCTTTTTAAAATTTCACTTACTACATAGGCAAATCTATTTTCAACTATTTCAACTTTTTTTTGAATCCATAAATGAATATTATCTTCATCTATAATTCTATCTAAAGGAGACTTTTCAATCTCCCCTAGACTATTTAATTCTTTTAACTCCACATTATTATCTTTAGCAATATCTATATAATTTTCTACAAAAGCTTCTAAAAATAATACTTTGTCATACATTAAAAAATGTATAGGAGCTAAAAACCGACTCATAGTTTTTCCCTTAATAATTTTTCTACTTCATTTAAATCTAGACCATGAACCATTGCTGCTTCTTCTAATGTTTCCATATGTGAAGATGGACAACCTATACAGTGCATTCCAAGACTTGTTAGAACTTCAACAAGTTGTGGGTGTTTTAATACAAGCTCACCCATTGGCATATCCATAAGGTCATTTTTTTCTTTTAGGATTAAGTTTTCAATATCTTCTTCAACAGTAGATATTCCTGAAAGTTTAAAGTTTTCAATTAATATATTCGCAACATTTTCTGATAAAAATGCAGGAAGTGTTGGTCCTATATGAATATTTTTAATCCCAAGTGCTAGTAAAGCTAAAAGAACTATTACTGCTTTTTGTTCATACCAAGCAATGTTATAAATAATTGGTAAATCATTTACATCATCAAGTCCTAATACTTCAGCAAGTTTCATTGCTATTAAAACTAATGAGTATGAATCATTACATTGACCAGCATCTAAAACTCTAGGAATTCCATTTATATCTCCTAAATTTAATTTATTATATCTATATTTTGCACAACCAGCAGTTAATATAATATTGTCCTTTGGAAGATTTTTAGCAAATTCAGTATAATAATTTCTTGATTTGCTTCTTCCGTCACAACCAGCCATTACTACGAATTTTTTAATATCTCCAGATTGAATTCCTGCAATTATTTCATCTGCAAGAGAAAGCACTTGACTATGAGCAAAACCACCAATTATTTCTCCAGTTTCAATTTCTTCTGGTGATGCACATTTTTTTGCCAGTTCTATAATTTCTGAAAAATCTTTTTTATCTCCAATAGCTCCTTCTATATGTTTACATCCAGGATAAGCTGCATCTCCAGTTGTAAACATTCTATCTTTATAAGAATCCTTTGGAGGAACTATACAATTTGTAGTCATAAGAATCGGTCCATTAAATGATTCAAATTCTTCTTTTTGTTTCCACCAAGCATTTCCATAATTTCCTGCTAAGTTTTCATATTTTTTAAACTCAGGATAGTAATTTGCTGCAAGCATCTCAGAGTGAGTATAAACATCTACTCCTGTTCCTTTAGTTTGTTCTAAAAGTTGTTTCATATCACTTAAATCATGACCTGAAATTAAAATTGCTGGATTTTTTCTTACACCAATACTTACATTTGAAATTTCTGGATCTCCAAAAGTTTTTGTATTTGCATAATCTAAAAGTTGCATTGCCTTTAATCCAAACTCACCAGTTTTCATTGTAATAGCAAAAAGCTCGTCTATTTTTAATTGGTCATCTAATGTTTTTGCAAGAGCAAATTGTAAAAACTCACTTATTTCTTCATCATCATATCCAAGCATATTTGCATGAGTTAAATATGCCGCCATACCTTTTATTCCATAAGTTATAAGTTCTCTTAAACTTCTTACATCTTCATCTTCTGAATTTAATACTCCAACACTATTTGATTTTTCTATAAGTTTTTCAGCATCAAGTTCATTATAAAGTGCTGCTTCACTTAATTTTTCTTTATTATCTAAATTTTCTAATAAAGTTTTTTTAATTTTTATAACTTCTATAATTCTATTTAAAATAACTTCATCATCAAAGTTTGCATTTGTTATTGTTGTAAAAAAGTTATGCATTATAAGTTGATTTATATTTCTTTCAACTTTTTTTTCTTCTACTCTTAAAGAGTCCGTTATATCACAAAGACCTTTTGTTTGATAAACTAACATATCTTGTAAATTTGCAGTTTTTGCAGTCTTACCACAAACTCCCGCTACTGTACAACCTGTGTTATCTTTTGTTTCTTGACATTGATAGCAAAACATTTTATTATCCATCTAAATAAACCTCCCAATATTTTTCTCATTTATTAACTTAAAGATATTATACTATACCCTTTTAATTTAATTCGTAACCTGTGTTACATTATAAAAATTCTTCTAACTTTTCTTTATTTAAAGTTACTTTGTTTTTTTCTATTTTTATAATTCCATCATCTTGCATATTCATAAGCTCTCTTGAAACTGATGGTCTTGCTACTCCTAAAAAATCTGCAAGTTCTTCTCTATTTAATTTTAATTCTATTGAATTTTTATTTTCTGAAATTAATAAAAAGAACTTTGATAATTTTTGTCTAAGTGAAAAACTACTATAAATTAAAAGTTTTTGATTTAAATAAAAAGCTTTATTTGAAAGTATTGAAAGCATATTATTTGTAATAGTTCTACTATACTTATCACCCTTATTAAATTCTAGAGCCTCTTTTTTTATTTTTAAAACTTTACTATCTTTCACCGCAAGAGCAGAATAATCATATTCTCTTTTTTCAACATAAAGATATACTTCCCCAAAAACAGTATTATCTTCTCGAAATTGATTTGCAATTATTCTTTTTCCACTTATCTCCATTCTCTCTACATTTATTACCCCATTTAATAAAATATATAAATATTCTGGAATATCTCCTTGCTGAAAAATATATTCATTTTCATTATAATATTTTACAATGGCATTATTTTCATTTAAAAAATCTTCTATTTCACTTTCACTAAGTCCTTTAAATAGTTTAAGCTCCTTTAACATAAGCTCACCTCTTAATAAGTATTATACAAATATTACAAAATTTAATCAAAAGTATATTTTGTATTAAAGTTGTATTACAAGCCATAATTAATGCTATTTTTTTTCAAAATCTGTTATAATAAAGAAGATTAAGGAGGTTAATGCTACTATGAAGAAAAATAGGAAGCGAAAAACTCAGGGAATGCTTCGATTTTCAAGTATTATAAAAATACTTTTAATTCTTTTATTGATTGTAATTATAACTCTTGGAACTTTCCTTGGAGCCTATGTTTTATCTGTGTTAAAACAAGCTCCACCTATAGAACCTGAAAATTATCGAAACCAAATAAATGAAACGTCAAAAGTTTATGACGATCAAAATAATTTAGTACAAACTCTTGTATTAAATGAATTTTCTGAATATGTAACTCTTGATAAAATACCTAAAGATTTACAAAGAGCCGTTATTTCAGTTGAAGATGAAAGATTTTATGAACACAATGCAGTTGACTTTAAAAGAGTTGTTGGCGCTCTTGCCCACGACTTAAAAACAAGATCTATGCAACAAGGTGCCTCTACAATAACTATGCAGCTTGCAAAAAACCTTTACACTAATCAAGCAAAAAGTCTTGATAGAAAACTAACTGATGTTTATTATGCTTTTGAACTTGAATCTGTACTTAGTAAAGATCAAATCTTAGAAGCTTATTTAAACTCTGCTGGATTTTCTAAGGGTACAGTTGGTGTTCAAGCCGCAGCAAAAACATTTTTTAATAAAGATGTTACTGAATTAAATCTTGCTGAATCTGCACTTGTTGCAGGAATTACTAATAGACCAGAAAAATATTCTCCTTATAATAGAGAAAATATATCTCCTGGTGATAATTTAGAAGACATCCAAATTGTTTTAAGACCTGTTGGAGAAAACGAAACAAATTCAGAAGAAACTCTTCAAATATCAAAAAAATTATTAGAACTTGGTATTATTGATGATTTTGAACTAAAACAAATTGAAAATAATTCAATAGTTCCAATTAAAGCAGTTTTCAATCCAGTTTCTAAGCAAAGACAAGAATTAATACTAGGTTTAATGCTTAAACAAAAATATATAACTGAAGAAGAATATAATGAAGCAATGAACACAGCAATAAAAATTAATCTTGGACAAAGAAAAGAAAAAGGAATTTCTTCTTTCTATGTTGATGAAGTAAAAAAAGAAACTATTTCTATATTAAAAACTTTAGGATATTCACAAGAAGATGCAACTAATAAACTTTACACCGGTGGATTTATAATTGAATCTTCAATGAATCTTGAAATGCAAAAGAAAGTTGAAGCTGTTGTTTCAAACCCAGCTAACTATCCTGGAAACTTTACAGATGAAAAAGGAAATCCACAGCCACAAGTTGCCGCTGTTATTATGGATCCTCACACTGGTGAAGTTAAAGCATTAATTGGTGGTCGTGGAATTGTTGGTTCTTCTAATTTAAATAGAGCAACTACACCTCGTCAACCTGGTTCTAGTATAAAACCTATCTCTGTATTTATGACTGCCTTTGAAGACGGCGCAACTGCAGCGGATGTTTATTTAGATTCACCATTAAATGGAACTAAACTTCCATATAAACCTAAAAATGTTGGATCTTATCAAGGTTGGACTACTATAAGAAACTTACTTGTTCGTTCTTCAAATGTTGGTGCCTATTTAGTTGCTAGAGATGTTGGTTCAGATAGAACTAATAAATCAAACACAGGTCCAGCCTATTCTCAAGCTATTGATGAGAAAAAAGCAACTGAACAAATAATGAAAAATTTAGAAAACATTGGAGTATCAACTTTAGTTTGGCCAAAAGATAACCCAACTAGAAATGATGCAAACTTCTCTGCTCTTTCTCTTGGTGGTATGACAAAGGGTATCTCACCACTTGAAATGGCTGGAGCTTATACTCCACTTGCAAATGAAGGAACATTTATGAAACCTACTTTTGTTCAAAAAATTACTACATCATCTGGAGAAGTAATTTATGAAAACAAACAAGAAGGTAAAAAAGCTATGTCAGAACAAAATGCATATCTTTTAACAAATATTTTAGAAGAAGTTGTTTCCAAATCAACTGGTAGAAATGCTAACTTTGGAAGAATGCATATTGCTGGTAAAACTGGTACAACAAATAATAAAAAAGAAGCTTGGTTTGTTGGATATACTCCTTATTATGTAGGTAGTGTATTCCTTGGAAGAGATGACCATAAACCACTTCCTTTTTCATCATCAACAGCTGCAAGTCTTTGGAGAGAAATTATGAAACCAATTCACGAAGATCTTGAAGACAAAGCATTTGAAATGCCTGATGGAATTTCTAAACAATATATTAAAGGAACTGGTCGTTCTGAACTTATTGTTGATGGTACAACTCCACACTTTACAGATAAAATGTATAAGTATAGACCTAAACCACAACCTAAGAAAACAGAAAGTTCTGATGATAAAGATAAAGACAAAGATAGCGATAAGAAAAAAGACAATGATTCAAAAAATAAATCTTCAAGCAAAAAAAATGAAGACTATCGTTAATCTAATAAAAGGAGCCATTTATGGTTCCTTTTTTATTGCAAAAATTTCTCTATGTAATATAATTTATTTAAACAAATAAGGCGGTTGAAATAGATGATAAAAAAAAGAAATTTAATACTTCTTCTTGGAATGTCATTAACACTTACCTCTTGTGTTATGAAACAAAAAGATAAAAATAATTTTCAAAATAATATTAATTTAATAGAACTTAGCGAAAGTTATTCACATACTTTAACTGATGGTAGCTATAAAAAAAATAATTTCTTTAGCAACTTCAATGAAGAAGCTCAAAAAACAATAGATAAAAATAATTTATATCAATCTATTGAGCATATAAATAGAATTACTGGACCTATGAAAAATATAGAAAAAACTCAAGTTACAGAGCAAAGTGTACTACTACAAATTGATAATGAAAAAAGAAAAAGTTCTGAAATATATTCCTATGATATAAATGGGAAACTTACAAATCTTTCTTTATTTCCAGGACCTATAAAAAAAAGAAATAGTAAATCATATACAGTTGAACCTGTGGAGCTTCATAGTGATAATTTAATCATCCCAGGGGCACTTACTATTCCTAAAAATGTTGAAAATCCTAAAATTGCAATTATGATTACTGGTCTTGGTCCTTATGATATGGATGAAACTATTGGACTATCTGGAAATCAACCATTTAAAAATATCGCACTTACACTTGCTACAAATGGAATTGCAACACTTAGATATGATAAAAGTATTTTACATGGAAATTCTAGAAATACAATTGAAGATGAATATTTAAATGATTTTAATACTGCATATAACTTTGTAGAAAATCTTCCAAACATAGATAAAGAAAATATTTATATTATAGCTCATGATACTGGCGCAAGTCTTGCTCCTTCTATGGCTAAGGATAAAAATATTAAAGGAATTGTTCTTATGTCAGGAAGTTTAAGACATTTATCTGATCTTATATTTGATCAAAACGAAACACTTGTAAATCAAAGTAATGGCCTTTCTGAAGAAGATAAAAAAATTCAACTTGAAAATGCTTCTTCTGAAGTTTTAAAAGCTAAAAATATAAATTTAGAATCTAAAGAAGAACCCTTTGGTCTTAAACCTTCCTATTGGAATAGCTTAAATCAATTGGACTTAAAAAAAGACATCTTATCTTTTAATGGAAACCTATTTATAATTCATGGTGAAAATGACTTTCAAAGTTTGCCACAACGAAATTATTATGAATATATTGAACTATTATCAGGTAAAGATAATGTAAGATTTAAATTATACGAAGGACTTTCTCATATATTTACACCATCAGATAATAATAAATATGATATGAGTGTTTATGATAAAAAATCATATGTCAGTTCAGAAGTAACTGAAGACATTTCAAACTGGATTAATGAATAGAAAAATAGCTTATGCTGTTTTTCTTTTTTTCTATTGAAAATATATAGGCTTAGAGTAAAATAAAGCAATGGAGGTTTTTATGGAACTAATGGAATTTCTAAAAAAACAAGGAGTTAAAGATTCTCTACTTATTGAAGTAGAAGAATTTTTAAAATTTTATAAATTGGACTCATCACTAGAAAAAAGAGTCCCTGTACCAAAATTTAAATATTACGGAGTAGATGTATGGGAAAAAGCAATTGCTGGAATCTTAACTGGAAATCATATTCTACTAACTGGACCAAAAGCAACTGGAAAAAATGTACTTTCTGAAAACTTGGCCTATCTTTTTCATAGACCACTTTGGACAGTATCTTTAAATATAAACACAGACGCTGCTTCTTTAATTGGCTCTGACACATTTAAAAACAATGAAGTGGTTCTTAAAAAAGGACCTGTTTATGAAGCCGCTGAAAAAGGTGGCTTTGCTATATTTGATGAAATAAATATGGCAAAAAACGAAGCACTATCTGTAGTCCATTCTGCACTTGATTATAGAAAAATAATTGATGTTCCTGGTTACGATATGCTTCCCCTTCACAAAGCAACAAGATTTATTGCAACAATGAACTATGGATATGTTGGAACAAAAGATTTAAATGAAGCACTTGTATCAAGATTTTTAGTTATTGATATGCCAACTATTTCAGAAGAAAATCTCGTTGAATTATTAAGAGAAAAAACAAATCTTAAAGATGAATATACAAATAGATTTTCAAAATTCTTTATTGATTTACAAAATAAGTCACTAAATTCAGAAATTTCTTCAAAATCAATTGATTTAAGAGGTCTTTTAAGTTCTATTGCTCTTATGGAAAAAGGTCTTACTATAAAACAATCTATACAAATGGGACTTAGCGATAAAACCTTTGATAACTTTGAAAGTGAACTTGTAATAGATACTTTAGATACTCTTTTTGAATCAACAATACAATCTAAGGATCTTTTCAATGGAAAATAGACTTTCTAATTTAGTTTGGACATCTGCTGAATATTATGATTTTGATATTGATTTAAATTTCTTTTCATCAAATTTCAATTCAAAATATAAATCTCTTATTCTTGGATATATGTATAAAATTTATAATATGAATCTTGTATCTGAATTTTTAAACAGAGTTGCTCGTTCAAAAAATAATTCTAAGGACCTTTTGTTTATTGCTGAAATAACAATGGAAAATGCAATTTCAGAAAATCTTTTAACAAATCGTCCTGGTATTATTGATGATAAAAAAGAATATGAAAAAAATATAATCTATAAATACACTTTGCATAGACCTATTGATATTCAAGAAGAGCTTGAAAAATCTTACTATGAATATATAAATAAAATTCCAGTTAAGATAAATGGCTCACTTTATGATTTACTAAAAGAAATTTTAAATTTTAATAGTCTAGATACTTCTCAACTTATAGAATTTTTAAACTATTTATATAAAAAATATTTTCACATTTATTCTTCATTAGCAGATGATGAGAATATTAAAACCATCATAAAAAAATCCAAAAAATATGATGATATTCCTCGCGAAAAACGAATCTATCAAAGTTCAAAATCTATTGAAGTTGCAAACCTTGAAAAATTTACAATTGAGTCTGCTGAATTTACTTCAAACTTAACCGATTATGATAATTTAAAAGTTGTAACTGATAGAACAAAAACAAGCACTGGAGCTTCAAAGGATTTATATGACAAGGTTCAAAAACATTATGGAAAAGAAACTTTAAAAGAAAATGAAATACAAAAATTAGAAAATGCTATTTGCACAGGAGTTCATGAAGGTATTCATCTTTATTTTACAAAGGGAGAATATACGCATAAAGATTCACTTTATTATAAAAACGAAGCTGAAAATTCTCATGAAGAAAATTTATTAGCCTATGAAGAAGATAAACTTTTTTATAAAAGAGCTATTAAAAACTTAGAAGAAATAATTAAAAATTCACTTCTTAGAAATACAGATGAATACGAAACATATTCCAATAGCGGTGATTTAGTTCCTTCAAAAGTTTGGCAGTCAGTAAAAGGAATTAATAATAAAATATTCAAAAAAAGTTTTAAAGATCATCAGGGAAATATAAGTGTTGATATTATACTAGATCAAAGTGCCTCTCAAAAAACTAGACAATCACAAGTAGCAATTGAAGGATTTATAATTGCAGAAGCATTAACAAATTTAAATATTAAAACTCGCGTTGTAGGATTTAATAATTTTTATAATTTTATGATAGTTCGTGAGTTTAGATCTTATAATGATAGTCAAAATAAAAATCTTGATATCTTTAAATACAATGCCTCTGGTAGTAATCGTGATGGACTTATTATAAAACTAATGTCCCATCTTATTAAAAATAATAATGAAGAGAGAAAAATTATGATTATGTTGTCAGATGGAAAACCAAATGACGAAATCAATCTTGGACTTGTTGGTGCTAAAAATATTTATGCACAGGACTACACAGAAGATACTGCAATTCTTGATTCTTTTAATCAGGTCTTAGTTTCAAGACTAAACAATATAAATGTCTTAGGTGTATTTATGGGAGATGAAAGCGATCTTGATGCAGAGAAAAAAATATTTGGACAAAACTTTGCTTATATAACAGATATTAAAAGATTTCATCATATTGTTGGGATTTTCTTTAAATCTATTTCAGATAATTTTAACTACTAAAAAAACCAGCCAAGGCTGGTTTATTTTTTTAACTGGATTTTAATACTAGTTCCTATATTTTCTTCACTTAATATATCTATTTTACCTTCATGTAAAAGCACTATATGTTTTACTATACTTAATCCAAGACCAGTTCCTCCAGATTTTTTTGAACGCGATTTATCAACTCTATAAAATCTTTCAAAAATTCTTAACTGATCTTCATCAGATATTCCTATACCATTATCCTTTACAATAATTTCTATATATTCATCATTTTCTTTAAGTATAACTTCTACATATCCATTTACATTATTATATTTAATAGCATTTTGAACTAAATTTAAAATAAGTTCCCACATCATAGTTGAATTTGCACTTAATTTTGCGCTACCTTTTTTTGATAACTTAATATTTTTATCATCTGCGTAAATCTTTAAACTACTAAAAACTTGATTTACAATTTCTTCTAAATCAACTTTAACTTTAGAAACTTCATCATCTTTTTCCATTGAAGAAATTTTTATTATATCTTCAATTAAAAACAATAATCTTTTTGACTCTTCATATATATGATTTATAAATTCTTTTTTATCTTTTTCATCTTCTACCATATTATTATTTAATAATTCTGAAAAACCATATATTGAAGTTACTGGAGTTTTCAGTTCATGAGATACATTTGCTGAAAAATCTTCTCTTATTTTTAAAGTTTTCATATCTTCTGTTTCATCAATTAAAAGTAATACAACACCTGTTAATTCATCTCTTGTATATATTGAACTTAAAATATATTTTAAACTTCTTTCATTGATATTTAAAATCCCTTCAGTTTCTTTTCCATTAAAAGCATCTCTTATGGAATTTATTAACTTTTCATTTCTACTTAAATTTAAGAAATTTTCACCAAGTATATTATTATTACAATTTAAAAATCTAAAAGTTGATTCATTTACTACTAAAATATTTTCAAAACTATCTAGTATAACTATTCCCTCTCTCATATTTTCAAGAATTGCTGAAATAGTTTCTCTATCTCTTTCCATTTCTATAAGCTGAGAATATATAGTTTCATTTTGATATTTTATCTCTCTTATAAATGGTGATAACTCTGGCAAAGTATTGATATCAATATTATTAATATCTAAATTTTCTTCATTTAAGGGTTCTAATATTTTTTTAGTTGCATATTTTGATAATAATATTGCAAATATAAATATAATTACTGAAAGTAATATATCCATTGGAAGCACTTTTAAAAATGCTCCTAATATATTATCACTTTCTCTAGATATTCTTATAACTAAACCATCCTTAGTCTTTAAGGCAATATTATAGGTTTCCTTTGATAAAGTATCTGAATATCTTTTTTCTCTTGCTATTCCATATTCTATTGCCTCTTTAAATTCTGGCCTATTTGAATGATTTGACATATTTTTTATATTTTCTTTAGAATCAAAAATTACATTTCCATCACTATTAAAATAACTTATTCTAATTTGCTTATCAATATCTTTGATTTCTTCTAAGTAACTTATATCATCTTCAATATCATCTAAATTTATTTTTATAACTTGAGCAAGATTTGTAAGGTCTTTTTCACTCCCTGTCTTATAAAAATCATAGTAAATCATAAGAGAAGATATTGTACTTAATACAAGAGTTAAAAGAGCTATCACAGTAAGTCTTTTAAAAATTTTACGCTCCATTTTCTTCTCCTAGTGTAAATTTATATCCTATGCCCCTTATTGTTTTAATATATTTTGAAGACTCTCCTAACTTTTCTCTTAATAGTTTTATATGCATATCAACAGTTCTAGTTTCTCCTGAAAAATCATATCCCCAAACTGAAGATATTAATTTATCACGAGAAAGTACAATATCAATATTATTTACTAAATAAATTAAAAGCTCAAATTCTTTATATGTAAGTATTATTTTTTTATTATTTACAAAAACATTTCTGCCAAGTAGGTCTATTTTTATTTCTCCAACATTTAAAATTTCTCCTACTTCTTCTTTTTCAAATCTTCTTAAAAGTGCATTTACTCTTGATAATAATTCCAAAACAGAAAATGGCTTTTTCATATAATCATCTGCACCATTATCTAAAGCAGTAACAACATCTATTTCAGAATCTTTTGCCGTTAACATCATAACTGGAATAGTAGAATATTTATTATTATTTTTAATCTCTTCTAATATTTCCATACCACTTATATCTGGAAGCATAATATCAAGGAGTATAAGATTAGGAGACTTTTTCTCAAGTTCTAAGAAAAAATCTTCTCCATTTTCAAAAGTTTCTATCTCATACCCCTTAGTTTTTAATGCATATTCAATTAATTTTAAAATTGATAAATCGTCTTCAACTACATAAATAAGCATATTATCCCCTAATGGAAAATATAACCCACTTTGATATATTTACTGCATGGTCTGCAATTCTTTCTAAATATTTTGCTATCATTAAAAGATCTATAATTGCAGATGCATCTAGGCTATCTTCCTTTATCATTTGGATTAAATCATCTCGTACTTGTATGAAATAATCATCAACTACATCATCATCAAATCTTATTTTCTCTGCCATTTTTATATCCCTATTTACATAGGACTGCAATGTATCATTTACCATTTTTACAGTTGCATCTGACATATCTATTATATGGTCCACACTTTTTATTTTCAAACCTTCTGGTAAATTTAAAGTTATTTCAGCAATATCTCTACACTGATCTCCAATTCTTTCCATATCTGTAATCATCTTTAAAGTTGAAGATACCGTTCTTAAATCAGAAGCTACTGGTTGTTGCTCTATAAAAAGTCTTAGACAATGATTTTGAATTATATCTTCCATTCTATCTATTTCTTCTTCATATTCATAAACAAGTTCAGCTTTTTTTTCATCTCTTTTAAGTAAAAGTTCTGAAGCTGTTTTAATTGCATTTTCAATAAGCATTCCCATTTCAAGCATCTCATTATTTAACTTAATTAATTCTTTATCAAATTGATTTCTCATTATCAACCAAACCTTCCTGTTATATAATTTTCAGTTTTCTCATTTTGAGGTATTGAAAATATTTTAAAAGTATCATCATATTCAATAACCTCTCCATTTAGGAAAAATGCCGTTTTATCTGAAATTCTAGATGCTTGTTGCATATTATGGGTTACCATAACTATAGTATAATTCTTCTTAAGTTCTGTTACAAGCTCTTCAATTTTCCCAGTTGAAATTGGATCAAGAGCTGATGTTGGTTCATCCATTAATATTACTTCTGGCTCAACTGAAAGTGCTCTTGCTATACAAATTCTTTGTTGTTGTCCCCCTGATAATGAAAGTGCATTTTTGCCTAAATTATCTTTAACTTCATCCCATATTGCAGCTTTTTTCAAAGACTTTTCTACAATTTCATCAAGCTCTGACTTATCCTTTATTCCATGAGTTTTTGGTCCATAAACTATATTAGAATAAATACTCATTGGAAATGGATTTGGTTGTTGAAAAACCATTCCAACTTTTTTTCTAAGAGAGTTTACATCATAAGTTTTACTATAAACATCTTCTCCATCAAGAGAAATAAGTCCATTTATATTACAATTTGCTACTAAATCATTCATTCTATTTATACATTTAAGCGTTGTTGATTTTCCACAACCTGATGGCCCTATAAATGCAGTTATTTGATTTTCATAAATATCTAAATTTATTTTTTTTAATGCTTGAAACTCACCATAATATAAATCTAAATCTTTTATATTTATTTTTTCTTTCAAATTTTTGCCTCCTTAAACTTATTTGCTATTTTATTTGAAATAAAGTTTATAAATAATATCATTATTAAAAGAACCATTCCCGTTGCATAGGCTTCTCCTACATGAAGTCCTTCTGAGGAAAGAATATACATATGAAGAGCTAAAGTTCTTGATGATGAAAAAATACTATTTGGTATCTTGCTCGCTGTTCCCAAAGTATAAATAAGTCCTGCCGTTTCTCCTACTATTCTTCCCGTTGCTAGAACTACTCCTGAAAGTATTCCTGGAATTGCTACTGGAAGAACAATTTTAAAAATAGTTCTAAGTTTTCCTGCACCAAGGGCAAAACTTGCCTGTCTTATACTATCATTTACTGATTTTAAAGCCTCCTCTGTTGAACGAATTACAAGAGGAAGTATCATAATTGAAACAGTTAGTACTCCTGATAATATTGAATATCTAAAGTTTAATGTAGTTACAAAAAGTATCATTCCAAAAAGTCCATAAACTATTGATGGAATTCCTGCTAAAGTTTCAGTTGCAAGTCTTATTATATCTACTATTTTTGAATCTTTTTTTGCATATTCCACTAAATAAATAGCTGTAAAAACTCCAATTGGCGTAGATATTAAAATTGATAAAGCTACAATTATTAAAGTTGTAATTATTGAAGGCATCATTGAAACATTTTCGCTTGTATAATTAAAACTAAGCATAGACAGTTTAAAATACGGAATTCCACGAAGAATTATATAAAAAACAATACTAAATAAAGCTCCAAAAGTTATAAAGGCTGAAATTCTTGTTGCTAATTTATAAAAATTTAATTTTTTCATATTTTTTCGCTCCTCTTCTTAAATATAAAGAAAGATATATTTATAATTAAAATAAATATAAATAAAACAAGAGCCGTAGCTATTAAAGCCTCTTTGTGTAAACCTTCTGCATATCCCATTTCTAAAACTATATTTGTAGTCATTGTTCTTATTCCCTTTGTAGGATTTAATGTAAGTCTTGTTTGATTTCCTGCTACTAAAACAATTGCCATAGTTTCTCCAATTGCTCTACCTACACCAAGAGTAACTCCTGCAAGTATTCCTGATTTTGCTGAAGGCAGTACAACTTTTAAAATACTTCTTTCATGTGTTGCACCAAGAGCAATACTTCCTTCATAAAATGATTTTGGAATAGTTCTAAGTGAAGCTTCAGTTATACTTATTATTGTTGGTAAAATCATAATAAAAAGAAGTAAACTTGCTGTTATAATACTCATTCCCGTTCCACCAAATATACTTCTAACTATTGGTACAATAACTGTTAAAGCAAAAAAACCATAAACTATTGAAGGGATACCAGCCATTAAATTTAAGGCTGGTTTTAATATTTTATATAACTTATCACTACAATCAAAAGCTAAATAAGAAGCTGTAAATACTGCAACAGGAACTGCAAGTATTGATGCTATTGTAGTTATTAAAAGTGATCCAACTATCATTGAGCCAATTCCAAAAGAAGCTGGGCTATTTATTGGAGCCCACTCTGTATTAAAAATAAAATTTTTTATTCCAACTTCCCTTATTAAAGAAATTCCTCCAGTAAATATAAATGCTGATATTAAAAATATTAAGATTACAGACATAAATGCACTAGTAAAAAAAACATACTTCATTGAAGTTTCTTTAAAACTATTTTTAGTTTTTTTATTATTTTTAAGCTTAATAGTAACATCCATTATAAATCAACCCAATTTGTCTTTTTACCAGTGAAAATATCTTTAATATTATCTAAGGTTAAATCATTTTTCTCAAAATCTTTATTTACTATTACAACAATTCCATCCATTGCAATAATACTTTTATCTAAATTTTCTTCTGAACTTTTAAGTTCTCTTGAACTCATACCTATTTGAGCAGAATTGTCTTGAACAGCTTTTATCCCAGCTGATGAGCCTGTTGCTTGAATATCAGCTCTAAAACTTGGATTAAATTTTTTATATCCTTCCACTAATTTTTCCATAAGTGGAGCAACTGATGTAGATCCTGCAATAGTTATATTTTCACTATTATTTGTTCCAATATATTCCAAACCTTGCGGAGCATCAATATATCCTTCTTCACTAACAATTTTCTGACCTTGATCACTTTCTATAAATTTTATAAAGTCTTTAACTCCATCTGAGCTATTTTCCTTGTTTACAAGAATAAAGTTTCTAGAAATTTCATAAGTTCCATTTTTAATATTTTCTGCATTTGCTGAAACTCCATTTACATCAAGAGCTTTTACTGTGTCATTTAAAGAGCCTAAAGAAATATATCCAATAGCATTTTTATCTCCTATAACTGTCTTCATAACTCCATCAGTCGAATTTTGTACTATTGCTTCTTTGTAAGTATTATCAATTTCTTTATCATTATTTTTTTCTAAAATCCCAGTTATCTCTGTAAATGCTGCTCGAGTTCCTGAACCTTGCTCTCTTGTAACAACATTAATTTTTTCATCATTTTTACCACAAGCAACTAAAGTACCTGCTAATACTATAAAAATTCCCAGTGCAGTTATTTTCTTAAACATTTTAAATCTCCTCCTATTTTTATTTATCTACATTTTATAATCTCTTTGTAAAAGTAACATTTGCTTATTGTAAATTCTATGTAAATTAATTATCAATTTATTTTTATTTACTTTACTGTGATATAATCTTATAGAAATTAACTTATACATAAGAAAGGAAGTACAATGAAAAAATTTTTAAGAAGAAAACACATTAATCTATCTTGGAAAACCTACTTTGTTGATGCTACTGGCGCAATGGCTTTTGGGCTTTTTGCATCATTACTTGTAGGAACAATACTAAATACCATTGGACGTGAATTTGGTATTGCTTTTTTAACAGATGTTATTTGGCCTATCGCCCAAGAAGCAACTGGTCCTGCAATTGCTGTAGCTATTGCCTATGCCCTTCGTGCTCCTGATTTAGTTTTATTTTCATCAACACTTGTAGGAGTTGCCTCTTACAAACTTGGTGGACCTGTTGGAGTTTATATCTCGACAATAATCTCTGTTGAACTTGGAAAAATGATTTCTAAAGAGACTAAACTAGATATTATAATAACTCCTGTTGTAACAGTTTTAAGTGGTGTTATAATTGCAAACTTTATAGGACCATATATTCAAAACTTCATGTTATTTCTTGGAGATATTGTAATGCTTGCAACTACAAAAAAACCTTTTGTAATGGGAGTTTTAGTTTCAACACTTGTTGGAGTAGCTTTAACTCTACCTATATCTTCAGCAGCACTTTGTATGATGCTTTCACTATCTGGACTTGCTGGAGGAGCAGCTACTGTTGGTTGCTGTGCACAAATGATAGGATTTGCAGTAATCTCTTTTAAAGATAATGGAGTTGAAGGACTTTTTGCTCAAGGTATTGGAACAAGTATGCTTCAAGTACCAAATATTGTTAGAAATCCAAAAATATGGATTCCACCAACAATTGCTTCAGCAGTTCTTGGACCTATTTCAACTATTATATTTAAAATGGAGAACTCTCCTCTTGGCTCAGGAATGGGAACAAGCGGACTTGTTGGACAAATTGAAACTTATAATACAATGAAAGGAAATTATTCAAATAGTAATTTATTTTTAATAATGTTATTACTTCATTTAATACTTCCTGCTATTATTTCTCTTCTAATTTATATTCCTATGAAGAAGAAAGGTCTTATAAAAGATGGAGATTTAAAATTAAAAAACTGATGACTTGGTCATCAGTTTTTTAATTTATTTCTTTATTAACTTATTTTTAAAAAATTATAAAGTTCACAAATAAAAAAGAACCTCAATTTGAGGTTCTTTTTTATATATTATATCTAATTAGATATTGAATACTTCTTTAACGTTTTTGATAACTAATCTACCAATATCGTCTTGAGCATCAATTGTAGATCCACCAATATGTGGAGTTACATAAACATTGTCAAGTTCGAATAATGGTGATTCAATGTGAACGTCTTGAGTGTCAAGTCCGCCAGTTCCTAGTTCGTCAGCAAGAGTATCTAAGTTTGCTCCGCCTAGTTTACCATTTTTAACATATTTGTAAAGAGCTTCTTCGTTAACAGTTCCACCTCTAGCTGCGTTGATGATAACTGCTCCGTCTTTCATTCTTTCCATTTCAGCATCAGAAATCATGTCTTTTGTATCTGGAGTTAAAGGAACATGAAGAGTTACGATATCACAATCTTCAATAATTCTATCTAGAGATACTATTTCAACATATTCGATTTTGTTGTCTTCTGGTTTGATGAATGGGTCATAAGCAATTACATCCATGTGGAATACGTGAGCGATTTCTGCTACTCTTCTTCCGATTGCTCCAAATCCTATAATTCCTAGAGTTTTATTTCTAAGTTCTCTACCAGTCCATCTGTATTTATTCCAGATGTTTTTGTATTTAACTTCGTTGTTTGCTTCACAAGAGAATCTATAGATATCAAGTGCTTTTGCAATTACAAGTTCTGCTACTGCGTTAGCATTCATTCCTGGTGAGTTTTTAACTTCGATATTTTTTTCTTTACAGTAATCAAGATCAATGTGGTTTGTTCCAACTGATCCAACCATAATAGCTTTTAAATTTTTAGCAGCGTCTAAAACTTCTTTATTTATAAATGGATCTACTCTCATAACTAAAAGGTCATAAGGTTCAATCATTCCAGCTAGTTTTTCACTAGTTGGTAGCATTGTAAAGTCTACTTCAAAACCTAGTTTAGTAAGTTCTTCTTTAATAATAGGTGATACTTGGTCAACAATTAGTGCTTTCATTATATATCTCTCCTTTTTATATATCGATATGTATCTTACAGCTATAATTGTATAAGATTTATATGTTTTTTTCAACCTTATTTATATAAATTATTTTTTTTGTTAACGATTTTCATTTAGGTTTATATAACCTTTTCATTGAACTCAATTACTGTTACAATATACCTACACTCTAGGAGGTGCTTATGTACAAAAAGAGAAATATTCTAACATTATCACTATTACTAATTTTAGTAAATGCTTTTCCTAGCTATGCTGTGAAATCGCCAAAAGCTACTATAAGTCCTTGGTCTATCAATGATTTAATAGATGCCCAAAGGCAAGGTATCATACCTAGTACCGCTCTTTCTGAATCAAAAGATTTAAGAAAAAATATAATACCTGATGAACTTTCAGATCTAGATAATTTATCTAGAAAAAAACTAGAAACTTATAATTTAACGAAAAATACTAAGTATGAAAAATCTGATTTAAAATATTACACAAATAAAGAAAATATTCTAAATATAATATTTGATATGTTATCCCAATATGAAGATACTACAAATCAAAATGCAGTTAAATTTCTTTCAGAAAAATCAATTTATAGAGGTTCTGGAAATCCTGAAGATTTAATAAAACCTGCATCCTTTGAAGAAAGTATTTGTTTATTTAACAGAGCTACTACTTATATTATAGAAAAAAATAATTTCTCAAGTAAGGGCATGCTTTATAGTGTTGAAAATAATGGGAATAAAGTTTATTTATATGGTTCAATTCATATAGGAGATAATTCTATGTATCCTATCCAAAAAAATGTTATGGACGCTTTTTATGCTTCTGATGAAATCTTTGTTGAAGTTAATGTTCAAGATAAAGAAAAAATGGAGCATATGTCAAATGAAATGTATCATAACGATGGAAAAACATTAAAAGATGATTTAGGTGATGAACTCTATCTTAAGTTTAAATCCTTTATGGACTCTTATGATGTATCTGAGGACTATTACAATAGCTTAAAACCTTGGTCTGCATATAATATGATATCTAATCTACCTATGAATATAAAAATGCCAAATGCCTCTGCTCTAGGGATTGATAAATATTTTATATATAAAGCAAATGCAAATAATAAAAAAATAAACGAACTTGAAAGTATTGAGCTACAAACAAATCTACTTTCAGAATTTAGTGAAGAAGAATATAAGTCTATGATAAATTCTTTTATAGATACTGCAAATAAATATGGTTTAGATATTTTTACAAAAAGTTCTGAAAATTTAAAAACAATTTGGAAAAATGGTGATGAAAAAGCATTAAATGATACTCTTGATAAAGATAATAGTTTTACAGGAAATTTATTTGATGAAAGAGATATTAATATGGCAAATAAAATAGAAGAAGTTTTAAAATCCAATGAAAAAAAAACTTATTTTATAATTGCAGGTGCTGCACATTTCACGCCTGAAGATTCAATTATAAAACTTTTAGAAAACAAAGGATTTAAAGTTAATAAATAAAAAAGAGCCTCTATAAATAGAGACTCTTTTTTATTTACATTTTTTCAACTTTTATTTTAACTTCATGACCATTTAGATCAACTATTTCTTCGTCTAATGATGATTTAACTATTTCAACTGCAAGTACTTCTTCTTTTACAAATTCTAAAGAATTAAATATTGCATTATTAATTTCCTCATCAGCTTCTAAAGTAATTTTAATATTATCTAAAACATCAAAGTCAGATGATTTTCTAAGTTGTTGAACTTTTGAAATAAATTCTCTTACAAGACCTTCTTCAATAAGTTCCGCATTAAGTTCTGTATCTAAGATAACAAATAAATTATTTTCCATTGTTACATCAAATCCTTCTTTAGATTTAATATTAACAAGTACATAATCTTCATTTATTTCAGTATCTTCACCATTTAAGTTTAATACTAATCCAGTTTTAAGTTTTTCAACAAATTCTTTTGGTTCAACTTCTCTTAAAGTTTTTCCAAAGTCTTTTATTTTAGCTCCAAGTATTGAACCTACAACTTTAAAGTTTGGTTTTAATTCATAATCCATAAATACAGATAAATCTTCTTTAAATAAAACTTCTTTAACATTTAGTTCTTCTTTAATCAGTTCTTCTAAGTCTCCAATTATTGGTTGATATTTTCCATCAATAATTACTTTTTGAAGTGGTTGACGAACTTTGATTTTTACATCTTCTCTTGAAGCACGTCCAAGTGCTACTAGATTTCTAACAAGATCCATTTTTTCTTCAAGTTTTTCATCAATTAAATCTTCATCAGCTGTTGGATAAGTTTCTAAATGAACTGATTCTTTATCTTCAAGTGATTTAAATATTTCTTCTGATATAAATGGCACAAATGGTGCTATAAGTTTTGTAAGTCCTAGAAGAACTTCATAAGTTGTTTTATATACAGATTTTTTATCTGTATCAACTTCTGTTTTCCAGAATCTTCTTCTATTTCTTCTTATATACCAGTTAGAGAAATCTTCAATAACAAATTCTTGGATATTTCTAACTACTTTTGTATAGTCAAATACTTCCATATCAGCACTTACAACTTTTAAAAGATTATTATATTTAGAAAGTAACCATTTATCTATTTCATCTCTGTCTTCATAAGCTACATTAAATTCTCTTGGATCTATTTCATCTGTATTCGCATATAGACTAAAGAAATTATAAATATTTCTTAATGATCTAAAGAATTTAGAATCCATTTCACGAAGTCCATCTTCATCAAATTTTGTTGGAGTCCAAGGTGGTGATACATATAGTAGGTACCAACGCACTACATCCGCTCCATATTTTTCAAATAATTCAAATGGAGATACTGTATTTCCTTTTGATTTAGACATTTTCTTTCCAACTTTATCAAGTATCAAATCATTTACAAGTACATTTTTATATGGTGCTTTACCTGTCATATAAGTTGATATTGCAAGTAGTGAATAGAACCAACCACGAGTTTGATCTATTCCTTCATTTATAAAATCAGCTGGGAAGAAGTTTTCAAATTCATCTTTGTTTTCAAATGGGTAGTGAAGTTGTGCAAATGGCATAGCTCCTGAATCAAACCATACATCAATTACATCTTCTTCTCTTTGCATTTCTTTTCCACAATGAGAACATTCTATATGAACATCATCAACATATGGTCTGTGAAGTTCTATATTTTCATCAATATCTTCAATTGCCTTTTCAGAAAGTTCTTTTCTAGAACCTATTGACTCTGTATGTCCACATTCACATCTCCAAATTGGAAGTGGTGTTCCCCAATATCTTGATCTTGAAAGTGCCCAATCATTTAAGTTTTCTAGCCAATTTCCAAATCTTTTTTCTCCAACATATTCTGGGAACCAATTTACTCCATTGTTATTTTCAATTAATTTATCTTTAAATTTAGTAACTTCAATATACCAAGATGGGTGAGCATAATATATAAGAGGTGTATGACATCTCCAACAATGAGGATAATTATGAGTTACCCTTTGTTTTTTATACATTTTTCCACTTTCTCTTAGGTATTTGATGATTTCTGGATCTGCATCCATTACAAATTGACCTTCCCAAGGAGTCGTTATAAATTTTCCATCTTCATTTACTGGAAGAAGAACTGGAAGATCATATTTTCTACCTATTTGATAGTCATCTTCACCAAATCCTGGTGCAGAGTGAACAATACCTGTACCATCTTCAATAGTTACATAATCAGCACATGTTACAAAAAATGCTTTTTTATCAACTTCTAAAAATGGAAGTAGTTGTTCATATTCTATAAATTCAAGGTCTTTACCTTTCATTTTTTCTAAAACTTCATATTCATTTTCAAGAACATTTCCTGCAAGAGCTTCTGCAAGATAATAAACTTCACCTTCATAGCTTACTTTAATATAATCTACATTTGGATTTACAGTAAGTGCTACGTTTGAAGGAAGTGTCCAAGGAGTTGTTGTCCAAGCTAAGAAATATTCATCTTTTTCTTTTAGTTTGAATTTTGCAATTACAGTTTCTGTTTTTATTTCTTCATATCCCTGTGCTACTTCATGAGATGCAAGACCTGTTCCACATCTTGGGCAGTAAGGAAGTATTTTATGACCTTCATAGATAAGATCATCTTTAAACATAGAATCAAGAATATACCAAACTGTTTCAATATAATCATTATCAAGAGTTATATATGGATTATCAAGATCAATTAAATAAGCCATTCTCTTTGTAAGAGTTCTCCATTCTTTTTCATATTCAAAAACAGATTCTCTACACATTTTATTGAATTTATCAATTCCAAACTTTTCTATATCATGTTTATCTTTAAGACCAAGTTTTTTTTCAACTTCAATTTCTACAGGAAGACCATGAGTATCCCATCCTGCTTTTCTTTTAACTTTATATCCTTGCATTGTTTTATGTCTACAAGTTAAGTCTTTAAGAGTTCTTGCCATTACATGATGAATTCCTGGACGTCCATTTGCTGTTGGAGGTCCTTCATAAAATACAAAAGATTCTTTATCTTCTCTTGTTTCTACAGATCTATGAAGAAGATCTATTTCTTCCCAGTATTCTGCAATACTATTTTCTCTGCTATCTACAGATTCTTTAGAAAGTGGTTTAAATACTTTCATCTCATCACTCCTTTTTTTTATAAAAAAATCCCCTTGTCTTAAAGACAAAGGGACGAACATGTCGCGGTACCACCCTAATTATAGGTATCTATCACTTAATGTGTTAACGCTACTAGCGACAAGGCTCCAAGCTGATCTATATATAAGATTTTTATATGCTATCTCACCAATCTAGCACTCTCTAAAATAAAAATATTCCTATATAACGGTCTCTTCATTACCTTTTTATATAAATTCGTCTAATGTTGCACTATCAAACATTTGTATTACACTATATTGCATTTCTGCTAATTTGCAGTGGAATTTGCAATTTCCGAAACTTCTTTCAGAATCTTTATTGCAATATGCTTCATCTCCACCTAAACATCTATTTACTTCAATAGGTCCATCAACAGCAACTATTATATCATAAAGAGTTATTTCTTCTTTAGGTTTTTTTAGTTTATATCCACCTGTTGCGCCTCTTTTGGCCTCAGTTATACCAGCTAAATTTAACTTTCTTAGTATTCTAAGAGTAAATCTTTCTGGAACTAACTCATCTGCTGCTATTTTAGGAGCTCCAATAACTTCTCCTTCATGTGCAGCTAAGTATCCCGAAATTCTAAATGCGTAGTCTACCTCTCTGGTAATTCTCATTTTTCCACCTTAATTCTATAATATTCACAATTCTATACTATTTATTTTCTCTAGTCAACTGAAAATTTTATCCTGTTCCCTTCTTAACTTGTAAATTACAGAATTCTCGTCTAATTCAACATCTATAAATGTTAAAACTTCACCTTTTTTAATATCTCGTTTTACAGTTGTATTACCTGTTACAAGGCCTATTGGTAAAAGACCCTCACTTTGTTGAATTTTATGATCTTCTAATGATCCATAAATAGTATATCCACCAATACCGTCCAATTCTTCGCCTGCTTTTAAATCCCTTTTTGCTATGGTTATTGTTTCTGCTACAGGTCCTTTTTCTGAAACAATCGTATTGTCATTTAAACAAACTGCTCTAATTATTGAATTTGGAGTTTCTATACTTGTTAAGTGATAAGGTCTATATATTGCAAAATTAGGACCATCACCCATTTTTAGAAATTCCATTTCAGACATAATTACATCTGACTTAGCTCTTACTATTGCAAATACTCCAGGTGCTATTCCTCTTACAAAGTCCACAGTTTTATAGGAATTGAATATTCCACCTTCTTCTTTTAATTTTATATCATCAGCTAATGTTCTAGGTGTAGAATTTATACAATGACATCCCCTTACATCTGGTAAAAATCCAGTTGCATTACAAACTGCATTTAACTCAATCATTGTATTTGTTCCATCTACAAATGACGTCAACATTCTTTTATTAAGACCTTTACTTTTTGCTTCTTTTTCAAGTTCATCAGGTGTTGCATATACATTTAAGTCGTTATTTTTTCCTTTACCTAAAGCTAATACTTCAAAACCTAATGTTTTTGAAAATTCATAAAGTTCAATTATAGATCCTGGTTCATCTCCTGCCGTTCCTGTATAAATAATACCAGCTTCATCAGCTAATTTTTTTATAATAGGTCCAACAGTTGCATCCATTTCAACATTTAAAGTTACAATATTTACTTTATTTTTTATTGCACATAAAGAAACCTTAGTTCCTTCTTCTGTATCTCCAGTACAATCTACTACACAATCTGTAATAGTTGCTGGAATCTCTGTATTTGTTGTTGCAATATAAAACCCTTCTTCTTGAGCTTTTATAGCTTCTTCCAAAGAATCAGTAACTACTATCTCTTCTTCTTGTATATCTGTTGTTGAAAAGGCCTTTAAAACAGATTCTATTCTTCTTGAAGCCATAACTGTAGGTTTAAAATTATCTAACATTGCAAGTTGATTAAGAAGAGATTTTCCCATTATTCCTGCTCCAACAACTCCTACTTTTATTTCCCCATATTCTTCTAAAGTTTTTTTAAGATAGAACATATATGCCTCCGATTTTATAGTTTAAATTATATCATATTAGAATAGTTTATTAAAACTCCTGTAATATAGATTTTGCAGCTGTAATTCCAGAAGAAAATGCCCACTGTAAATTGTATCCACCACAATCACCATCTACATCCATAACTTCTCCAATTATATAAATTCCTTTAATAATTTTTGATTCCATCGTTTGTTCATTTATTTCACTAGTTGATATACCTCCACAAGTTACTTGTGAATTCTCAAACCCTTTTGTTCCAATTACATCAAATTTAAATTTTAAAAGTTTATTAACTATAATTTCAAATTTATATTCTTCTATTAAATTCATAGGAGTTTCTTTGTCTAAACCAACTTCTTTTAATATCATATTTACAAATTTTTTATCCACAATTCCCATTAACCATCTTTCTAATGAAAAATAGTTTAATGTATAAAATCTAGTATATAAAGTATTTTTAAAGTCCTCTATATCTTCAACATTATTTACAAGTGGAATTTCAATTCTTAATTTTTTATTCTTTTCATTTATCATTCTGGAAATATCTAAAATTGGCGGTCCACTAATTCCATAAGTCGTAAATAGTAAATCACCATATCTTTCATCAAGAAGTACATTATCATCAAAAAGTTTTACCTTTCCAACAACTTTTACTCCAGATACAGATTTTAAATATTGAGAATCTAATTTTATTTGAGTTAAGGCTGGAAATATATCTGTTTTTGTATGTCCTAGTTTTTCTAAGACTTTATAACTTTTTCCATCAGAGCCTGAACTTGGCATAGAAGATCCACCAACTGCAAAAATTACTCGATCAGCAGTAAATTTCCCACTATTTGTTTTTAAAATAAAATTATTTTTTTTATCAATACTTAAAACTTCATTTTCAGTAAATACTTCTATATTGTTTTCTTCAATTTCATTTAAAAAAGTATTTACAACTGTGTTTGCTTTTAAAGTCACTGGAAATATTTTACCTTTATTTTCAACAACAGGTTCAATTCCCATTATTTTAAAGTAATTAATTAAATCTTCTTTTGTAAATAAGTTTAAAGCATATTCTACAAAATTATCTTTACAGTTATAATTTTCAACTTTAACAACTTCATTTGTATAATTACATCTTCCATTTCCTGTTGCCAATAATTTTTTAAGTATTCTATCATTTTTTTCAAGTATAAAAACTTCATGACCATTTTTAGATAATTCTATTGCAGATATTACACCTGCTGGTCCACCACCAACTATTGCTATTCTCATGATTTTATCACATTCCTAACCATATCTTATATGTATAAGCAGCTATTAGTAGACCTATAACAAAAAATCCTACTGCATTTCTTTTTTTATCTCTCTTAAATGAATATATTGCAAAGAATAATGCCATACAAGTAAATATAATATTTAAAATTAATTCAGACATATTATCCCTCTTTTTCCTATTTATATAAAGCATATACATTTTAAAATTATATTATAAATAAATTCTTACAATAATATATTTTACCATCTTTTTTAGAGTATTTCCAATAACTATTATATGCTCTAATAGTTGTATTTTGCAAATATAAAGAATAGAATTAACTTAAGGAAACGTAATCATAAATTTTAGAAATTAAAAAGAAAGGGTGTTTAAAATGACTAAGCAAAAGAAAAAGAAAAAAAGAGAGTTTCCAAATGCATTTACAGTATTATTTATTGTACTTATTATTGCATCAGTCTTAACTTTTTTAGTTCCTGCTGGTATGTATCAAAGACTTAATTACAATAGTGACATTGATAAATTTGAAATTACTGATACAAATGACGATGTAAGAACTGTTGATGCTACTCAAGAATCCTTAAGTAGTTTAAATATTGCAATATCTCTTGATAAATTTAAAAACGGAGATATAAATAAACCAATTGCAATACCAAATACTTATGAAAGAATCAAACAAAGACCTCAGGGGTTAAAAGAATTTTTAGCAGCACCAATAGAAGGTGTTGTTGATACTGCAGATATTATAATATTTGTTTTGATTCTTGGTGGAAATATTGGCCTTTTAAATAAAACTGGCACTTTTGATGCAGGTATCTCTGCTCTTTCTAAAAAAACTAAGGGTAAAGAATTTATTTTAGTTACCATTGTATTTTTCTTAATTACTCTTGGTGGTACAACTTTTGGAATGGCTGAAGAAACTATTGCACTTTATCCAATTCTTATGCCAATATTTATAGCTAGTGGATATGATGCTATGGTTGCTATTGCCGCCATTTATATGGGATCTTCTCTTGGAACTATGTTTGCTACAGTAAATCCTTTTTCTGCAATTATTGCTTCTACATCTGCAGGAATAAATTTCAAATCTGGGCTTCCAATTAGAATTGTTGGACTTGTTATAGGTTCAATTATTACTCTTATGTATATTTATATATATGCAAAAAAAGTTCAAAAAGATCCTTCTAAATCTATTGTTGCAGATCAAATGCCTGCAGTTCGTAAAAAATTTGATTTAGATTCTATTGATGATAACAACGTTCCAGAATTTACCTTAAAAAGAAAATTAATTTTAATTGTATTTGCGCTAGGATTTCCTATAATGATATGGGGAGACTATTCACTTGGTTGGTGGTTTACTGAAATGAGTGTTATTTTTATGGTAACAGGATTTATCATTATGCTACTTTCTGGACTAAATGAAAATGAAGCAATAAATACTTTTATGGATGGCGCTGCTGATTTAATACAAGTTGCATTAGTAATTGGAGTTGCAAGGGGTATAAACATTATTATGGACAATGGTTATATTTCTGACACTATGCTTTTTTATGCTTCAAATTTAGTTTCTGGAATGAATGGAATAATTTTCTCAATTGTTCAAATGATTTTATTTACTGTTTTAGGTATTTTTATACCTTCATCATCTGGACTTGCAGTATTGTCTATGCCAATATTTGCACCACTTGCTGATACAGTAAACTTAGGAAGAGATGTCATTGTTTCTGCTTATGCTTATGGACAAGGTTGGATGGCTTTTTTAACTCCTACTGGACTTATACTTCCAACTTTACAAATGGCAGGAATTACTTACGACAAATGGTTAAAATGGGTTATGCCTTATATGGCTATTCTTGCAGTTTTTGCTGCAGTTATGTTAGGTATACAAACTATAATATAGGGGTGGATTATGAATATTATTGACAGATTTTTAAAATACGTTTCTTTTGACACAAAGGCTGATGGTAACTCATCTACTTGCCCTTCTACTCCAGGTCAACTTGTACTTGGTAAATATTTAGAAGAAGAACTTAAATCAATTGGTTTAAGCGATGTTTCTCAAGATAAAAATGGTTATGTTTATGCAACTTTAAAATCAAATACTGACAAAAAAGTTCCAACTGTTGGATTTGTTGCTCATATGGATACTTCTCCTGCTACAAGTGGTAAAGATATTAAACCACAGATTGTAGATTATAAAGGTGGAGACATTAAACTTAATGATGAATATTCTATTTTAGAAAAAGAATTTCCATTTATTAAAAATCTGGTTGGAGAAAAACTTATTACAACTGATGGTACTACACTTCTTGGTGCAGATGATAAAGCAGGAATTGCTATTATTGTCTCTGCTATGGAACATTTAGTAAATCATCCTGAAATTAAACATGGTGATATTAAAATTGGATTTACTCCTGATGAAGAAATCGGACGTGGAGCAGATTTATTTGATGTAGAAAAATTTGCAGCCGATTTTGCATATACTGTTGATGGTGGACCAATTGGTGAACTTGAATTTGAAAACTTTAATGCTGCTAGTGGAAATATTGAAATCGAAGGAAAAGTTGTTCATCCAGGCTCTGCTAAAGATGTAATGGTAAATGCTCTTATAATTGCTATGGAATTAAATTCACTTCTTCCAAGCAATGAAAGACCTGAACACACAGAACATTATGAAGGATTCTATATGCTAGATTCTTTAGAAGGTGATGTTTCAAAAGCAAATATGAGCTACATTATAAGAGATCATAGCAGTGAAAAATTTGAAAACAAAAAAGAACTTCTACAAAATGCTGTAGACTTTTTAAATAAAAAATATAATAATGCTATTAAATTAACTATTGAAGATTCTTACTATAATATGAGAGAAAAAATAGAGCCTCATATGGAAATAGTTGATATTGCTGAACAATCAATGATAGAACTTGATATTAAACCAATTATAAAACCTATTCGTGGTGGTACTGATGGAGCTAGACTTTCATTTATGGGACTACCTTGTCCAAACTTATTTGCTGGTGGATACAACTTCCACGGAAGATATGAATTTGTTCCAGTATCATCTTTAGAAAAAGGAACTGAACTTGTAGTTAAAATTGTAGAGAACTTGGAGGCTAAATAATGCCTATGGAAAATTTAGAACCAAAAAAAGTTTTTAAATACTTTAAAGCTATTTCAGATATTCCAAGAGCATCTGGAGATGAACAAGCTATATCTGATTATCTAGTAAATTTTGCAAAAGAAAGAAACTTAGATTATATACAAGATTCTTCACTAAATATTATTATTAAAAAACCAGCTACAAAGGGATATGAAAATTCTAAAAAAATAATACTTCAAGGTCATATGGATATGGTAAATGAAAAAGCAGAAGATTCAAATCATGACTTTACAAAAGATCCAATTGAACTTATTTTAGATGGAGATTTTATCCATGCAAATAAAACTACACTTGGAGCTGATAATGGAGTTGGTGTAGCAATCTCACTTGCTATACTTGATTCTAATGATATAAATCACGGTCCACTTGAAGTACTAATCACAGTATCTGAAGAAACTGATATGCATGGTGCACAAAATCTTTCTGATAAAGTTTTAGAAGGAGATTATCTTATAAATATCGACTCTGAAGAAGAAGGGGTTATGACTGTAGCATCTGCTGGTGGCGAACTTTACTTTGCACATTTTACACCTGAAATTGAAAATCTTCCAAAGGATTATACTTCTTACGAAATTAAATTCTCTGGATATAAAGGTGGACATTCTGGTGGAGAAATAGCAAATAATCGTGGAAATATGATAAAGGTAATGGCTGACTTTTTAAATAAAACTCCTGAGTCAATGTTAATTGATTTTAATTCAGGTTCTAAAGATAATGCTATTCCTCGAAATGGATTTTTAAAAATTGCATTAAAAGATAATTCTTCTTTCGATAAAATAATAAATGAATTAAAAGAAAAATATAAAGATGTTGATGGAAAATTAATCATAAATTACAAAGAAATTGAAAATGTAGAAAAAGCTCAAAGTATTAAATCTACAAAAACTTTTTCCAATTATTTAATTGAACAACATACTGGAGTAAAAGCATTTACAGATAGTAGCAAAAAATTTGTAGAGCTATCTTCATCTCTTGCTATTGTTAAAAAAATCCAAGATGGCACTTATGAAATTTGGAATTCTATGAGATTTGGAAAAGCAGATGAATTTAAAGATTTTAAAAATGAATTTATAAGTATTTCAAAAAAATATCCTGAAGTTAAATATGAATTTATAAATTATTATCCTGAATGGGAATATAAAGAAGATTCTATACTAAGAGATATTGCAATTGATCTTTATAAAGAAACTACTGGAAAAGAAATGACCGTTGATATAACTCATGGTGGTCTTGAATGTGGAGTATTTTATATTAAATACAAACATCTTGATATGATTTCAATTGGTCCAGATATCTTTGAGGCACATACTCCTCGCGAAAGACTCTCTGTATCATCAACAAAGAGAATGTATGAATTTGTTTTAAAATTACTTGAACATCTTAAATAAAAACTATTAAATTAAAATACCTTTAAATTAAACTCTAAATAAAAGTACAATAAACTTAATTTAGAAAACTTTAAAGGTATTTTTTTATGCACCCATTCTATTTTAAAATTACTATTACATTTAAAAGAATAAAATTTTATAATATATAAAAATACGTCCAGCTTTTTAATGCTGAACGCATCTACTCACTAATACATTATTTATTTTGAGCAATTCCATCTATTTCAACTAAATATCCCTTATGGAATTTACCAACAGGTATAACAAGTCTTGCTGGTTTTGCATCTCCTAAGATTTCTTTATAAACCTCATTTACAAGTCCCCAGTCTTCTCCTTCAGAAATATATATACATACCTTTATTAAATCATCAAAAGTTGTATCAGCACTTTCAAGAAGTAATTTTAGATTTCTTAAAACTCCTCTAAGTTGTACTTCTAAAGTATCACCATATTTTTCTCCTGTAAAAGGATCTGTTGGAACAATTCCTGATAAATATAAAACTCCATTATGTTCAACAATTGGAGTGTAATGACCAGCTGGATCTTTCGCACTATTTATTTTATAATTTTTCATTTAATCCCTCACTTATAATTTCATTTAAAAGTTTTATATCATTATTTCCACCTGAAATAACAAAACAAACATTATCCTTACTATCTAACTTTATTTCTTTATTTAAAACTGCTCCAAAAACTAAAGCAGAAGATGGTTCAATTACAATCTTTCCAACTTTTAGCAGTAAATTTATTGCAGTTTTTATATCACTATCACTTGCAAAAGTTAAATTGTCTACATTTTTTCTTATAATTTCTAAAATATTCTCATCAGCTATATTATTTCTTGTTCCATCTGCAATAGTTTCTCCAGATATCTTTTCAATTTTATTTTCATTTATAGCCTTATAATATCTTCTAAGATTTTCTGGCTCAACACCTATTACTTCTATATCTCTATTTGAATTTTTAACAGCCGTTGAAACACCACTTATAAGACCACCACCACCAATTGGTGCAATAATTTTATTTATATTTTTATTATCTTCTAATATTTCTAAAACCATAGTTCCTTGTCCTGCTTGAACAAAAGTATTTTTATATGGATGAACTTCAATTAAGCCTTCATTTTCCACAATTTCTCTAACTTTTTTTTCTCTAGACATAGGATCCTTATCTACAAGTACAACCTCTGCTCCAAAATCTTTTACACTTTGAAGTTTTATAGGATTAGCATTTTCTGGCATTATTATCTTAGCTTTAATTCCTAAAATTTTAGCTGCATAAGCAACACCCTGTGCATGATTTCCACTAGATGATGCAACGACACCTCTGTTTTTTTCTTCATCTGATAAATTCATCAAAGCATTTAATGCTCCTCTTAATTTAAAAGACCCAGTATTTTGTAAGTTTTCTGGCTTTAAATATACTTTACAATTTAAAACCTCATCAAGTGCAGGAACTCTTAAAAGTGGAGTTTTTATTACATTTTTACTTATCATTTTTTTTGCTTCTAATACATCATTAAAACTTAAAGTCATATTTCCAACTCCTTAAAACTATTTGTTTGATAATTTAATAATATCATACTTTTATTTATATTCAATCAAATTGTTTGAAATTTATAAATAAATTACTTTTTGTTATAATTTATGATAAACTTCTTTTGAGGTGTTAATATGGATTTTCTAAATAATATAAATATAGATTTTTTAATAGGATTTTTAAAAGGAATTCAAAATTTAATTGGTGATAATTGCGAAATAGTTGTAAATGATTTTAGAAAAGGACCTGAAGGAGAAATAGTTTATTCTATAAATTCAGAAATTTCAAATAGGATTATTGGCGATCATCCACGAGGTGCAATGTTTTTACACTTTGGAAAAGATATAAATACTTTAGAAGATAATTATGTGTTTTTTTACAATGGATATAATAATAAAAAATTTAAATCCTCTACTACTTTAATTTCTGATAAAGAAGATAAAGTTATTGGATCTATTTGTATAAATCTTGATGTTACAGAAACTTTAAATATTTCTAGTATTTTAAATTCATTTTTAAAAACGCCAGAAGAAAAAAATACTAAAGAAGTTTCTATAAATAATATTGATGATGTGCTAATCCATTATATTGATGAAGTTGAAAATCTAATTGGTAAAAAAATGATACTTATGAATAAAGAAGAAAAAATTAAATCTTTAGCATTTTTAGACCAAAAAGGAATTATGAAAATTTCAAAAGCAAATGTAACTCTTTGTGAAAAATTTGGAATTTCAAAATTTACTCTTTATAATTATCTTGATGAAGTAAGAAAAAAATAAAATAAATAAAAAAGTTCGGTATAAAATACCGAACTTTTTTATTTATTTTATTTTTCTTTTTTATTTTTATCTTCAACTATTTTCTTAGCTTCTTCAGATAAATCTTTCTCTTCTATTTTTTCTAAATGTTCATATTTTTCATCATGAGAAATTTCTTTACCTTCCATAATACTTACAAAATCATCTCTATTTAAAGTTTCTTTTTCAAGTAATGCATCAGAAACTTCTATTAATTTATCCATATTTTCTGAAAGTAATTTTTTTGATTTTTCATAAGATATATTTATTATTCTACGAACTTCTTCATCTATTTCTGAAGAAATTTTTTCAGAATAATCTTTACCTTTTCCAAAGCTTCTTCCTACAAAAATTTCACCATCATCAGAACCATAAGTTACAGTTCCAATTTTCTCACTCATTCCATATTTAGTAACCATTGCTTTAGCAATTGCTGTTGCTCTTTCAATATCATTTGAAGCACCTGTTGATATATCATCTAGTACTAAAGCTTCTGCAACTCGTCCACCAAGTAGTGAAACTATACTATCTTCCATTTTCCCCTTTGTTACAAAGCTTCTATCTTCATCTGGAGTATATGCAGTAAATCCTCCTGCCATACCACGTGGAATTATTGTAATCATATGAACTGGATCTTCATTTTTTAAATATGTTGAAACAACTGCATGTCCTGCTTCATGAACTGCTGTAAGTTTTCTTTCTTCTTCAGAAACAACTTTAGATTTCTTTGCAGGTCCTGCTTGAACTTTTATTTCAGCTTCTTCAATATCTTGCATAAATATCTTAGTTTCATTTCTTCTTGCTGCTAAAAGTGCTGCTTCATTCATTAAGTTTTCAAGATCAGCTGGAGTAAATCCAGGCGTTCTCTTTGCTATATAATTTAAATCAACATCACTTGCTAATGTTTTATTTTTCGAATGAACTTTTAATATATCTTCTCTACCTTTTACATCAGGTACTCCAATATATATAGTTCTATCAAATCTACCTGGTCTTAAAAGTGCAGGATCTAGTATATCTGCCCTATTTGTCGCAGCCATTACTATTACCCCTTCATTTGCTCCAAAACCATCCATTTCAACTAGTAATTGATTTAGTGTTTGTTCTCTTTCATCATGTCCACCACCAACACCAGCACCACGTCTTCTTCCTACAGCATCAATTTCATCTATAAAAATAATACATGGTCCGTTTTTCTTAGCAGTTTCAAATAAATCTCTAACTCTACTTGCTCCAACTCCAACAAACATTTCAACAAAGTCTGAACCACTCATTATAAAAAATGGAACTTTTGCTTCGCCAGCTACTGCTCTTGAAATATAAGTTTTACCTGTTCCTGGAGGTCCTACTAATAAAACTCCTTTTGGAATTCTTGCACCCATATTTATAAATTTTTTAGGACTTTTTAAGAAATCTACAATTTCTCCAAGTTCTTCTTTTTCTTCAACAAGACCAGCAACATTATCAAATGTTACCATATTTTTCTCATCTTGCTCAACCATCTTAGCTTTACTTTTCCCAAAGTTGCCCATTTTTGAGCCACCACCTTGAGATTTCTTTATCATAAAATACCAAAAGAATCCAAATACACCTAACATTAAAATATTTGGTAGCCATTGCATATATATAGATGCTTCTTTTATTGGTGTACCAACAACTTGAAGTTCTTTAGCATCGACTTTCTCTTTTAAATAATTTGAATAAAAATCAGCTCTTACTTCAATTGGTAGAACTGTTGAATATTTTTTATCTTCTTTTGTAATAAATGTAGTATTTGCACCATCAAATTTTATACTCTTAACATTATCCGATTGAATTTCAGAAACAAGTTGAGTAAAATTCTTTTCCGGTATTGTAGTTGCCGGCGGATTAAATATCTTGATTGCTGTTACTAAAAGAAGTATCAATACAAGATAAAGGCCTGCACCACCCATTTTTTTCTTCAATAAAATCACTCCTTATCGTAAATTAATTATACCATAATCAAAATTAATTATAAAAAGATTTGTTTGTTTCTATTTAAATAAAAAATGTGGTAATATTACCACATTTCTTAATTTACTTATATACTTCTTCAGCTAAAACACCTATATAAGGTAAGTTTCTAAATCTTTCATTGTAGTCCATTCCATAACCTACTACGAAATAATCTTCAATTTCAAATCCAATATATTTTACATTTACATCTTTTTCTCTTCTGCTTGGTTTAGTTAGTAAAGAGCATATACATACAGATTTAGCACCTCTTAGTTTAAAAAGTTCTGTTAAGTATGAAAGAGTATTTCCAGTATCAATTATATCTTCAACTATTAAAACATCTTTTCCTCTAACATCATTTTCAACATCTTTTAAAATTTTAACTTTTCCAGTTGAAACTGATCCTTCATAACTAGATACATCCATAAAATCCATTTTAATTGGTAGCTCTATTCTTTTCACAAGTTCTGCCATAAAAGGAACAGCACCTTTTAATATACCTACAACTAAAATTTCTTCATCATAGTCTTTTGAAATCTTTTGACCTAGTTCTAAACATTTGCTTTCAATTTCTTCTTCTGAAAAAAGTATTGATTCTACTTCCTTATTCATCTTTTCCCTCCAAGCTAATATGCATTATATTTTTTGTATTTTCATCTATAATATATTTATTACTTAATCTATATCCTACAACCCATATAATTTCTTCATCATCTGTAATTATTGGAACAAAATCTCTTTTATATCTATCTACTTTATTATCTATAAAAAAGTTTTTCAATTTTTTATATTTATCCATACCTATAGGCATAAACTTATCGCCATCTAGTCTTGTTCTAACTTTTAAATTTCCTTTTATTTTATCTTTATCTATAGAAATCAAAAATCTATTAGATTTAGAAATCATACCATCTTGAATTTTTATACAACCAAAACTAGTATCATTTTCTCCATAATCTAATATCTCTTCATTATCTACCTTTAAATTTAATTCTTTATTTATATATAAATAATTATAAACTAAAACCAAATTAAATCCACCTGGTAAAGTAATATTTGAATTTTCTGATTTCTTTATTAAATTTATTATGTCATTTATATTTTTAAGTGAAATTCCTTCAAGCGTATTTAACTCTCTTTTTAAAAACTCTCTTACAACCTCACTAATTATATATTCATCTAAGTCTTTTATTTCTTTAATATTTAATTTATTATCAATATAATTTTTTTCTAAAATTTCAAAAACCTTGTTTTTTATATAGGAATTATTTTTCTTAGAGATTTCAGAAAGCCTTACTAATGACTCTTTAAAATTTTCATTAAAATTATTTTCTATATATGGAATTACATTTAATCTAAGTTTATTTCTAGAATATACATCTTGAAAATTAGTTTCATCTTGAACAAATTCAATTTTTCTAGAAGATATATACTCCTCAATCTCACTTCTTTTTATACTTAACATTGGTCTATAAAGATCTTTATCAATATAATCCATTGCACAAAGTCCATCAATTCCAGTTCCTCTTATTATTCTAAATAATACAGTTTCTGCTTGATCATCTTCATTGTGAGCAAGAAATATTTTTCCATCTTTACCAGATAAATCTCTAAAAAATTTATATCTTAAAAATCTACCAGCTTCTTCACTAGAAATTTTATTTTCTCTTGCATACTCATCCATATTTATATGCAACACTTTATATTCTAAACTTAATTTTTTTGATAATTCTTCTACAAATTTCTCATCTCTTGTTGCCGTTTCTCGTATTCCATGATTTACATGAGCCACTATAATTTTAAGATTATACTCATCTTGTAAACTTTTAAGATTGTAGAGCATAAAAATAGAATCAGCCCCACCAGATACGGCAGCAATAATTTTATCATTGCTATTTAACATATTAAACTTTGAAATATTTTCTTTAAATTTTTTATAAGTCATATTAATCCTCTAAAAAAATAAAGGTCATCCAATTGATGACCGATTACTCTCTAAGATCTATTTTTTGATCTAGAAGTTCCCATTTTAGAATTTTGTCTAGATCTTGCTGCTTCCATTTTTTCATTTGAATCTTTTAAAAATCTTGATAATCTATTTTCAAAAGATGTATCTTCGTCATTGTTTTTTCTTGAAAAGTCTACCTCTGCTGGTTTACTACTTTTCTTTTGGGCTTGTTTCATTGACAAAGCTATTTTTCCTCTATCATCAAGGGACAGAATTTTTACCTTTACCTGTTGACCTTTTTTAAGAAAATCACTTACATTTTCTACATAACTATCAGATAACTCTGATATATGTACTAACCCACTTTTGTCCTCTGGTAAATTGACAAATGCTCCAAATTTAGTTAGATTACTAACTACTCCATCCACTACTTGACCTACAGCTAATGCCATAAAAATAAAATCCTCCTGTTATATACTATTCACTTATCTCTTGGAGATTCGAATTATTAGAACGCTTATCTTTATCTACATAGATAATTTCACGAGGTTTTACCATACCAAAATCTTCTCTTGCAACTTTTTCAATATATTGCGTAGTATCTGATTCGCTGATTTCCTCTTCTAATCTTTCTACATCTTTTTTTAGTAAATTAATTTCCTTATCATTTTCAGAAATTTCTGCTCGTTTATATTTTTTTTGTGACACAGAAGTGCATAAAGCATAACTTCCATATAACAAAAATCCTATTGCTATAAACACTAAAATCGGTTGAAAGGTTCTTTTTTTCTTCATTTTACAACCTCCAATTTAATTATTACATTTAAAATTATTTTTTGCAAGATAATTATTGAACTATCTCATATAGATAAGTTGCATCATCTTTTCCTACTATTTCCTTAACTTCTAGTACTTTTATTTTTTCAATTCTATTACCAAAAGTTATTTCTATTATATCAGAAACTTGTACTTCATCTTTTGCTTTTGCTATTTTATCATTAATTTTTACTCTACCTGAATCACAAGCTTCTTTTGCTACACTTCTTCTTTTAATCACTCTAGAAAGTTTTAAAAATTTATCTATTCTCATATTTTTTTCTCCAAATAAAAAAAGGGAGCATTTAGCTCCCAAATATTACTTATTAACTGCTTCTTTAAGAGCTTTTCCTGATCTAAATACTGGAGCTTTTGAAGCTGGAATTTTAATTACTTCTTCTGGATTTCTTGGGTTTCTTCCTTCTCTTGCTTTTCTTTCTCTAACTTCGAAAGTCCCAAAACCTACAAGTTGTACTTTTTCTCCATTTACAAGAGCTTCTTCTACTGATCCTAAGAATCCGTTAAGAGCCATTTCAGCATCTTTTTTAGTAAGATTACTTTTTTCTGCTATACTTGCTACTAATTCTGATTTGTTCATTTAAAATCCTCCTATAATAACTTAATCTCTTTTTTTATTTCGCCTCATCAATACTTTATCCTGATTTAGTCAAACCGCTATAATGTAAAAATGTTATGAGGCTAATGTACTCATAACGAAATTTTTAAATCTATTTAAATCTGTTTTTTAAATAAATTTAATGAACTAAGTTTTAAACTTAGTCCTTTTAAAATTTCAATTGAACTTTTATAGGTTTAACACCCACTACAATTTTTATAAAGTACCGTTAACATCTTCCCATACAAAAATAATCTTAATAATACATTCTTCAATATTATTAAAAACAATCTTCTTAATCTTTTCAAAACATCCATTAACGGTTTTTCTTTTGAAGACTATCACAATTATACCCTAACTCTTTTCATTTTTCCATAGTATTTTTGATAAAATCGCTATTTTCTGCAATCTTTTTATAAGTTTTGGCTATTATTTCATTAAAAGTAAAGATTCCCTCATAATCCGAAATTTTTATCAACATCATGGCATAAATCAATGCTTCGCAAAGAATATCACTATTTTCAATATCATCATTAAATTTTTCAATATTTTCAATATCTAGTATATTTTCATCTAAAGATTTATCTATTTCTAATAATAAATCACTTAAATTATTTATTTTTTCTGTCTTAGGAATATAAACAGCACTTTGATGATTTATATTATTAATTCTATCTAATTCATAAATTGGAATATAATATACATCTTCATCAACAAGACCTGCATTTGTTATTAAATATATCATATATTCATCACCATAAATTTCTGATATATCTAATTTTAAACTAGATGCCGTTCTATCATTATATATTTGAGTGACTAAAACATCTGAATGAACATCTATGTCATATTTATTAAATTTATCTCCATCAAGTAATATAAATCCTTCTGATGGATCTCTTTTTACCGCTCTAAGTACAGGCTCTATAAAACTCATTCCCATAACAATATTATATTTAATTTTTGAATTTATTAATTTAACAACAGTACTTTCTGCTATTAATGGATTTCCTGGAACATAATAATTTATTATACCTTCTTCTTTTTCAAGCTTTAATAATTCTTCCACAATACTACTATAAACTTCATCAAAAGTATTTAAATCATCATATAAATAATCAAATGTACTAAATTTAATATTATTTTCTATAAAATATTCAACTGATGCATGTTTTTCTGTTCTTATATAGTTTTTATGGCCATTTTTTATAGTTTCAACAGCTTCCAATGTAAGTCCGTATTTATCTGTTGCTCCAAGCCCTACAATATTAATCACAAAATCACCTCCAACCTATTTTACTTATCAATTATATTTTTGTAAAGAAAAAACTAGAGATATATCTCTAGTTTTTATTTTTATTTTTTTATTTTGCTTCTTTTGTATTTTCAGCTGCAGTTTCTTCAGCTTTTACTTCTTCTTTAACTTCTTCTTTAACTTCTTCCTTAGTTTCTTCTTTTACTTCTTCTTTGTTAGCTTTTTTTTCAGAATCTAATTGTAAG
>CAMIZH010000001.1 GCA_946403255.1 uncultured Peptoniphilaceae bacterium | reverse complement strand
CATATTTAATTTATATTTTACCAGGACTTATTTTAGCAATGATAGCACAAGCAAAGATAAATTCTGCGTATTCAAAAAATAGTAGAATTTCAAGTGGAACAAATTTAACAGGTGCAGATGCTTCAAGACTTATAATGGATAAAAACAGTTTAAATGATGTTAGAATAATACCTATAAATGGAAAGTTAACAGATCATTATAATCCAGCAAATAAAACCTTGAATTTGTCTCACGATGTTTATTATGGAGATAGTATTGCATCTTTAAGTATAGCGGCTCATGAAGTTGGACATGCAATTCAAGATCAAACAGAGTACACTCCATTAAAAATAAGAGCAGCACTTGTACCAGCAGCAAATATTGGCTCAAATCTATCTATGATTTTTATAGTTATGGGTATGATTTTTTCTAATTTTTTTGTTCAAGTTGGTATAGCGTTATTTTCTATTGCAGTATTATTTCAAATAGTAACTTTACCAGTTGAGTTTGATGCAAGTAGAAGAGCGGCAAATGAACTTAGAGACGGAATAATGCCAGCTGAAAAGTTAAAAGGTACAAAAGAAGTGTTATCAGCAGCAGCATTAACATATGTAGCATCAACAATTATGGCAATTGGACAGCTTTTAAGATTACTAGCAATATTTGGAAATAGCAAAAAAAGGGACTAAAATATGAAAAATACTAGAACAAAGGCGCTTTTTATTATAGACAATGTCTTTTATAAAGGTGCTTTTTTAAACGAAGAATTAGAAATATTAAAAAAATCAAATTTAGATATAAGAGATTATAATTTAATTACAAATATAACTACTGGAGTAGTTCAAAATAGAACATATATTGATTATATTATTAAGAAAAATTCAAAAGTAAGGTTTAAAAAAATTCATAAAACAATTTTAACTATTTTAGAAATGGGAATTTATCAATTATTATTTTTAGATAGAATACCAGATTATTCAATAATAGATGAAAGTGTTAAACTTGCAAAGGTTTATGGAAATCAAGGCTCAAGTGGATTTGTAAATGGAATGCTTAGAAATATAGCAAGAAATAAAGATGATATTAAAGTAGAAAAAGAAGGAAGGGAATATTTAGAAATTAAATACTCTCACCCTAAATATTTTATAGATGAAATATGTGAAAGATACTCATATGAATTTTGTGAAGAACTTGCAAAAGCAAATAATGAAAGACCACCATTTACTATAAGAGTAAATACTTTAAAAACTTCAAAGGAAAATTTAATTAAAAGTTTAATAAATCAAAATTATGAAGTTGAAAATTGTAAACTGGCAAAAGATGGTCTTGTAGTTTTAAATCCAACTGATATTTTTGGTACTAAAGATTTCTTAAATGGAGATTTTTATGTTCAAGATGAAGCATCTATACTAGTTTCAGAGATACTTGCACCAAAAGAAAATTCAGTAGTAATGGATATGTGTGCAGCACCAGGTGGAAAGTCTACTCATATGAGTGCAATTATGAATAATACAGGAAATATTTCTTCTTTTGATATTTCAGATAGCAAGATTAAACTTGTAAAAGAAAATATTAAAAGACTAGGGGTAAAAAATATAACTTTAAAAAAATCTGATGCAACAGGTATTAGATTAGAATATAGAGATAAGTTTGACTATATATTAGTAGATGCTCCATGTTCAGGATTAGGTCTTTATAGAAGAAAACCTGAGATAAAATGGAACAGATTAGAAGAAGATCTAGTAGAATTACAAGAAATTCAAAAGAAAATTCTAAGAAATGCATCAATGTATTTAAAAGTTGGTGGATCTTTAGTATATTCAACATGTACCATTTCAAAACTTGAAAATGAAGATGTTATAGATAACTTCTTAGAAAAAAACAAAAACTTTGAAATTGAAAAATATAATGGAAATGAAATAACAAGATTATTTCCAAATACAGATAACACAGATGGATTTACTGTTGTTAAATTAAAGAAAATTGGTGATTAAATGCAATTAAATAGTTTAACTGAAGAGGAACTAAAAGAATTAATGCCAAAATATAATGAAAAGGCATTTCGTGGTTCACAACTTTTTAATTTTTTTCACGCACAAAAAAAGACTGATTTTAGTACTGGAAATTTACCTAAAAAATTAGTAGAAGAATTAGAAAAAAATGAAGAAATAGCAAGTGTAAAAATTATAGAAGAATACGCATCTAAAATCGATGAAACAAAAAAACTACTTTTTGAACTAGGTGATGAAAATATAGTTGAGGGTGTTTTAATGAAATATAAACATGGATATTCTCAATGTATTTCAACACAAGTAGGTTGTAGAATGGGATGTGTATTTTGTGCATCAACAAAGGGTGGGCTTGTTAGAAACCTAACCCCTGCAGAAATGCTTTTACAAGTTTATGAAGTTGAGAAAAAATATGGGATTAAAGTTTCTAATGTTATTTTAATGGGAAGTGGAGAGCCACTAGATAATTATGATAATGTTTTGAAATTTTTAAGATTACTTCATGATGAAAAGGGTCATAATACAAGTTATAGAAATATGACAATTTCAACTTGTGGTATAGCTGATAAAATAATCCAATTAGCAGATGAAAATCTACCTATAACTCTTGCAATATCTCTTCATAACACTAATAATATTAGTAGAGGCAAAATTATGCCTATAAATAGAAAATATAAAATTGAAGATGTTATTTCTGCATGTAAATATTATTCTGAAAAGAATAGTAGTAGAATAACATTTGAGTATACATTGATTCATGGTCAAAATGATAATGAAAGCAATGCTTTGGAACTGAAAAGAATACTATCAGGTTTAAATTCACATATAAACTTAATTCCATTAAATCCAATTGAGGAATATGATGAAAAGAAACCAGAAAAATTTCAAATTGAAAATTTCAAAAAAAATCTTGAAAAACTTGGTCTAAATGCTACTATAAGAAGAGAATTAGGTTCAGATATTGATGCATCTTGTGGTCAACTTAGACGTAAGTATAAAAGGGGTGTAAATAGTGAAATTTGTAGCAGCAACTAATGTTGGAAATGTTAGATCTAACAATGAGGACTCCTACTATATACCAACTGATTTAAATAAAGAGATTTTTATATTAGCAGATGGTATGGGAGGTCATTTAGCTGGAGAAACTGCAAGTAAACTAGCGGCTTCTATTATTTCAAAATATTTTAATAAAATAGAAATAAATTCAGAAGAAGATGTTGAACTTGGAATTTTAAATGCAATAGACCTTGCAAACAAAGAAATATTTAAGTTATCTAATGAAAATATGGATTATAGAGGAATGGGTACAACTCTTTCTGTAGTTTATGTATATAATGGAAAACTAATATATGCAAATATAGGAGATAGTAGAATTTATGAAATAACAGATACTACTCTTATTCAACTTACAAAAGACGATTCTTTTGTAAACTATTTGATAGATATAGGTGAAATAACGGAAGAAGAAGCTGAGAATCATCCAAAGAAAAATGTACTTACAAAGGCACTTGGGACATCAGAGAATATAAAAACAAAAGTAGAATATAGAGAAATAAAAAAAGGTGTAAAGTATTTACTTTGCTCGGATGGTCTTACAAATATGGTAGAGATTAATAGAATCATGGAAATTATAAATGAGAACTCTATTGATATTGCCAAAGAAATATTAGTTGAAGAAGCTCTAGAAAATGGTGGCGTTGACAATATTACATTAATTTTAATTGATAATGAGTAGGTGTTCTTATGATAGGAAAAGTATTAGGAAATAGATATGAGATTCTAGAAAAAATAGGTACAGGTGGAATGGGCGATGTATATAAAGCTCATTGTAGAAAATTAGATAGAATTGTAGCTATTAAAGTTTTAAAAGCTGAATATAATGATGATAATAATTTTATTAGAAAATTTAAGCGTGAATCTTTAGCAGCTGCAAGTATTTCGCATCCAAATATAGTGAGTATTTATGATGTAGGCTCAGAGGACCTTGGATCAGATAAAATTCACTATATTGTTATGGAATATATTGATGGACGAACTTTAAAAGAAGTTATAAATGAAGAAGGTTCTTTAAATGAAAAAAGAGCTTTAAATTACTGTGTACAAATTGCAGAAGCTTTAAAAGTAGCTCATTCAAAAAATATAGTTCATAGAGATATAAAAGCTCAAAATATAATGGTAACAAAAGATGATAGAGTTAAAGTTACAGATTTTGGTATTGCAAGAGTTGCTGATAACTCAACAGTAACAGCGACAAATGCAATTATGGGATCAGTTCATTACTTTTCTCCTGAACAAGCTAGGGGAGCAAAGGTAGATAATAGATCTGATATATATTCACTGGGAATAGTTCTTTATGAAATGTTAACTGGAAAACTTCCATTTGACGCAGAAAACCCAGTATCAGTTGCGCTTATGCAAGTTCAAAGCAATATGCCAAGACCTTCAGACAGTGCAAGAGGAATTTCGGAGTCAGCTGATGCAATTGTATTGAAGATGACAATGAAAGATCCAGATGAAAGATATAAAGATGTATATCAATTGATTAAAGATATAAAAAACATTCAACTTGGTAGAACATCAAATATTGATTATTCACAAACTATGAAGCAATCCATACCATTAGATGAAAGAATTAAAGAAAGTTCAAATAAAAACAATGGTGCTTCAGTATCACAAAGAGGAAAAAAAGTTGTAAGAAGACCTCAAAATGATAATGATTTTGAAGAAGATGAAAAACCAAAAAAGAAGAAAAAGAAAAAATCTATGACACCTGTAATACTAGGTATGGTAACTGCATTTTTATTAATTGTTATGATAGGTTTTATAGGGCCAAAGGCTTTATTTAATTCAAATAAGACAGACAATGAACAAGCTATGAAAATAGTAGTTCCAAGCCTTGTAGGAAAAACAGAAGATGAAGCTAGAGCAATATTAAAGGCACAAAAACTTGAGATGAATATATCTGGAAATGAAGAAGATGAAAATCATAAAAATAGAGAAGTATTATCTCAAAGTCCTGTTGATGGAGAAGAAGTAGAAGAAGGAACAACTGTAAATATAGTTGTAAATGTATTACCTGATGCTATAAAAGTACCAAATCTTGAAGGAAAAACTTTAGAAGAAGCTCAAAATATGGTTTCAAAATTAGGACTTAGAATAATAAATATTGAAACTGGTTTTTCAGATGAAGTAGAAAAAGGAAAAATAATTTCACAAGAGCCTAGTGTAGGAAGTGAAGTTATAAGAGATAAAAATATTAGTATTATTGTATCTCAAGGGGAAGATGAAAATGCAAAAGAAGTTGCTAATACAATTGGTCTTTCAAAAGATGATGCAAGAGATACTTTAACAAAACAAGGATATAAAGTTAAAATTGAAGAAACTGAAAGTAATAAAGTAGAAAAAGGTGAAGTATTTGACTATTCTCCAAAGGGAAAAGTTGAGAAAAAAGAAACTATTACTCTTTATGTAAGTTCAGGAAAAGAAACTGAAGATACAAATGACAAAGAGGAAGAAGATTCAAATACAAACAATCAATCTAATGAAAATGCAAAAACTAATTTTAATGTTAGAGTTCCAGAAGATGGAGAAAGACATAGAATTCAAGTTAAAAGATATACTGCAAATGGAAAAGATTATTTACTTTATGACTATCATAAAACTTCTGACGATGGAGATATAAGAATTCCTGTTGAAGGAAAAAAAGGTGATAAATTTGAAATATATATGGATGGAAGCCTAATCCAAAGTCAAAATTTATAAGGAGTATAAATGGAAGGTAAAATTGTTAAATTAACTGGCGGATTTTACTATGTATATTCTGATGGAAAAGTATATGAAACACGTGCTAGAGGAAACTTTAGACATAAAGATACGAAACCTGTAGTTGGGGATATTGTTGAATTTAAATATGAAGAAGATAAACTGGGATATATTGAAAAAGTATATCCCAGAACTAATATATTGATAAGACCTTCAGTTGCAAATGTAGATCAGGTATTAATAGTTATTCCAATAAAAGATCCAAAGTATAACTTAAATTTAGTAGATAGAATGATAATTGCTTATGAAAATAAAGTAGATATTTTTATAGTTATAAATAAATATGATTTAGATGAATCTGAAGCAAAAAAACTTATGTATTTATATAAAAATGCAGGATTTGAAACATTTATGGTTTCAAATAAAGATGAAAAATCTCTAGAGAGTTTAAGAGAACATGTAGAAGGAAAAACAACTGCACTTTCAGGAGTTTCTGCAGCAGGAAAATCAACTATTGCAAGTTATATATTAGGTAGAGAAGTTTTAGTAGGTGGAATATCTGAAAAAACTAGACGTGGTAAACATACAACAAGACATGTAGAACTTTTATTTGGAGAAAATGATACATATTTATTTGATACTCCAGGTTTTTCAAGTATGGATTTAAGTATAGACTCAGACAGATTACAAGAGCAATTTAGAGAGTTTAAGAATTTCAGGAGTAATTGTAGGTTTAATAACTGCAATCACATAAATGAACCACACTGCGCCGTTAAAGAAGCAGTAGAAAGTGGAGAAGTAGAAGAAACAAGATATAAAAATTATGTAAGTATATTTAATGACTTAAAAGAAAAGGGGAAATATTAATGATATCACCATCAATATTATCAGCAGATTTTACAAATATAAAAGATGATTTTTTAGCTATGGACGAAGGGAAAGCAGACTTTGTTCATGTAGATATTATGGACGGAAATTATGTACCAAATATATCTTTTGGACCAGGAATTGTTAAACAATTTAAAAAACTAACAGACATACCTTTTGATGTGCATTTAATGATTGAAAATCCAGAAAATTATATCGAGGACTTTGTAAAAGCAGGAGCAGATATTATAACAATTCATCCAGGAGCAACAAAACATTTAAATAGAACTATAAATTTAATTAAAAGTTATGGTGTAGATGTTGGACTTGCAATAAATCCAGGAGAGAGTTTAGATGTTTTAGATTATACAATTGAAGATTTAAATCTTGTTCTTATAATGAGTGTAAATCCAGGGTTTGGTGGTCAAAGTTTTATTGAATCTTCACTTAGAAAAATCGAAGAAACAAAAAAAATAATTAATGAAAGAAATCCTAGATGTAAAATTGAAGTTGACGGTGGAATTAAACTAGACAATGCAAAGGAAGTATTAGATGCAGGAGCGGATATATTAGTAGCAGGTTCTGCAATATTTTCTAAGGAATGTCCTAAGGATGAAATTATTAAGTTTAAAGAATTGATGAGAATATGAAAGCGGTTTTAGTTTCTGGTGGAGAAAAAATAGATAAGAAAATTTTATTTAGAGAAACTAAAGATGCTTATATTATATGTGCTGATGGTGGAATTAAAAATTTTATAGATACAAATTTATTACCAGATTTACTTGTTGGAGATTTAGATTCAATAGATGATATGGGAAAAAGATTTGTAAAAGAGAAAAAAATATTAGTACATGAATATCCAAAGAAAAAAAATCTAACAGATACAGAACTTGCAGTAAGTATTTTAGTAGAAAAGGGTTTTAATGAAATAAGCATTTTATCTGCAACGGGAACTAGAATGGATCATACTATTGCAAATATGCTATTATTAGAATATTTATATGATAATAATATATTTGGAAAACTAATAGATAATAACAATGAAATAATTTTTAAATCAGAGGAAATATTTAAAGTTTTTAAAGATAATTATAAATACTTATCTTTAATTTCAATAAGTGATGAACTTATTTATTCAACTAATGGAATGGAATATGAAACAGATCATTTAAATATAAAAAGATACTCTGCTAGAGGAGTAAGTAATGAAATAAAAGATGTTTTTGCTGAAATCAATATTCATAGTGGAAAAGCTTTGATTATAAAATCAAATGATTAAAAATATGCATAAAGAAAAGGACTGATATATATCAGTCCTTTTTTTAATATTTTGCAAGATATTAAAAAACTTTGAATTCTAAATTAGATAGCTCTTTCAACTTTTCCAGATTTTAAGCATCTAGCACATACGTTGATTCTTCTTGGAGCACCATTTACAACAGCTCTAACTCTTCTGATGTTAGGAGACCAGCTTCTGTTTCCTCTTTTATGTGAGAATGAAATTGTATTACCAAATGATTTTTGTTTTCCGCATACTGAACATATTTTTGACATTGTGACACCTCCTTAAGTATTAATAGCAGAATACATTTTACCACAGATATCTATTATTTGGCAAATTCTTTTTTTAAAAACCAATAAATATTTGCTGATGATGATTTTGATGATATAATAGAGAAAATAGAGTGGTATTTATTGATTAGGAGGTGCTCTATATGCCAGCTAATATAATGAATGATAATGGGAATATAATAATTGATAATAATGTAATTGCTATAATTGCAGGTATTTCTGCAATGGAGAGCTATGGAATAGTAGGAATGGCATCTAAAAATGCAGCAGATGGAATATTTGAACTTTTAAAGTTTGATAATTTATCTAAAGGAATTAAAGTAAACACTGAAAATGGAGAAATTAATATAGAACTTCATGTTATTTTAGAGTATGGAGTTAGAATTTCTACTGTTGGACAAAATATAATAGACAGAGTTAAGTTTAATATTGAAAATTTAACAGGGTTACCTGTAAACAATATTGAAGTCTCAGTTGAAGGAATAAGAGTAAAATAGTGGAGGGACGTACTTTGAAAACAACAACTTTAGATGGTATTTTACTAAAAAAAGCCTTAATTGGTGGAGTAAATTACCTAGTTAAAAATAAAGATGAAGTAAATGCCCTAAACGTATTTCCTGTGCCAGATGGTGATACTGGTACGAATATGTCTCTAACTGCAAAATCATCAATGAAACTTATTAATGAAGTGGAAAATGATAAGAGCTTAAATGAAGTTGCTAAGGCAGCTGCTAGAGGCTCATTAATGGGAGCAAGAGGAAATTCGGGGGTTATATTATCTCAATTGTTCAGAGGTTTTTCTGAAGGGTTAGAAGGTCTAGAAGAGGCAAATATATCTCAACTAGCACATGCATTTAAAAAAGCATCTGAAACAACTTATAATGCAGTGATGAAACCAACAGAAGGAACTATTCTTACAGTTGGAAGAGAAACAGCAGATTTTGCAATGAAAAACTTTAAAAAATATGATGATGCAATTTTATTTTTTGAAGATGTAATAAAAGAAGCGAATATATCTCTTGATAAAACACCAGAAAAATTAGAAGTATTAAAAGAAGCTGGTGTTGTTGATGCAGGTGGAAAAGGACTTGTATTAATACTAGAAGGAGCATATAAAGCTTTAACTGGTGAAGAAATAGGATTTGTTGAAGAAGATGAAATATTAAAGAAAAAAGCTCAAAAACAAATTGATTTTGGACCAGCTGATGAAAGTATTAAATATGGATATTGTACAGAATTTATTATAAATACTGAATATGAAGATATAGAAGCATTTAAAGAAAAATTATCTCCTCTTGGAGATTGTCTTTTAGTAGTAGGTGGAGCAGGAAGTGGACTTATTAAAGTTCATGTTCATACGAACAATCCAGGACAAGCCTTAGAGCATGCAGTTGCACTTGGAGCGCTACAAGATATTAAAATTGACAATATGAGATTCCAACATAGAGAAATTTTATTTGATGAAGAAGAAGTAGAAGCGGCTAAAGAAGAGGAAATAAAAGAAGAAGAATTTGCTATTGATAAAAAATATTCTTTTATAGTAGTTTCCATGGGAAGTGGAATGAGTGATGTATTTAATTCACTTGGAGTAGATTATATTGTCGAAGGTGGGCAAACTATGAATCCAAGTACTGAAGACCTTCTTAAAGGTGTAGATAAAGTACGTGGAGAAAATATATTTATTATTCCAAATAATAGTAATATTATTCTTGCAGCTGAGCAAGCTCAAAAACTTAGCGATAGAAATATAATAGTAATACCTACAAAATCAGTACCAGAAGGAGTAGCTTCAATTCTTGCATTTAACGAAGATACAACTCCTGAACAAAATAAAAAACATATGTTATCAGCAGCTGAAGATGTAGTTTCAGCACAAGTAACATATGCAGTAAGAGATACTGAAATAAAAGGTAAAAAAATTACTACAGGAGATATTATTGGACTTAGTGATAAGGATATAGTTTCTTGTGGAAAAACAGTTGCAGAAGTAACAATAGAACTTATTGATTCTTTAATGAATGAAGATATTTCTATGGTAACTCTTTATTGTGGAGAGGATACTAAGGAAGAAGATTCAAATGCAATTTTAGGAAAACTTGAAGAAAAATATAGTGATTTAGACATAGATTTAGTTTATGGTGGACAACCGATTTACTACTATGTTATATCTTTAGAATAAAAATTATGCCCTACAGGAATGTGGGGCATTTTCAAAAGGTGATAAAATGGTTGCAATAGATGACTCAATTCAATATTTAAAAGGTGTTGGGCCAAAAAGATTAAAAAAATATAATTCTTTGGAAATTTATAAGATAAGAGATTTATTAGAATATTATCCAAGAACTTATGATGATCAAAGTAATCTTAAATTGTTATATAACACGGAAAACAATGAAAAGGCTACTTTTGATGTCTTAGTTTTAGGTCTTTTAGAAGTAAAAAGAATTAGAAAAAATTTAAATATAACAACTTTTTTAATAGAGGATGAATCTGGTAAAGGAATCATGTCTTTTTTTAATTCACCATATATAAAAGATAATATAAAGGCAAATACTAGATATTTAGTTAGTGGTAAGGTAACTAAATTTAGAGGACAAGTGCAGATAACTAATCCTCAATTTGAAAAGAAAACTGAAAATAATAATGTTGGTACTATTTTTCCTATTTATTCTCTTAAAAAAGGAATTACAAACAATGAAATTATAAAACTTACAAATCAAGTTATAAATAATAATTATTATAAAGAGCCACTGCCACAAAACTTAATTGAAAAATATAGATTAATGGAAAAAAATGAGGCTGTAAGAAATATTCACAGGCCACAAAGTAAAAAACATTATTTACTTGCTAGAAATAGACTTGTTTTTGAAGAGTTTTTAATTTTTCAACTTGCAATATTTAGACTTAAAAAAGATGATAAAATTTCAAAAGGAGTTCCAATAGAAATAAATAAAGAAATTTATAGATTTATTGAGGAGTTACCTTTTAAATTAACAGATGGCCAAAATAAAGTATTAGATGAAATTTTTAAAGATATGACATCAGATACTAGAATGAATAGACTTCTTCAAGGAGATGTTGGTTCAGGTAAAACAATAGTTGCAATAATAGCAATGTATCTTTCCTATATAAATGGCTACCAATCAACTATTATGGCTCCAACTGAAATACTTGCAAGACAGCATTTAGAAAGCTTTAGAAGTTTGCTAGAACCTCTTGGAGTTAAAGTAGAACTTTTAGTTGGAAGTACAACAAAAAAGAATAAGGAAAGAATTCTTGAAGGTATAAAAAATGGAAGTATTGATATTTTAATAGGGACTCATGCGCTAATTGAAGAAAATGTAGAGTTTAGAAATCTTGGTTTAAATGTAACTGATGAGCAACATAGATTTGGTGTAAGACAAAGAGAAAGTTTAAATACTAAAGAAAAAAAAGCTCATACATTAGTTATGACGGCAACGCCAATACCAAGAACATTATCTTTAATATTATATGGAGATTTATCTATTTCAACAATTGATACTATGCCACCAAACAGAAAGCAAATTGATACAATTGCTATAAATAATTCTATGCTTGATAGAGCAATTGGTTTTGTGCAGGAAGAAGTTAAAAAAGGTAGACAGGCATATATTATTTGTCCACTTATTGAAGAAAGTGAAGTTTTTGATCTGAATTCTGCAGAAGAAGTTCATAAGGATTTAAAATTAGATTATTTTAAAGATTTTCAAATTGAATTATTGCATGGAAAAATGAATGCAAAAGAAAAAAATGAAGTTATGGAAAGATTTGAAAAAAATGAAACGAAAATTATAGTTTCAACAACAGTAATTGAAGTAGGGGTAAATGTTCCAAATGCATCAATAATTTTAATTTACAATTCAGAGAGATTTGGTCTAGCACAGCTACATCAATTAAGAGGTAGAGTTGGTAGAGGGGAACATCAAAGTTATTGTATTTTATATAATGAATCTAAATCTGAAATATCTTGGCAAAGAATGAAGGTTATGACCGATTCAACTGATGGGTTTTATATAGCAAATAAGGATTTAGAATTAAGAGGTTCTGGAGATATATTTGGTACTAAACAATCAGGTATGATGGATTTTAAATTAGCAGATGTTTCAAGAGATATTAATATATTAAAATATGCTCAACAAGAGGCTTTAAATATATTAAATGAAGATGAAAACTTATCTAAAAATGAGCATTTAGAACTTAAGGATGCAATAATAAAGAACTTTAAAATAGAATACGCCATACTTAATTAGAAACGTTGTTATTGTAAAAAGTTTATGATAAAATAAAAGATATTTGGAGGAGCTATGAGAGTTATAGCAGGCGACAGAAAAGGGCTTAGATTAGTATCACCTAGAGGGCAAGATACTAGACCTACAGAGGATAGAATTAAAGAAAATATATTTAATTTAATGGGACAGAATTTTTATGGTACTAAAGTATTAGATTTATTTTCTGGAACAGGCTCAATAGGTATAGAATTTTTATCAAGAGGTGCAGAAAAAGCTTATTTCGTTGATAATAGTAGATCGGCAATAGAAGCTATTTCTGAAAATATAGAAAAGGCTCATTATGAAGAAAATTCAATAGTACTTAAAATGAATAGTAAATCAGCTATTGGTAAATTAATAGGCGAAAAATTTGACTTTATATATATGGATCCACCTTTTGGTGATGAAAAATTATATGAAAATACAGTTAAATTAATAATTGAAAACAATATGCTTGAAGATGATGGTTATTTAATTATTGAACAAGATAAGGATTTAAAAGTTGATTTTTCTAAGTATCTTTCAAATGTCAAATTTAAAAATTATGGAAATACATCAGTTGGGATTTGGGAGAAATAATGAAAGTTATATATACAGGTAGTTTTGATCCAGTAACTTATGGGCATTTAGATATTATAAAAAGAGCAAGAGATACTTTTGGAGAGGTAATAGTTGCAATATTACATAATCCAAGTAAGGAAGGTCTTTTTACAATAGAAGAAAGAATCTATCTTTTAGAAGAATCTTTAAAAGGTGAAAAAAATATAGAAATAGATAGTTTTACAGGACTTGGTGTAGACTATGCAAAGAAAAAAAAGTGTAGAACTTTTGTAAGGGGAATAAGAACTGTTTCAGATTATGAAATGGAAAATCCACTTGCAATGGCAAATAAAGAATATTCTTATAGCGTTGAAACAGTGTTTTTAATGTCATCAAAGGAAAATCTTTTTGTTAGTTCATCACTTGCAAAAGAAGTAGCAAAATACAATGGAGATTTGTCTCTATTTGTTCCAGAAATTGTGCAAAAAGCAATGAAAGATAAATATTTTGGGAGGTAATCTAATGAATTTTATGGAATTTGTAGATGAACTTGAAGAACTAATTGAAACAGCTAGTCAAGTTCCTCTAACAGGAAAAGTAATGGTGGATAGAACGGACGTACTTGGAATTTTAAGCGACTTAAGAAATGAAGTTCCAAATCAAATTGAAGAAGCTTCTAAAATCACTAAAAAAAGAGATAGTATAATTGAAGATGCAAAAGCTGAATCAGAAAAAATGATTGAATATGCTCGTGCTAAATCAGAAGAATATATAAATGAAGATGAGCTTGTTATTAAAGCAAATCAAAGAGCAGATGAAATACTTTCAAATGCAAATGCAGAATCTCTACAAATTAGAGAAGGTGCAAGAGATTATGCTGATGAACTTTTAGAAAACACACAAGTTAATCTATCAGAAATAATAAAAATGTTAAATGAAAATAGACAAGAACTTAGAGGTTAATCTCTAAGTTCTTTTTTTATAAATATAGGGCTTTTTAAAAAATCTTGATTTACAATTTTATTAGTAAATTGATTGTATAAATTTGTAGCAAAAACTTCTTTCTCGGCAATTCTTTTTAGAACTGGATCAGTAATATTATTTGTTTTTGAAAACTTATTTATAATATTTACATTAGACGATTTAAGAGCTTTAGCACCAAGATCGTCCATAGCTAGAACTCGGACATAAGGACTGTTAAAAGAGCTTTTGATAAAGTCTGAGTCTATATCTAGGAGTATATTATTAAGAAGCCTTGAGATTCTAGATTTTGTATATCTTTTAGTAGATATATTATCAATAAAATGATCTATATTATAAGAATCTATAAATTTTAAGAATCTGTTTTCTAAACCATTTTCATAATCAAAATATTTTTCATAGTTTATTTTGTTTTGAATAATTAAAAACTTTAAAATATCAAAATAATTATTAAAATTATTTGTATTAATATTTTTTAAAGCATCTAAACTTTCTTTAGGAAGAAAGTCAATTATGTCAGTAAAATTTTTATTATAATATAAATCTCGAATATTTGATGCAGAAGAAAAGTTATTTGTTGTAATACTAGAACCATGGTCTACATCTTTTCTTAATATAGCTTGAGGTTTTATATTTGAATTAAAATATTCTAAGGCTTTTATATATTCAAAACCAAGGATATTATTTGGTTTTTTTAATATATTTATCTCATCTTCATTTAAAAAAGTCATAGATTTTTCTCTAGAAACTAAATAAGAGTGACCAAGAGAAAGATTTATTTTTAAATTTTCTTCAAATATATCTTTATTTTCTTTTATTTTTTCATTTATAGAAGTAATATCTTCTAATTTATTTTCACTTCCAAAATATAAATTATCAATAATTCCCAAAGAATTTAAAATAAATATAGCTCCTTTTGAAAAGTATTCAGCATTTGATGATGAATATATTACAGGAAGCTCAAGTACTAAATTGGCCCCGTTTTTTATTGCTATTTCAGATCTTGTAAATTTGTCTAAAATGGCAGGTGTACCTCTTTGAGTAAAGGATGAACTCATTATAACAATTATGATATCACTATTTTTTCTAACTTCCTCTAATTGATATTTATGACCATTGTGAAATGGATTATATTCTGCGATAATTCCTGATATTTTCATATGCACCTCATAAAATTTTTTTATAAAATTGACTTAATATACCATTCATAATATTATATTTATGATATAATATAATTTATTAATTTGAAAGTAGGAGGACTATATGAATATTTTAGTTATCAATTGTGGTTCTTCATCTCTTAAATATCAACTTATAGATATGAATGGAGAAGAAGTTCTAGCAAAAGGATTAGTTGAAAGAATTGGAATCGAAGGATCAAGAATAAAACACGAAACAACAGGTAAAGAAGAGCATGTTATAGAACAAGCTATGGCAGATCATAATGACGCTTTATCTCTTGTTATGAGCTCATTAATTGACAAAGAATACGGAGCTATTGCTTCTCTAGATGAAATTGGAGCAATTGGACATAGAGTTGTTCACGGCGGAGAAGAATTTGCTGATAGTGCTGTTATTGACGCAAAAGTTCTTAAAGGAATTGAAGATAATATTGAACTTGCACCACTTCATAACCCACCAAATATTATGGGAATTGAAGCTTGTGAAAAACTTATTCCAGGAGTAAAACAAGTTGCAGTGTTTGATACAGCTTTCCACCAAACAATGTCACCTAAACGTTATGTTTATGCTATTCCTTATGAATATTATGAAAAATATAAAGTTAGAAGATACGGATTCCACGGAACTTCTCATAAATATCTAACTGATAGATATGCAGAAATTTCTGGTAAAAAACCTGAAGATGTTAATATCATCACTTGTCATTTAGGAAATGGATCAAGTATTACAGCTGTTAAACATGGTAAATCAAAAGATACTACTATGGGATTCACACCACTTGAAGGTCTTGTAATGGGAACTAGATGTGGAGAAATCGATCCAGCTATCGTAACTTATTTAATGCAAAAAGAAAACTTAACATCTGAAGATGTTTCTAATATTTTAAATAAAGAATCAGGAGTACTTGGAATTTCAGGAGTAAGTTCTGACTTTAGAGATATTGAAGATGCAGCTAAAGCTGGAAATGAAAGAGCTAAACTTGCTCTAGATGTTTTTGAATTACAAGCAAGAAAATTCATCGCTTCTTATATGACTGGATATGAAAATATTGAAGATATTGATGCAATTGTATTTACTGCAGGTCTTGGAGAAAATGCAATTGACACAAGAAAACACATCATTGATAAATTAAGTGTATTTGGACTTAAAATAGATGAAGAAAGAAACAATATCAGAGGAAAAGAAAGAGTTATTTCTGCAGATGATTCTTCTGTTAAAATCATGGTTATTCCAACAAACGAAGAACTTATGATAGCAAGAGATACATTAAAACTTGTAAAATAACAAATTATATAAAGAGCAATATCATAGGCTAATATGCCTGTGATATTGGTTTATATAGGTTTGACAATTTTATAAAAGCATTGTATAATGACTTGTATTGGTTTTTTAACGAGGTGATAAAATGATAGTTAGAATTAAAGAATTTATTTCTAGCCCAGATCAATTAATGAGCATAAATGGTGAATTAAAAGACCAAAAGAGTAGTTATGACATTGATAATTTTGATATAGTTTTTCCTATTCAATACGAAGGAAATATTTTTAAGTTAGATGAAGATTTACTACTTGATTTGTGTATAAAATATAAGTATAATACACAGTGTGATAGATGTCTCGTACCAATGGTCAGTGAAGTAAGTTCTAGTTTTAAAATTTATTTTGCTAAAGATATTAACGAAAAAGAAGACGAAGCAACTATTGAGTATATATCTTTACCAGAGGATGATATATTCTTAGATGATTTAATAATTTCACAAGTAATTACATCAAAACCGCTAAAACAATTGTGTGGAGATGATTGCGAGGGGTTATGTCCACAATGTGGCCAAAACTTAAATGAAGAGCCTTGTGATTGTGGAAATAAAGTTGATGTAGACCTTAGGTTTGAACAATTACTTAATTTATTTAATAATGAGGAGGTGTAACAATGGCAGTACCAAAGAGAAAAACTTCAAAGCAAAGAAAGAACAAAAGAAGAGCATCTTCTTATAGATTAAATAAAACAACTGTAGTAGAATGCCCTAATTGTCATGAAACTAAATTACCACATAGAGTATGCCCAAGCTGTGGTTACTATGATGGAAAAGAAGTCGTAGCAATGGATTAATGAAAAGCTTCCGATTGGAAGTTTTTTTATTGCAAAAAAATAAATTACAAATATATTACAAAAAGATGACAATGTGGATTTTTATATTTAATTTTGTTACAATGGCTTCTGAGGTGAAATAAATGAATAAGAAAATTTTATTAATATTGACATTATTATTTTCATTGCATTCAGTAGGCGTATTAGCAAATACTTTAGAAAAGGAAAAACCAAGTAATTTATCAATAGAGAAAAAAGATAGTTCATACAATATAACTTTTAAAAATCCAGATAGTATTAACAAAATTAAAAATCCAGAAGATATAAAAATTGAGCTAGATGTTAAGGCTGGAAAGAAAGATTGGACTAGTAAGAATAATAAAGTTATAGTAAAAAACTTTGTAAATGTAAAGGGATACACAAGTGTAAATTTAAAAAAAGATGAAGTTATAAAAATTTTAAATGAAAATCCTGATAATTATTCTATTAGGGCAAGATATTCTGTAAAAGATCAAAAAAGTGATTTTTCTAATTATGTAACTATGGGATCTGTAGGAATTTATAAAAATTCTAGTACTTGGGCAGAAGAAGAATTGTTAGAAGCTCAAAAGTTAGGTCTTATATCTGATGAGTTAAAAAAAGATATGAAGAAAAATATTAATAGAGAAGAGTTTGCAGAATTAATTGTAAAAGCAGCAGAAAAAGGAAATATTGCAAAATCACATATAGAAGAAAGTGAATTTAAAGATACTAAAAATCCTTATGTTTCAAATGCTCATAGTTTAAAATTAATGAATGGAACAGGTAAGGATACTTTTTCTCCAAAGGCAGAACTTACAAAACAAGATATGTCTGTAAGTGTAGTTAGATTAATTTCAGATACAAAAGATTTACAAAATAAAAAAGTAACTATTGCAGATGAAAAAGATATATCTCCATATGCAGTAGAATCTGTTAAATTACTAGTTGGAAATAATTTATTAAATTTAGATAAGAAAAATAATTTTTATCCAAAGAAAAATGTAACTAGAGAAGAAGCAGTAATAACAATGTTAAGAGCTATAAAGTAAAAAGGTCCTCATAAAGAGGGCTTTTTTTAATATATAATATAATTATATGATGTTTTTTATCCTCAAAGTGTTATAATATTTTTAATATATTATTATGGTGAGGTGGAAAGTTTGAAAAAAATAGTTTTTGAGATGAATCCATTTGGTTCTTTTAAAATTTCCTGTGAAGCATATATGAAGTATTATGAAAAAAAATATAATAAAAAAATATATTTTTATAGGAGAACAAAAAGTAATACATATATAAGAGTAGATAATGAAGATGAAATATGTAGTCTTAAAAATAGAGTAATGACTCTAATGGATTTAGGAAAAGAAGTTAAAGAGATATCATATAGTAGTGATATTCGGGTAGCTCCAATTGATGAAAGTTATGAAGATGATGACTGTCTAAAAGAAGTTGTTGAAGAACTTGGGGAAAGAGCAAGTTGGAAAAATTCGAATTTAAAAGTTATAAGTGTAGATTAAAAATAGCTAAGCTGATTTTGATTATAGTTTCAAAATCAGCTTAGCTATTCTATTTTTAGAAGCTTGTTCAATATGAAAATGTAAATTTTCAATAACAATATCTTCATTCTCTTCTGGAAATCTATCAATATTTTCTATTATAAATCCAGCAATTGAATCTGTTTCATCAGAGTTTAAATCAAGGTGTAGAATTTGATTTAAAGCATCAAGATTCATAGAACCATCAATAAGATATTCTCTTGGTGCAATTTTAATTATGTCTTCATCATCATCTTCATCATATTCATCGGATATAGCTCCAACGATTTTTTCAATTAAATCTTCTGTAGTTATCATTCCTTCTGTTCCACCGTATTCATCAGATACAATGGCAACAGATATTTTTTTATATCGCATTTCATTAAAAAGTTGTCCTATTAATTTATACTCAAAAGTATAGAGTGGAGTTTTTAGCATATCTAAATGATTTCTTAGTGAATCATCTCTAGGTATTGAAACTAAATCTTTTACATGAAGTATTCCAAGAACATTATCAAGATCATCTTCATAAACAGGCATTCTTGAAAAAGCCTCTTCATTTACAATTTTAAGAATATCTTCAAAAGGAGTATCAACATCTATTGCTACAACATCTGTTCTAGGAGTCATAATATCTTTTGCATAGGAATTTCTAAAATCCATTACATTTTCTATTATAAGAGATTCATCTTTATTTAAAATACCTTCTTCAATTCCAAGCGAGACTGCATCAATTAAATCATCTTCAGTTATAAGTGGAATTCTACTTATTTCAGAACCTCCAAAAATTCTTAAAAATATAGAAGATAATAACTCTATTATTTTTGCAAGTGGTTTAAATATAAAAGAAACTCTATAAAGTGTTTTTGCTTTTTTTTGAGCATATTTTTTACATTCATAAGAACCAATTGTTTTAGGAATTGTTTCTCCAAAGACAACAATTAAAATAACAGAAAGTATACAAGATATTATAAGTCCTATAACTCCATATAAATTATAGAAAAAAACAGATAATAGTATACTTGTTATTGCATCAGAGAAAAAATCTCCAACAAGTGCAATTGAAAGCATATCTTTATTAGTTACAATTCTTTTTATTAAATCTAAATTATTAACTTCATCTTCTTCCATAGACTTTATTTTGCTAGGAGACAATGATAGAAATGCATTTTCCATAAGAGTAAACTGATATGAAAAAAATAAAAAAACTAATGATAAAAGTAAATATAAGTAATTATTTATTTGCATTGTTTATAGCACCTCATTTATATTAAATTATATAGTCTGTGCATTTTTTTGTCAAAAGAATAATGCTTTAGAAAAACTTTTACATTAGCTAAAAAGGTGGATTTTCACTATAAAATTATGTGCAATTATAACAAATTATGTTATAATGGAATAGATTTGAATTCGTAGTAGATTCCTATGAATTTAATTCGGAGTAAAACACTATGATTAAACTACTAAGTAGGTAACTACTTTAAAATGATATATGAAAAAAATGGGAGGCAATTATGGCTAAAGAACTATTGAAAATAGAAAATCTTTCTGCTGGAATAGAAGAAAGAGAGATACTTCATAATATAAACTTAAATATCAATTATGGAGAAGTACATGTAATTATGGGACCAAATGGTTCAGGTAAATCAACTCTTGCAAATGTAATTATGGACAATCCAGTTTACAAAGTTACAAATGGAGATATATCTTTAGATGGTGAATCAATTCTTGATTTAACTACTGATAAAAGAGCAAAAAAAGGACTTTTTATGAGTTTCCAAACTCCTGAAGAAGTTTCTGGTATTTCTGTTGAAAACTTTATAAGAACTGCAAAATCTTCTGTTGAAGATAAAAATGTTCCTATTTTAAAATTTAGAAAAGAATTACAAGCTGAAATGGATGAACTAAAAATGGATCATTCTTATGCTGAAAGATATTTAAATATTGGTTTTTCTGGTGGAGAAAAAAAGAAAAATGAAATTTTACAAATGTCTATGTTAAATCCAAAACTTGCTATTCTTGATGAAACTGATTCTGGACTAGATGTTGATGCTACTAGAATTGTATCTGAAGGAATCGAAAGATTTGTTAGTGAAAAAAATGCAGTTTTAATTATCACTCACCATAGAGAACTTATTAAAAGTGTTGTTCCTGATGTTGTTCATGTTATTATTGACGGACGCATTGTAAAAGAAGGAGACGCTTCACTAATAGATAAAATTGAAGAAGAAGGATTTAACTGGATTAGAGAAGAGGTGAAGTAATTTGCCAAAAGAAAAGAAAAAAACTCAAATAGAAGAAATGGACAGAGGTATTTACGATATTAAAGATAAAGTTGTCTTTCGTAAAAAAACTGAAGAAGGACTTACTGAAGATATAGTAAGAGCCATTTCTGAAGAAAAAAATGAACCTAAATGGATGCTTGAGTTTAGACTTAAAGCACTTGAAATATATTATAAAAAATCAAATCCTGTATGGGGTCCAGATATTTCAGCTGTAAATATGGATGAAATTACAACTTATATAAGACCTGATGCAGATTTAACTGATGACTGGAAAAATGTTCCAGATGAAATTGCTGAAACTTTTGATAGACTTGGAATTCCAGAAGCTGAAAAAAATGCAATGCTTTCAGGAGTTGGAGCTCAATATGATAGTGAAGTTGTATATCACAATATTCAAAAATATTTACTAGATCAAGGTGTTGTTTATACTGACTTTGAAACTGGTGTTAAAGAATATCCAGAAATTGTTAAAAAATATTTTGGGAAATGTATAACTCCAAATCTTCACAAATACGCAGCTCTTCACTATGCAGTATGGAGTGGTGGAAGTTTTGTATATGTACCAGAGGGTGTAAAGGTTGATGTTCCACTTCAATCATACTTTAGATTAAATGCACCAGGAGCAGGACAATTTGAACATACACTTATAGTTGTAGAGGATAATGCATATTGTCACTTTATAGAAGGATGTTCAGCACCAAAATACAATGTAATAAATCTTCACGCAGGTGGAGTAGAACTTTTTGTTGGAGAAAATTCAACTCTTAGATATTCTACAATTGAAAACTGGTCAAGAAATATGTATAACTTAAATACTAAAAGAGCAACTGTTCAAAAACACGGTAAGATTGAATGGGTTTCTGGATCATTTGGATCAAAAGTATCTATGTTATATCCAGCATCAGTATTAGTTGGAGAATATGCTCAAAGTGAATATACAGGAATTTCTTTTGCAGGACCTGGACAAAATATTGATACAGGGGCAAAAACAATTCACGCAGCGCCTCATACAAAATCAACAGTAAATTCTAAATCTATTTCAAAGGGTGGCGGAGTTGCTGTATATAGAGGGCTTGTAAAAGTTGCACCAGGAGCATACGACTGTAAAAACACAGTAAGTTGTGAATCATTAATGCTTGATAACGAATCAAGATCAGATACTATTCCAGTAATTGACATTAGAAACAAACATGTTGATTTAGGACATGAAGCAAAAATTGGTAGAATTTCTGATAAGGTAATTTTCTATCTAATGACTCGTGGTATTCCAGAAGAAGAAGCAAAAGCAATGGTAGTTCGTGGATTTGCTGAACCAATTGCTAAAGAGCTTCCATTAGAGTATGCAGTAGAGATGAACAACTTAATTGGACTAGAACTTGAAGGCTCAATTGGTTAGGAGGTAAGATGATGAATAAAATATTAGGAAACAGCCTAACCTTTAAAACATTTAGTTTTCTAAAGGTAAATGACACAGAAGTGTATATACCAGAAATTCAAAAGAAAGATTTTTCAATGGAATCTGATGTAAAAAGAGAGATTTCAGAATTTAATAAAGTGGATTATGGTGTATCAAAGGAAGTTGTTGAATATAACAAAGACTTTGAAAACTTATATAGATATTATGAAACAAAAGAAAAAGAATATAAAGATTTTAATATTACAGAAATTGTATTAAATGATGAAGACAATCAATTATTTGACAATCATGATTTAGTAGCTCATAAAAATTCAAAAATGAGACTTATACTTGATTATACAGGTAAGGGAAATTCTGAAAAACTTAGAAGTTCTTTAATTAGAATTTTAGCATGTGAAAATGCAGAAGTTGATCTTTTTGTAATTCAAAGAGATGATGAATTTACAACTGCTTTAGAATCAATTGCAATTTATGCAAAGGACAATGCAAAAGTTAGAGTTCACCAATATGAACTAGGATCTTCAAAATTATATATGAATTTCCAAGCTGATTTAGTAGGACAACATTCAAATCTTGAAGTTGATTCAGTTTACTTTGGATATAATGACCATGAATTAAATATGATTTATAATATTTTCCATCACGGAAAAGAATCTTATTCAGATGTTATGGTAAATGGAGCTTTAAAAGATAAAGCATATAAAAACTTTAAATCAAACTTAGATTTCAAAAAAGGCTCAAGTTCTTCAAAGGGATCTGAAGAAGAATATACTATTCTACTTGATGATTCTGTAACTGCAATTTCTGTTCCATTACTACTTTGTCATGAAGATGATGTTGAAGGAAATCATGCAGCAAGTGCAGGAAAACTTGATTTAGATCAACTATTTTATATTATGAGTAGAGGTTTTTCTGAAGAGCAAGCAGCAGCGCTTATTATTGAATCTAAATTCTCAAGTGCAATAGATAAACTTAAGAATGAAGAAAAAGAAGAAGAAATTTGGGATATGGTTCATAAAACTGTAAAACTTTAAAGATAGGTGAAAAAATGTTAACTAAGGATCAAGTTTTAAAAATTAGAGAAGATTTTAAATATTTAAACTTAAATGATAAAGAATTAATTTATTTTGACAATGCAGCAACATCACAAAAGCCAAATAGAGTGATAGAATCCTTAGATGAATATTATAGTTATGAAAATGGGAACCCTCACAGAGGGGCCCATTATTTAGCTATGAAGTCAACTGAGGTTTATGAAAATTCAAGAGATAAAATTGCAAGTTTTATAAATGCGTCATCAAATGAAATAGTTTTTTTAAGAAATGCAACTGAAGCCTTAAATTTAATTGCTTATTCATGGGCTTTAAATAATTTAACAGAAAATGATGAAATATTAATTTCAATTATGGAACATCATTCAAATCTTGTAACTTGGCAATACGTTTCTAAGAAAACTGGTGCAAAGATTAAATATTTATATCTTGATGATAATAAACAAATAACAGAAGAAGAATTTAATAGTAAAATTTCTAAAAATACAAAATTATTTTCTATAACTGCAGCATCAAATGTAGTTGGAACTATGCCAAATGTTAAAGAAATGATTAAAAAAGCAAAAAAAATAAATCCTGAAATAGTAACAGTAGTAGATGCAGCACAATTTGCTCCACATCATAAAGTGGATGTAGCAGATATTGACTGTGATTTTTTAGTATTCTCAGGACATAAGATGCTTTCTGCAATGGGAATTGGTGTATTGTATGGTAAAGAAGAATTATTAAATTCAATAGATCCATTTTTATATGGTGGAGATATGATTGAATATGTTTATGAAGAAAAATCAACATATTTAAATTCACCACAAAGGTTTGAAGCAGGAACTCAAAATGTTGGTGGAGCAAAATCACTTGCAGTTGCAATAGAATATATAGAAGAAATTGGAATAGATAATATATATGAATATGAAGCAGCTCTTACAACTTATGCTTATGAAAAAATGGAAAAACTTTCATATATAGATATATATACAACAAAAGATACTCATAGAAGTCCAGTTTTAGCATTTAACTTTAAAGACGCACATCCTCATGATGTTGCATCAATTTTAGATAATTATGGAATTGCTATAAGAAGTGGACATCATTGTGCACAACCACTACACAGAAATTTAGGAATTAATTTTTCTTGTAGAGCTTCATTTGCTTTTTATAATACATTTGAAGAAATAGATTATTTTATTGAGCATCTTGAAGATGTAAGGAGGCTAATGGGAATTGAATCTTAATGATATATATACAGAGTTAATACTTGAACAAAGCAGAAATAAAAGAAATAGACGTGAACTTGAAAATCCAACTCACGAAGAACTAGGACATAATCCAAGTTGTGGAGATGAAATAACACTTCAACTACGTGTTGCGGATAATAAAATAGAAGATATGAGTTATACAGGACAAGGTTGTGCTATATCTCAAGCATCTACATCTATAATGATTGATACAGTTAAAGAACTTACATTAGATGAAGCACTTCTTCTTTGCAATAAATTTATTGCAATGGTAAAAGGCGAAGTAGCGGATGAAAATGAACTTGAAGATTTAGGTGATGCAGTAGTTTTTGAAAATATTCAAAATTTACCAGCTCGTGTAAAATGTGCAGTATTACCTTGGTATACTTTAAAGAATATAATTGAAAAAGATGAAAGAGAAGGTAGTTTTACTCTTCATTAATTTGAAAAGGTGAGATTTATGAAGTTATCGACAAAGGGAAGATATGGTTTGATGGCTATGTATAGACTAAAACTTAATTACGGACAAGGTCCAATGGCCATAAGTGATATAGCAAGAATTGAAGGTCTATCAGAAGCATATTTGGAACAATTATTTACACTTCTTAAAAAAAATAATTTAGTAAATAGCATAAGAGGAGCAGGTGGTGGATATGAACTTGCAAGAAATCCTGATGAAATTAAAATAGGACAGATTTTAAATGCATTAGAAGGCGATATGGCTCTATCTTGTTCAAGTATGAACAATAAGCCTGAATGTCGAAATGGAGATGCTTGTGCTACAAGAAATATTTTAGATAAACTTCAAATAAAGATGGAAAAGCTTTTAGATTCTATGAGTTTATCTGATATGTAAGGGGTGTAATATGACAATATATATGGATAATGCAGCTACAACCAAAATATCAAAAAATATACTAGATGAGATGATGAAGATTTTAGAAATAGAATATGGAAATCCATCTAGTATATATTCTATAGCTCAAAGTTCTAAAGAAAAAATTGAAAATTCCAGAAATAAAATAGCAAAGTCATTAAAGGCAAAACCAAAGGAAATATTTTTCACATCTTGTGGATCAGAATCTGATAATTGGGCTATAAAAGGAATTGTAAATAGTTATAAAGAAAAAGGGAAACATATTATAACTACAAAAATAGAACATCACGCAGTTCTTCATACAACAGAATTTTTAGAAGAACTTGGATATGATGTAACTTACTTAGATGTAGATGAATATGGATTTATAAACTTAGAACAATTAGAAAATTCTATAAGAGAAGATACAATATTAATATCTATTATGTTTGCAAACAATGAAGTTGGTACAATAGAACCAATTAAAGAAATTGGAAAAATTGCAAAAAAACATAATGTTATTTTTCATACAGATGCAGTTCAAGCAATTGGAAATGTTGATATAAATCTTTTAGAACTTGATGTTGATTTAATGAGTTTTTCAGGTCATAAAATAAATGGTCCAAAGGGAATTGGTGTTTTATATATAAAAGAAGGAATAAAAATAACACCATTAATTCATGGAGGAGCACAAGAAAGAGAAAAGAGATCTGGAACTGAAAATACGGCATATATAGTTGCTATGGGGATGGCTTTTGAAGATGCAACAAAAAATATTCAAGAGAAAAATATATATGTAAATAAATTAAAAGAAAGATTAATAGAAAATCTTTTACAGATAAATGGGGTATATTTAAATGGACCTGTTGAAAATAGATTAGCAGGAAATGTAAATATATCTATAGATGGTATAAAAGCATCAGAGCTTTTAATGTTTCTTGATATGGAAGGTATTTGTGCATCAAGTGCAAGTGCTTGTACAGCAGGAAGTTTAGAGCCATCTCATGTACTTCTTTCTATGGGGAAGGGAGAAGAACTCTCAAGAAATTGTTTAAGACTTACATTAAATAATGAAAACACAATGGAAGAAGTTGATAAGGTTTCTACGGAAATTAAAAGAATTGTAGGTAACCTTAGAAAATAGCGAGGTGATAATTTGAATTTTATAGGAGTTATTTCTCCAGAAATTAGAAATATTACACCAAAGTTTATTATAGTAGCGGCAGCTACACTGTCTGTAGTGTTACTTTTTTTAATGATTTACTATCTTATAAATATAGGTAATAGACATATTGAAAAAAATAAGAGAATAGGAATTGATTTAAAAAGAGTAACAAAAGTTTTTCTTGGAATAATTGTCATTTACATATTGGGAATTATTTTTAAAAAATATTCAATAGTGGGAGATACTGTTTGGGCATTGTTCGTAGGTATGATGCTTGCCTTTGCAATAAATCCATTGGTGAATAAATTAGAAGAAAAAAATATAAAAAGACAATATGGTGTATTAATTGTTTATTTTAGTATTTTTATAATACTTGGAATATTACTTGTTATAGTAGTTCCAAAAACAGTTCAAGAAATTAGTAAATTATTTGCAGAAATTCCTGGAATGGTTGATAAATTTGGAACAGAGTTTTCTAACTTTGCAGATTCAATGAGTAAATCTTTTAATATCCCAGGAAGTGAAAATAATGGAGATATAATTAAAAAGCTACAGGAATCTTTAGAAAGTTCTATTGATGTAATTCAAGCACAGGCTTTAAAAAGACTTAAAAATGTAGCTTCAGGAATGTATACAGTATTTTCTAAAGTTTTAAGATTTATACTTGTAATTATATTTTCATTTTACTTTACAGTTGATAAAGATAAATTTAAAAATGTTGTTAAAAGAAATTTACCAAGTAAACATAAAGATGATATTTTATATTTATCTGAAAGAATAAATACAGCATTATTAGACTTTGTAAAAGGTAGACTTTTAATGGCTTTATTTGTAGGATTCGCTACAATGGTTTATTTATTAGTATTAGGAGTTGATTTTGCAATTGTTATTGGTATGATAACAACTGTTGCAGATATAATTCCTTATATTGGACCATTTATGGGATTCTTGCCAGCTATACTTTTTGCTTTTATGGATTCGCCAATAAAAGCAATGTGGGTTGCAATACTTTTCCTAATAGTACAATGGGCAGAAAATAATGTACTAGCACCAAAATTATTAGGAGATAAAACAGGACTTAATCCTATTGTAATTTTAATTTCTATAATTATTGGTGGAGGAATGTTTGGAGTTTTAGGAATGATGCTTGCTGTTCCAGCAGTATCTATATTAATTATCCTATTGGATTTTGCAAAAATGAAATATAATGAGCGAAATTCAAATATTTCAAATCGCAGGTAAATTGACAAATTTCAACACACAAATTATAATTTTATATAACAAAGTTTCCTCCCTTTGATGGGAGGATTTTTAATGATAGAGGAGTATAATAATGAAAAATCTTAAATTACATGAAGTAAGATCTGAATTTTTAAATTTTTTTAAAGAAAAAGAACATTTAGTTTTACCAAGTTTTTCTCTAATTCCACAAAATGATAAATCATTGTTGTTAATTGGAGCAGGAATGGCGCCTATGAAAAAATATTTTACAGGTGAATCAACTCCTCCAGCAAAAAGAGTAACAACTTGTCAAAAATGTATTCGTACAGGAGATATAGAAAATGTAGGAAAGACTGATAGACATGCTACATTTTTTGAAATGTTAGGAAACTTTTCTTTTGGTGATTATTTTAAACATCAAGTAATTCCTTGGGCTTGGGAGTTTTTAACAGAAGTATTAGAAATTCCAAAAGAAGATTTATGGGTTACTGTATACCATGAAGATGATGAAGCTTTCCAAATTTGGAATGAAGATATTGGTGTTGAAAAAGAAAAAATTGTAAGACTTGGAAAAGAAGATAACTTCTGGGAACTTGAAGTTGGTCCATCAGGCCCTTGTTCTGAAATCTATATAGATAGAGGAGAAAAGTACGGTTGTGGACATAAAGATTGCAAACCAGGTTGTGAATGCGATAGATTTATAGAAGTATGGAACCTTGTGTTTACACAATTTGATAAGGATGAAGAAGGTATTTATCATCCATTAGCTCATCCAAATATTGATACAGGAATGGGACTTGAAAGAATTGCAACAGTACTACAAGGAACAGAAAATATATTTGAAATAGATGCTATTCAAGATATAATTCATGAAATTGAAAAAGTTTCAGGATATAAATATAATACAGATGCTGAAACAGATGTATCTGTAAGAGTTATAGCGGACCATATAAGAGCTATTACATTTTTAATTTCAGATTCTGTTAGACCTTCAAACGAAGGACGTGGATATGTTCTTAGAAGGCTTATAAGAAGAGCAGCAAGACATGGAAGAATTCTTGGAATTAAAGAAGGATTTTTATCTGATTTATCAAATCTTATTATTGATTCTTGGGGAGAAGATTTCTATCCAGAACTTAATACTAATAGAGATGAGATAGTTGCTGTTATAAAAGCAGAAGAAGAAAAATTCCTTGAAACTATAGAACAAGGAATGAATATATTAGATACTTATATTCAAAAATTAAAAGCTGAATTAAAAGATACATTATCAGGAGAAGACAGCTTTAAATTATATGATACTTTTGGATTCCCAATAGACTTAACAGAAGAAATATTAGAAGAAAAAGGATTAAAGATTGATAGAGTTGGTTTTGAAGAAAATATGGAACTTCAAAGAGAACGTGCTAGATCTGCAAGAGATGATTCTGATAATATTGGTTGGGCAAATAAATCTAATGAAGAAATTTATGAAGGTTTAACAAATGAATTTGTTGGATATACTGAAGAAAAATCAAATGCAAAGATTTTAAAATTAATAAAAGATTCTCAAGAAGTAGAAGAATTAAATGTTGGAGATAAAGCTATTATTATTTTAGATAAAACTCCTTTTTACGGTGAATCTGGTGGGCAAACTGGAGATATGGGTATAATAACTTCAGAAAGCTTTGAGATGGATGTTATTGATACTAAAAAAACATCTCAAGGACTACACTTACACATTGTTGAAGTTATGTCTGGAAAAGTTGAAAAATATGATGTTCTTGCTGAAATTAATATTGCAAGAAGAAATAATATTAGAAGAAATCACTCAGTAACACATTTACTTCACAAAGCATTAAAAGAAGTTTTAGGAAGTCATGTAAATCAAGCTGGTTCTGAAGTTTTAGAAAACAGAATGAGATTTGACTTTACTCATTTTGAAGCAGTTTCTGAAGAAAATTTAAAAGAAATTGAAAAAAGAGTAAATGAAATGATTTTTGCATCACTTCCAGTAGAAACTATTATTACAAATCCTCAAGATGCTCATAAACTTGGAGCAGTTGGTTTATTTGAAGATAAATATGGTGATGAAGTAAGAGTAGTGAGAATGGGAGATTATTCAGTAGAACTTTGTGGGGGAACTCATGTAAGTAATACTTCAGAAATTTCTATGTTTAAAATTCTTTCAGAGGGTGGAGTTTCTTCAGGAATAAGAAGAATTGAATCTATAACAGGACCTTCAGTTTACGAATATTTAAATGGATTAGAAGATTTAAGAAATAATGCTGCAAAACTTATTAAATCTAATAGAGTAGAACTATTAAGTAAAATTAAAGTTTTAGTAGACGATGTTAATAAACAAGAAAAAGAAATTGAAAAACTTAAACTGCAAAATGCTAAAGATGAAGTTTCATCAATACTTGAACATGTAGAAGAAGTTAATGGTATTAAATACGTAACTTACTCATTTGAAGGTGCAGATGTAAATACTTTAAGAGATATTGCAGATGAGATAAGAGAAAAAGCTGGAAGTATAGTTGTTTTATTATCAACTGTTACTGGAGATAAAGCTAACTTTGTTGCAGCTGTTTCAAAAGATCTTGTAAAAGAAAAGATTTCTGCTGGTAATATTGTAAAAGAAGTTGCAAAAATTGCTGGTGGTGGCGGTGGTGGTAGACCTGATATGGCTACTGCAGGAGCTAAAGATATAAGTAAAATAGGGGAAGCATTAGACCATTTAAAAGTTATGCTTAAATAAAAAATATTATCAATTATCTGAATTTATGTTATAATTATTAAGGAGTGATATTATGGAAAATAAAAATTACGAAACACAAATTTTTGAAAAAATTTCTCTTGATAAAGAAAAATATAAAAAAGTATTGGAAGTTGTATACCAAGCCTTAGAAGACAAAGGATATAATCCAACTGATCAGATAATTGGGTATATTTTGTCAGGAGATCCGACTTATATTACAAGTCATAAAAATGCAAGATCCATAATACAAGAGATAGAACGTGATGAACTATTAGGAGAATTATTAAAATCCTATTTAGGGAATTGATGAAAATGATGAGATGGGACTTATCTATCTCATCATTTCCATATTCAGAGCTACATTTATTGTAGCCTACATATTAGATATGTACCGGGAATTTTAGGTTGTGGTTAAATGGAAAAAATACTTGGTTTAGACGTTGGGGATAAATGGATTGGCGTTGCTATAAGTGATGCTTTAGGATTTACTGCCCAAGGTGTAAAAACAATAAAAAGAGAATCAAATAAACAAACATATGAAGAAATACATGAAATAATTGAGAGAGAAAATATTACTAAAGTAGTAGTAGGACTTCCTAAGAATATGAATAATACAGTTGGACCTCAAAGTGAAAAAGTTATGAAATTTGCAACAAAACTTCATAATAAATATGGGGTAGAAATTATTTATGTTGATGAACGAATGAGTACAATGTCTGCGCAGAGAATATTAATTGAAGCTGATGTAAGACGAGAAAATAGAAAAAAATATGTTGATAAAATTGCAGCAACATATATTTTACAAATGTATTTAGACAGTAAGTAAGGAGTGAGAAATTGGAAAGACATCTTTTTTATGATGAATTAGGAAATCCAATAGAATTTATAGTTAAAGCTAAATTTTCTATTGATGAAGACGACTATGTCGCTTTACTTCCTGCAGATGAAATAGAACCATATATTTATATATTAAAAATTCAATTAGATGAAGAAGGACAAGAAGTTCTTGCTGGCATCGATGATGATGAGCTAAAAGAAGCTCAAGAAGTTTACGAAGAATTAATGAAATCAAACTTGCAATAGTTATGAGGTGTGATTATGGATTTAAATAGCGATTATGTAAAAAAAGCTTTGAAAGATAAAGGTTACAAATTTACAAATCAGCGTTCAGAAATTTATAACATATTCTTAGAGCACGAAGATAGTCATTTATCAACTGAGGAAGTATTTGAGTATGTATCTAGAGTAAATCCAGATATAGGAATAGCTACTGTTTACAGAACATTACAACTTTTCGAAGAATTAAATGTTTTATATAAAATAAGTTTTGATGATGGAGTTGCAAGATATGAAATAAAATCTAGCAGTTCAGAACATAGACATCATCATTTAATCTGTCTTGATTGTGGAAAAGTAATTGAGGTAAAACTTGATTTACTAGATAGCCTAGAAGATGAAATAGAATCGGAAGAGAGTTTCAAAATAGTAGACCACAACTTAAAATTCTACGGTTATTGTAAAGAATGTTACACAAAATGATAAGGGAGAGATTAAAATAAATGAGAAACACTAATAAAGTTAAGATTATCCCCCTGGGAGGTCTACATGAAGTTGGTAAGAACCTAACTTTAGTTGAATACAGGGATGAAATAATAATGATTGATTGCGGAATGACATTTCCAGAAGATGAAATGCTTGGAATAGATATTGTAATTCCAGATGTAAGTTATTTAGTTAAAAATAAAGAAAAAATAAAAGGACTTGTTCTAACTCATGGTCACGAAGACCATATTGGAGCAATACCATATATTTTGAAAAAAATAAAAATGCCTATTTATGGTACTCCATTAACAATAGGATTATTAGAAAATAAATTAAAAGAACATAATTTAGGAAAAGTAGACTTAAATGTTGTTCGAGCTGGAGATAAAGTTAAACTTGGAAAAATGGAATGTGAATGGATTAGAGTAAATCACTCTATACCTGATGCATGTGCTCTTGCTATTAAAACTCCTCTTGGAACAGTATTCCATACTGGAGACTTTAAAGTTGACTTTACACCAATATCAGGTGATGCGATTGATTTACACAGAATTGCTGAAATTGGTAAACGTGGAGTTCTTGCTATGATGGGAGAATCTACAAATGTACTAAGAGCAGGATATACAATGAGTGAAAGTAAAGTTGGAGAAACTTTCAACAGAATTTTTTCTCAACAACAAAATAATAGAATTATAATTGCAACATTTGCTTCAAATGTGCATAGAATACAACAAATTATAAATTCAGCAGAGAACTATGATAGAAAAGTTGTTCTATCAGGAAGATCAATGCTAAATGTAATGGAAACTGCTCAAAGACTTGGATATTTAAAAGTTAAAAAAGGAACATTAATAGATATAAAAGATATGCATAGATATGATGATTCTCAACTTGTTTTAATAACAACGGGATCACAAGGAGAGCCAATGAGTGCTCTAACTAGAATTGCTTTTGGAGAACATAGAAAGATAAAATTAACTCCAAATGATGTAGTTATATTATCAGCTACTCCAATTCCAGGAAATGAAAATGCAGTATCTAAAGTAACTAATAAACTTTTAGAATCAGGTGCTGATGTTATATATGAAACTCTTTCAGAAATTCATGTATCAGGACATGCTTGCCAAGAAGAGTTAAAATTAATGCTTAGTCTTGTTAATCCAAAATATTTCATACCAGTGCATGGTGAAGTTAGACATTTAATGAAACACTCTGAAATTGCAAAAGCAGTTGGAGTAAAAGAAGAAAACATTTTTATAATGAAAAATGGTAATTGTCTAGAAATATCTCAAAAAAATGCTAAGTTTGTAGGAGATGTTCCATCAGGAAATATTCTTGTAGATGGACTTGGTATAGGAGATGTAGGAAATATTGTTTTAAGAGATAGAAAGCACTTATCAGAAGATGGACTTATAGTTGTAGTAGTAACTATATCAAAATCAGAAGGTAAAGTTGTATCAGGACCAGATATTATTTCTAGAGGATTTGTATATGTAAGAGAATCTGGAGATTTAATGGAAGATGCAAGAAAAGTAGTAAAAGGTACTTTAGACAAATGTGATAGAAAAACTATTACTGATTGGTCAACACTTAAAACAAATATAAGAGAAGATTTAAAAGGATTCTTATTTACTCAAACAAAGAGAAATCCTATGATTCTTCCAATTATAATGGAAATATAATAAAAGGGAATCTATTAGATTCCCTTTTTATGAATTTAAGAGGGTATTATGACAAATATAAATTATGAATATATAGAAGATTATATAAGAGGTCTTGTTCCAGAAAAAAAAGGTCAATTAAAGGAAATGAGACAATATGCAAAAGAAAATCATGTTCCAATTGTTGAAGAAGAAACAGAAGAATTTTTAAAGTTTTTAATATATATGAGAAAACCAAAAAAAATTCTAGAACTTGGAACTGCAATAGGATATTCTTCTATTGTTTTTACAGAGACATCACCATCAATTGAAAAAATAAAAACAATTGAAATTCGTGAAGATATGGTTGAGATTTCACGAAAAAATATTGAAGATTATGGATTTTCAGATAAAATTGAAGTTCTTCATGGAGACGCAGCAGAAGTTGTTCAAAGTGTTGAAGGAAAATTTGATATGATTTTTATAGATGCAGCAAAGGGGCAATATGAAAAATATTTCAATCTAGTGCTTAAAAATTTAGCAAAAGATGGTATTATTATATGTGATAATGTACTATTTAAAGGTATGATTGCTAATCAAGAATTAGTTGAAAGAAGAAAAATAACAATTGTAAAAAGACTTAGAAAGTTTTTAAAAGATATTGAAGAAAATCAGGACTATATGTCTTCAATAGTTCCCATTGGAGATGGAGTTTTGTTAATTGGGAGGAAAGAAGATGAATAAAGTTGAATTACTTGCACCAGCAGGTGATTTAAATAAACTAAAAACAGCAATTAATTATGGTGCAGATGCTGTTTATTTAGGTGGAGAAAGTTTTGGACTTAGAAAAGCGTCTAAAAACTTTACAATGGAAGAAATAGCAGAAGGTGTTAAATACGCTCATGATAGGGGAAAAAAAGTTCATGTAACTTTAAATATTATTCCTCATAATAAAGATATCGTTGGTGTAGAAGATTATGTTAGAGAACTTTATAATATTGGAGTAGATGCACTTATAGTTGCAGATCCAGGAATGATTATGAAAGTTCAAGAAGCAGAACCTAGAATGAATATTCATATTTCAACACAAGGTTCTGTTACAAATTCATCTACTGTAAAATTCTGGGATAAAATGGGCGCTGAAAGAGTAGTACTAGCAAGAGAACTTTCACTTGAAGAAATTAAAGGAATCATAGAAGACACAAACAATGAAGTTCAAATTGAAACTTTTGCACATGGTGCTATGTGTATGTCTTATTCAGGAAGATGTTTACTTTCAAATTACATGACTGGTAGAGATGCAAATATGGGAGATTGTTCTCAAGCTTGTAGATATAAATATCATCTTGTAGAAGAAAAAAGACCAGGTGAATATTTTCCAATAGAAGAACATGAAGAAGGAACTTTTATTATGAACTCAAAGGACCTTTGTATGATTCAAGATGTTCACAAATTAATTGAAGCAGGAATTACAAGTCTTAAAATAGAAGGAAGAGTAAAAAGTGAATATTATCTTGCTACTATAATTAGAACTTATAGAATGGCAATAGATTCATATTATGCTGATCCTGAAAATTATGAATTTGATCCTTATTTACTTGAAGAAGTTAAAAAAGTAAGTCATAGGGATTTCACAACTGGATTTTATTTTGGACAAGCAAATCAAGATTCACAAGTATATGAAACAAATTCATATATAAGAGGATATGATTTTATAGGTCTTGTTCTTGACTACGACGAAAAAACAAAAATTGCAACTGTAGAACAAAGAAATAGAATATTTAAAGGTGAAGAAATTGAAATATTTGGACCTGGAATAAGACAAATAGATCAAACTATTACAGAGATGTATGATAAAAATGATAAAGAAATTGAAGTTGCAAATCGTGCATTACAAATATTTAAAATTAAAGTTGATGAAAAAATCCAACCAGGATATATGATTAGGAGAAGAAGTGAGTAGTATGGCCAAACCAATTATAATAGGAATAGCAGGTGGCTCAGGTTCAGGGAAAAGCACTGTAACAAATGAGCTAGTAGAAATGATTGATGATGATAAAGTAGCTGTTATAGAACAAGATAGCTATTATAAATCACAAAGCACACTTCCATATGAACAAAGAGTTAAAACAAACTATGACCATCCTTTTGCCTTTGACAATGACCTTTTAATAGAGCATTTAGAAAAGTTAAAAAATGGAGAGGGAATAGATAAACCAATATATGATTTTGAAATTCACAATAGAAAAGATGAAACAAAATTTGTAGAGCCAAGAGAAATTATTATTCTTGAAGGAATTTTAATTTTAAGTGAAAAACAAATAAGAGATTTACTAGATATTAAAGTATTTGTAGATACTGATAGTGATGTTAGAATAATTAGAAGAATATTAAGAGATATAAAAGAGAGAGGACGTTCCCTTGAATCTGTTATATTACAATATATGTCTACAGTAAGACCAGCAAATATGCAATTTGTTGAGCCATCAAAAAGATATGCAGATATTATAATTCCAGAGGGTGGATATAATAAAGTTGCAATTGATTTAATATATTCTAAAGTAATATCAGTATTAAGTGAAAATGAAAATAAATAAAATTTTGAGACTGGGGAGATCTAGTCTCTTTTTTTATAATATTGTAAACTTATCCTTGACAGTGCATAAACATACGCGTATAATTAGAAAAAATACCCAAAAGTAAGTAGTGATTAGGAAGAAGGAGTGATTATTTTGGAAAAGACAACAAGTAGTAAGCAGTATCCAGAAATGGGATTTACAAAAAAAATATTTTTAGCACTTCAACATATGATAGCAATGTTTGGTGCAACAGTATTAGTTCCATTATTAACTGGATTTGACGTAAGTACCACATTGTTTTGCGCAGGCGTAGGTACATTAATTTTCCATCTTTGCACAAAGAAAAAAGTGCCAGTGTTTTTAGGTTCTTCATTTGCATTTATACCAGCAATTCAAACTGTATATGAAAATTATCATAGCTTGTCCTATGCTCAAGGTGGCATAATAGTGGCAGGCTTTTTGTATGTCCTGATGTCTTTATTAATAAATAAAATTGGCGTTAGTAAAATTACAAAATATTTTCCAGCACAAGTTATTGGACCAATGATAATAGTAATAGGACTAAATATGATACCGACTGCATTAAATATGGCATCACAAAATTATATAATAGCAGCAATAACACTTATAATGGCAGTATTAACATCGCAAAAAGGTCATGGATTTATAAAACAATTATCAATTATAATATCAGTAACAATAGGATACTTAATATCTCTTCAAGCAGGAATTGTAGACCTTAGCCCAATAACAGAGGCAAGTATAGTGGCAATTCCAAAATTTTCTGCGCCCAAATTTGATATAGGAGCAATATTAATTATAGCTCCAGTTATATTAGCAGTTTTTATGGAACATATTGGAGACATAACAACAAATTCAGCAGTAGTAGGAGAAGACTTCTTAAAAGATCCAGGATTAAATAGAACTCTTTTAGGAGATGGACTTGCAACAATGGTTGCAGGATTTCTAGGAGGACCAGCAAATACAACTTATGGAGAAAATACAGGAATTTTAGCAATAACAAAAAATTATGATCCATCAATTTTAAGAATTACAGCAGTACTTGCAATAGTTCTATCAACTGTTGGAAAAGTTGGAGGATTTTTACAAACAATACCACAATGTGTAATGGGTGGGATATCACTTATGCTTTTCTCAATGATAGCAATAGTAGGTGTTAAAAATATTCGTAGTTCACATATAGATTTTAACTTGAAAAATATTATAGTTATGGTTACAATAGTAGTAATTGGTTTAGGACCTAACTTTGGACTAAACTTACAAATAAGATTAACTGAAACTGCATCATTAAGTGGATTAGCACTTAGTGCAATAGTAGGTGTATTACTAAATGTAATATTTACAACTATAGAAAATAAAATAAATAGTTGACAAGATAGAATGTATAGGGTATACTTATACAGTATTTAAGAAGAAGTCCGCTTCTCACCTTAGGCTTATGGCGCTAAGGTTGATTAAGAATAACACAAATGTTGAATTCTTGCGGGCTTTTTGCCCGCTTTTTTTTAATTTTTACGGAGGTGCTTAGAGATTAAAGAGCTTCAAATTAATGAAGGAATCAGAGAGAAAGAAGTTAGATTGATAGATGAAGAAGGCAATCAAGTAGGAGTAGTTCCAAAAACACGTGCACAAGAGATGGCATTTGATAAGAAACTTGACCTTGTTAACATTGCCCCAAATTCAAAACCACCTGTATGTCGTATAACTGATTACGGTAAATACAGATATGAACTGATGAAAAAGGAAAAAGAAGCAAAGAAAAAACAAAAAGTAATTAATGTTAAAGAATTGCGTCTTACACCAAATATAGAAAGCCATGATTTAAACACTAAAGCCAACCAAGGAATTAAATTCTTGGACAATGGTGACAGAGTAAAGGTTTCTGTGCGTTTCAGAGGTAGAGAAATGGGACATACTGAAATCGGTAGAGAAGTTCTTGGAGATTTCGTAAATTTAATTTCTGAGCATGGAGTTGTGGACAAAAAACCTAAAATGGAAGGTAGAAGCATGGTTATGTTTTTATCACCTAATACGGATAAATAAATAGGAGGATTACTATGGGTAAAATGAAAACTCACAGAGGATCTGCAAAAAGATTCAAAAGAACTGGTACAGGTAAAATCAAAAGATTCTCAGCTTATAAAGGTCATTTAACTGGAAAGAAAAGCTCAAAAAGAATCAGATCATTAAGAAAATCAGGATTAGTAAGTCCATCAGATCAAAGCAGAATTGATCACATGATTCCATAGGTTAGGGGGAGAAAAAGAAATGGCTAGAGTTAAAAGAGCAGTAAATGCTAAAAAAAGACATAAAAAAGTATTAAAACAAGCAAAAGGATACTTTGGAGCTAAATCAAAATTATTCAGACCAGCTAACCAAGCTGTAATGAAATCTTTAAATTATGCTTACATCGGAAGAAAACAAAGAAAAAGAGAATTCAGAAAACTTTGGATTGCCAGAATTAATGCTGGAGCAAGACTTAATGGTATGAGTTATTCAACATTCATTAACGGCCTTAAAAAATCTAATATTGAAATCAATAGAAAAATGCTTTCTGAAATGGCTATAAGCGATCCAGCAAGTTTCGCAAAATTAGTTGAAATTGCAAAAAGCAAGTAATTAAAAGTTCCCTTGAGGAGCTTTTTTTTGTAAAAAGAAAGAAAAGGTTTTTATGAAAAAAAGTAAATTAGAAAAATTAATTGAAAATCCACCATTGCTTTTAGGGATATCTTTTATAACTATTATTTTAATAGGAACTTTGCTTTTAAATTTGCCATTAGCAAGTAAAAGTGGTGAGTCAATAGGTTTTATAAATGCGTTTTTTACAGCAACTTCAGCAACTTGTGTAACAGGGCTTATAGTTGTAAATACAGCTATGTATTGGTCAACTTTTGGTAAAATTGTAATTATATCATTAATTCAGATTGGTGGTCTTGGAACAATGGTTATATTTACAATGATAGCGATATTACTTAGAAAAAAAATAGGTCTTAAACAAAGGCTTCTTATAAAAGAACAATTAAATTATGACTCTTTAAAAGGGCTTGTTAGACTTGTAAAGTCAGTTGTTTTAATAAGTTTTTTAATAGAGTTAACAGGGGCAATACTACTTTCGTTTAAATTCATACCAATGTTTGGATTTGGAAAGGGAATTAGCTATTCGTTATTTCATTCGATTTCAGCCTTTTGTAATGCTGGTTTTGATCTTTTTGGAAATAGTTTAGAGTCTTATTATTTTGATACATTTTTAAATTTAATTATTATGTCTCTTGTTATAATGGGTGGACTTGGTTTTACAGTTTATCTAGATATTTATAAAAAAAGACATTGGAAAAATTTCAATCTTCATACTAAACTTGTAATAATAACTACAGTAATATTACTTTTAGTAGGAACTATATTATTTTTATTAATAGAAAATTGGAATCCAGATACTATTGGAAATATGTCTTTTAAAAACAAATTGTTAGTAGCGTCATTTCAATCAACAATAGTCAGAACTGCAGGATTTAACTCTATTCCTACAGCTCCACTTAGAGATGCAACGATATTTTTACTTACAATACTTATGTTTATAGGTGGTTCTCCGGCATCAACGGCTGGTGGGATAAAAACAACAACTTTTGGGGTTTTATTATTCTCGACTATTTCAACATTAAAAGGTGAAAAGGATGCAGTAGTTTTGAAAAAAACAATTCCAGTTTATACTATATTAAAAGCATTAGCCATAACATTTATTTGTATGCTTCTTGTTATACTTGTTGCATTTGGAGTACAAGTCATAGAAAAAGAGCAATTTGATTTTATTGATGTTTTATTTGAAACAGTATCTGCCTTTGCAACAGTTGGGATTACAAGGGGAATAACTGCAGATTTATCAAATCTTTCAAAAATAATATTAGCATTAACAATGTTTTTAGGTAGAATTGGACCTACAACATTAGCTGTGGCAATTTTAAGAAAAAAGAAAATTTCAAATATAAAATATTCAGAAGGAAATATAATTGTTGGATAAGGAGGAACTATGAAATCAATAATAGTTTTTGGTTGTGGTAGATTTGGATCAACTGTAGCAACTACTCTTACAAGCCTAGGACATGAGGTCTTAGTAGTTGATACAGATTTTGAAAAAGTACAGTGGATATCAGATGAAGTAACTACATCTGTTCAATGTGATATTTTAGATGAAGAAGCGGTAAAGGACTTAGGGCTTTCAAATTTTGACAACGCAGTTATAGCTATTGGAACAAATTTAGAAGCAGCAATAATGGCGACAATACTTTGTAAAGAAGCTGGAGTTTCTTATATAGTTGCAAAAGCAATGAGTCTTAGAAAAGGAGAAATTCTTAAAAAAGTCGGTGCTGATAAATTAATATATCCAGAAAGAGATATGGGTTTTAGATTAGCTCATAGTTTAGATTCAAATAATATTTTAGATTTTATTCAACTTTCTCCAGAATATTCTATTATAGAAATAAAAGTTCTTGATAAGTGGATTGGTAAATCAATTGAAGAATTAAATTTCAGATATAAATATAAAGCAACTATTTTGGGAATAGAGAGGAATGGAGATATTGAAATAATACCAGGAGCAAAGGAAAAATTATTTGAAGGTGATGTTTTAATGGTTCTTGGAAAAGATGACATTCTTCATAATATAGAAAAATAAATATAAAAAAAGACCTATCTAATTTTAGTAGGTCTTTTTTATATTATTAAATAAAATTTTCTATTCCTAAGTATATATTAAATGTATACTTCAGATAATTAGTTGACAATATAAATTTCTAGTGCTACTCTATTAAACAAATATTTTAAAAAAGTATTAAAATAGTAAAAAATAAAAGAAGAGAAAATATGAAAGATCATATGTATTATGCCAATCATCCACTTATGTATTTAGCATGTGCTATAGGAATAATTTTAGTATTAGTTCAAACAACTATTATTTTAAAGAAAACTTTAGGATGTACAAAAGAACTTGGTATGGATGAAGACAAAATTAAAAAAGGAATCAAGACAAGTGCCCTTAGCAGTATAGGACCAGCAATGGGAGTTGTGGGAAGTATACTTGCACTAATAGTAACACTAGGAGGACCTGTTACAGCTCTTAGAATGAGTGTAATTGGTGGTACAAACTATGAAACTATGGCAGCAAACTTTGGAGCAAAGGCGTTGGGATCAGAACTTTCAACAAATATGGACCCAGTAGTATTTGCAAATGCTTTATGGACACCAGCTCTAGGAGTAATGGGTTGGTTAATATTTGTATTTTTATTTGGACATAAGATGCATAAGGTAAATAATTTACTTACAGGAGGAAGAAAAGCACTACTTCCAGCAGTAAGTGTTGGGGCAATGCTTGGAGCATTTGCATATTTTAATGTAGATAATTTAATAAAAGTTAAAGTTAGCCCAGCAGTAACAGTATCAGGTATTGTAGGATTTATAATAATGATATTTTGTCAAAAATTTGGAGAGAAAAAACTACCTTGGCTAAAACAATGGTCACTAACATTTAGTATGTTTGGTGGAGCCATTGTAGCAGTATTAGTAGTTTAGGAGGCAGAATATGAATATTTATAAAAAATATGTAGACGATGTAGTAAAAATTGGTAGATTAACAATGATACTTGGAATGATAGCCGTACTTTTACCACCATTTATAATGACATTTATATTTGGTTTTAATCCAGGAATAACAGCAATCATATCAGGAGCTATCTCACAAATATCAGTATCTGGTGCATTTTATTTTAGTGAGCCAATAAGTTACTATCCAATTATAGGAACAACAGGACTTTATATAGAAACACTATCAGGAAATGCTGTAAATATGAGAATACCAGCAGCAGTAACATCAATAGAAGCATCAGGATATAAATCAGGAACAGATGAAGGTTCACTTATGGAAACTATAGGTATAGCAGTTTCTGTTTATGTAGGAATATTTTTTGTACTAGCAGCAACATTTTTAGGTCAAACATTAATAGCAAACCTACCAGCTGAAATATTAAGAATGCTTACACTTATAATTCCTGCACTTTATGGAGGAATATTTGGACAATTTGCAGTAAAATCTTATAAAACAGCATTATTTGCAATTACAATTGCCTTTATAATGACAAAAGTAGTAGGATTTTTACCAGGAAATATGTCATTTTTAATAACTCTTGTTTCAGTATTCTCAACAATAGCAGTAGCAAAAACACAACTAGAAACAATTAACAAAAACAATTAAGGAGAATTATGGAAAATTTTAATAGAGAAGAACTTAAGACTATATTTAAAGATATATTAAGTATATATTCACCAACAAGAAATGAAAAAAATGTAGCTAATTATATATTGAATTTTTTAGAAAAACTTGGAGCGGAAATATATCTAGATAATTCTTATGAAATATATGGAGGAAATTCACCAACAGTATTTGCAAAGATAAAAGGAAATGTAGAAGGTGAAGGAGTAACTTTTTCAGCACATATGGATGTAGTAGAACCAAATGAAAATTTAAAAATTGTTGAAGAAGGAAATATTATAAAAACTGATGGAACAACAACACTTGGTGGAGATGATAAAGCAGGAATTGCAGCTATATTATATTCAATAAAATATATAGTAGAAAATAAAAAAAATCATCAAGATATATTTGCAGTATTTACACCAGGAGAAGAAAAAGGAATGTTAGGCGCAAGAAATATAAATTGGCAAGAAGTTTATAAAAATATGACTCCAGCAAAAAATACAATAGTCGTAGATAATGCAGGAAAAGCGGAATATGTTGCTTATAAAGCACCGACTTGTACAAATTTTAGAATTAATATAACTGGTAAAAAAGCACATGCGGGACTAGCACCAGAAGAAGGAATAAATGCAATTAAAGTACTATCTGAAATAATTGCAAAAATGAATATAGGAAGAATAAATGAACTTACAACTTCAAATATATCTCAAATATTTTCAGATTTCCCAACAAATGTAGTACCAGATAAAGCAACAGCTTATGGAGAAGTAAGAGCACATTCAGATGAAAATGTGGAAAATATGTTAAATGAATATAAAAAAATTGCAGAAGAAGTATCAAAAGAATATAAGGCAACATTTGAAATAGAATGTGAAAAACAATATCCAAGACTAGATACAATGGATGATTTTAAATTTGCAAAAGAATTTGTGGAAATCTATAAAAAAGTTGGAGTTGATGCAAAACTACAAGTTATAGGTGGCGGATCTGATGCAAACTTTTTTGCAGGAGAAGGATTTAACTCAATAATAATTGGAGTTGGAATGCAAAAAGTGCATACAACAGAAGAATATTTAGAAGTAGAAGAAATGATAAAAACAACAAAAGCAATTATAGAATATTTAGATTTAAATTAAGAAAGGACCTAGAAATAGGTCTTTTTTTATTTACTAGAAAAATTGGTATAATAATATAAAAGGAGTGATTAGTATGAAATTATTTTTTATATCAGATATACATGGTTCAATATATTATTTAAGAAAAGCAATAGATAGATTTAACTTAGAAAAGGGAGATTATCTAATTATACTTGGAGATATTTTATATCATGGAGCAAGAAATGATTTGCCAAAGGAATATAATCCAAAAGAAGTAATAAAAGAATTAAATAAATATAAAGATAAAATAATTGCAGTGAGAGGAAATTGTGATAGTGAAGTAGATGAAATGGTATTGGAATTTCCAATTATGGCAACATATTCAAATATATTATTAGAAAATAAAAGATTATTTTTAACACATGGACATATATATAATGAAAAAAAACTAATAGAATTAAAAGAAAAATCAGCATTTATATATGGACATACACATATACCAAGAGCAGAATTTAAAAATGGAATATATTTTTTAAACCCTGGAAGTATAACATTACCAAAAGAAAACAATCCAAATACCTATGGAATTTTAGAAAATAATAAATTTATAATAAAAACTTTAGAAGGTAAATTATTTAAAGAAATAGTGTTAGAAAATTAATATATATACTTAAAGTTTATTTTTAAGTATATATATTAAGATATTTTAAATATGATAAAATTAGATATAGGAGGTGTTAATATTGAAGTTAATTATGGTTATTATTTTAAATTTATTTGCATTTTTAACAATAAAACTTAGACCAAAACTTTTTAATGTAAAACTTTTCAAACCAATGATATGGAATTTTAAACTATCTATTTTACCAGCTATAATTTTGTTAGTGGATTTATCAACATTTTTAGCTTTTAGAGCAATCTTTGGAATGAGAGGTAATATATTTTTAGATATTATCTCGGTAATAGTTTTAATAGTAGGCTTTATGTTGTGGCTATTGGTTTTACCAAATTCAAGTTATTTAATCACGGAGTTAAACTTAACTCATAGAAGTCAAGATGAAGTTGAAGTTCCACTTTGGTACGACATAGTTTCTGTTATGGCCTTTGCACTTTCAGGGATTTTAAATACAGTTATAAATATTAATATAATTCAATATACTTATATTATAGCCCTAGATCCTGATGTAATTAGAGCACAGGATAAATTGTTTTTCTATGTTAGTGCAATTATTATAAATATACTTATATCGGTGGGAGTATACCTAGGTAGATATATTAGATTTAATTCTTGGGATGTGTTAAAACCTATTAGTTTTATTAAAATGATATTATCTCACTTTAAAGAAAAAGGAATGATAAAGAATTTCATACTATTTGTTTTATTCCATTCATTATTTTTTATTATAATTTATTTCTTATTTAATGCAGATAGTATATTATTTAGATAATTTAGAAGAGTAGATGCTCTTCTTTTTTTATAGATTTATTTAGGGTATAGTAATAAATGTATTTAAACTTTACTTAAATTTGGAGTTGATGATTTATGAAACATAGTATTATGATAAATAAAGAGTTATGTATAAGCTGTTCAATTTGTGTAAAGGACTGTCCAGTATCAAATATTGAAATTAAAGATAAAAAGGCGCAAATTATATCAGATTCTTGTCTTTTTTGTAGTCATTGTAAAGCAATATGTCCTAAGGATGCAATTGAAATAACGGGATATAGTGAAGATGTGGAAGATATAGATAAATTTTTATTAAATTCAAGTGATTTAATGAAAGCAATTAAAACTAGAAGAACAATTAGAAACTTTAAAGATGAAAAAATTTCAAATGAAATTATAGAAAATATAATTGAAGCAGGAATATATGCACCTACTGCTAGAAACAATCAAGATGTTTCATATGTAATTCTTGATAATAAAAAAGATGAATTAGAATCTTATGCAGTAAATATGTTTAGAAAAATTATAAAATTTTTTAAACCATTTTCAAAAAGTCTAAAAAGAATGGAAATAGATGATAAATTTTTCTTTAAAGGAGCACCAATTGTAATAGTTATAATATCTCCAAATAAAATAAATGGAGCAATTGCAGCTCAAAATATGGCATTTATGGCTGAATCATATGATTTGGGAGTTTTATATAGTGGATTATTTTCAGTAGCAGCCAATAAGAATAAAAAAATAAAAAGAGCATTAGAATTAACTGGAAAAAACAAAGTAGTAACAACTTTAGTTATAGGATATCCAGCAGTAAAATATCATAGAATTGCTTATAAAGAAGATGCAAAAGTTTTGAGAAAATAAAAGCTGAATTTAATAAATTCAGCTTTTATTTTGTGATTGACGAAATTCATCAGCATCAGGAGTAGATATAAAATCTATAGTTAAATGTCCGTATTCTTTTAATTTTGTTTCAACTTCCTTAATAGGAACTTTAAAAAATTCTTTTCTATAATTTACTTTATTAATTCTATATTTATCAAAGTATTGGTGTAATTCATTTTCTAGAGAATAAGCATCATAACTAAAAATAAGTGCATGAATATCAAACTTAAATGGAACGGATGCACTACTAAGTTCGGAGATTCTATCAAGAGGTTCCAATCGTCTAGTAACTCCGATTTTCAGAACATCTTCCCCAAAGGCTCCAATGTTACTTATAATATAGACATAACCAGCGGAAGCATGTTTATTTCTATAATCTAAATCATTTTTTTCATCTTCTTTTTCTTTTATTTTATTTAATATGGTTTGAATTTCTTCATTTAATGAATTAAGTTCAGATTCAGTAATATCAACATCACGTTTTTGTTCTAATTCTTGCAACATATTATTGTAGTGTTCTAAATCTTTATTAATAGAAGATTGTTTCTTTTCAATTTCTTTTTGCAGAGCTTTTTCTTCTTTTTCTCTTTCACGTTCTTCTCTAAGTAATTCTTTTTCTTCTTGTTTTTTATTTTCATATTCAAAGGCTAAATATAATTCTTCAAGTTTTAATTTTAAATAAGGGTTAGATATTGAAACTTTATTAACTTCATTAATTTTATTTAATTGTTCATAAGATTTTTTTATTCTGTTTTCAATTCTCTCTATATTGTTATATTTAACTTTATTAATAGATGCTTCACATTCATTATTAAAAGAACGTAAAATTTGTTTTATAGCATTATTAGTCATTTTTTGACCTTCAGAAGCACTTCCATTAACAGTCCAACCAGAAAAATGATTTGTTGCGTTTTTATTTTTTATCATAGTTTTTTGTTTGTTTCGAATATTGGTAAGTTCATCTTTAAAAACTAATGATGTAGCAAAATCATATCTGGGAACATATAGACCATGAGATTCCATATTTAAATCATCGTGAACACTTAATATATTTGATTTAAGATTAGATAAAATTTCTGTATGACTTAATATAGAATTATGAATTTCTTCAAGTTTAATTTTGTTTTTTTCTAATATAGAATTAGATTCGTTAATTTTATTTTCTAATTTAGCAACGTGATTTTCTACTTCGATGGCGTTCATTTTATCTAATGAATAGCGTTTATTTTTTAGATTATCAAGTTCTATATTTAATGTTTCGATTTCTTTTTTAAAGCTATTGTATTTAAAAATATCAAAAATACTCAAATTAATCACTCCTTATATATAGTATGCAATAAAAATATGATTAATACTATTATAATATAAGTAATATTTAGCCGAAACTTAGATTTCTTGTTAAAGTTTTTTAATAATTAAAGGGTATACTTATCATAAGAAAGGGAGTTGATAATATGATTACTATGGAAAAGATAGATTATGTAATGAATATAACTGGAGCGTCTTATGAGGTTGTTAGAGTGGCTCTTTTAGATTCTGATGGAGATGTTGATGGAGCTATTAATATTATTAGACATAGTGTTGTAATTCCTGAAAGAGAAGAAAAAACAAAAAAAGATTTTATTAATTTTGAAGAGATTAAAAATGCTATTAAAGAAATTTGGGATAAGGGTAATGCAAGTAAGCTAACTGTTGAAAAAGATGGAGAGACTGTTCTTAGTTTATCTTTAACTGTTTCTGCTGTAGGTCTTATTTTAGCACCTCTGGCTGCTTTTGTTGGCGCTGGTTTAGTAATTATTAATGATTATGATTTTAAAGTGTTAATGGATTCTGGAGAGGTTATTGATATTAAAGAATATATTAATATTAAAAAATTTGGACATCATTTTAATGAAGAAAAAGAAGAAACTAAAGAAAATGATGATATAAACAAGGAAGAAAAGTAAATATTTAGCTTGCTTATAAAATTTCTATTGTACTAACTTTTATATTGTTTTATAATGGTAATTAAGGGAAAAATGATTGAAATTTGACTGTTGTTATGTTAAAATTACAGATGTGTTAAAATTAAACGGTTAAATGATAATTAGATATAAAGGAGTTGTTACGAGATGAACAAAGAAATTCAACCAGAATACAAAGAAGCTACAGTTACATGTGCTTGTGGAAATACATTTAAAACAGGTTCTGTTGTAGAAGAACTTAAAGTTGAAGTTTGCTCAGAATGTCATCCATTCTTCACTGGAAAACAAAAGTTCACTGATCACGGCGGACGTATTGAAAAGTTCAACAAGAAATATCAAAGAAGCAAGTAATATGGTTAGCGTGGGCTAACCATTTTTATTTAAGGAGTATTATTATGGACAAGGTTTATAATAAGAAGGCTTTTAAAACTTCTATTGGTGGTCAAGCTTTAATTGAAGGCGTCTTAATGAAGGGGCCTTCAAAGTTAGCTATTGCCGTTAGAAAGCCGAATGATGAAATTGAATTAAAAGTTGATGATATAAACAGCTTAGCTGATAAATATAAATTTCTAAAATTACCTATTATTAGAGGGGCTTTTATGCTTATACAGGCTATGTATACTGGTATAAATGCTTTGACTTATTCCGCTTCTTTTTGGGAAGATGAATTTGAGGATAGTGATAAAGAAGGAGTTTTAGATAGAGTAGTTAAAGATAAAAAGAAAAGAGAAAGTATTGAAACAAGTATTGCAATTATAATTTCATTTGTAGTTGCGGCAGTTTTATTTATGATAATACCTAGTGTAACTGCTGGTTTTGTTCATAAATATACTCAAAATACTATACTTTTAAATTTAGTTGAAGGTTTAATAAGACTTGTTGTTTTTGGAATTTATCTTTATTATATTTCAAAGTTAGAAGATATAAGACGAGTTTTTGAATATCATGGTAGTGAACATAAGACTATACATTGTTATGAGGCAGGAGATGAACTTACTGTTGAAAATGTAAAGAAATATCCTATTGTTCATCCTAGATGTGGTACTAGTTTTCTTTTTATGGTTATGATAATAAGTATTTTGGTTTTATCTTTTTTTGGATGGCCAAGTATTGCTTTAAGAGTTGCGTCTAGAATTGTTGCTCTTCCACTTGTTGCAGGAATTGCTTATGAAATTAATAGAGTTATTGGTAAAAGTAATAGTAAAGTTTGTAAAGTATTAGCAATACCAGGACTTGAAATTCAAAAGTATGCAACTGTTAGAGAACCAGATGATAAAATGATAGAGGTTGCTATCACAAGTTTAAAGGCTGTTTTACCTGAAGAAGGAGAAAGTGACCTATGGAATTAAATGAAGCGTTGAAAGAAGGGTTAAACTATTTAGAAGATTCTAAATATACTAACCCTTTTTTTGAAGTCAGATTAATTTTATCTAGACTTTTAGATAAGGATATTTCTTATTTAATAGCTCATGATAAAGATATTTTAGATGAAAAAATTTTAGATGAATATTTTAGTATTTTAGAAAAAAGGAAAAATGGTGTACCTTTACAATATATTTTTGGAGAGACAGAGTTTTTTGGAAATAAATTTTTTATTGATGAAAATGTTTTAATTCCAAGAGATGATACAGAAATAAGTGTTGAGGCTTTGATTGATATTTTTGAAAAAAATAGTGTGCGAAATTCTTTAGAGATAGGAGCAGGTAGCGGAATTGTTTCTATTACAATGGCTATGAGATATAGTGATGTAAATTTTACTGCTGTTGATATTTCAGATTATGCTATTAAAAATACTAAAAAAAATATAGAGAGATTTAATCTTGAAAATATAAAAGTTTTAAAGAGTAATTTATATGAAAATATAGAAGAAAGTTATGATATAATTTATTCGAATCCACCTTATATTAAATCTAAGGATATTGAAGAACTTCAAGCAGAGGTTAAAGATTATGAACCAATGCTTGCTCTTGATGGTGGAGTGGACGGTTTGTTTTTTTATAGAGAAATCATTAATGGACTTGATAAATATTTAAATAAAAACGGATATGTTATTTTTGAAATAGGATATGATCAAGGAGATGATTTAAGAGAACTTTTAAAAGATTATAGTGTAGAAGTTCTAAAAGATCTATCAAATAAAGATAGAGTAGTTATAGCTAAAAAAGGGGAATAATATGTACGAGAATATAGCAGTTTTTGAAGAAAAATTTGAAGAACTTGAAAAACAACTTATGGATGTTGAAGTTATCAATAATTCTAAGCTATATCAAAAAACAGCAATTGAACATGCTGAATTACAGCCAATTGTTGAAAAATATAGAGAATATAAGTTGATTATAAAAAATCTTGAAGATAATAAAGAATTATTATCAGAAAAGATTGATGAAGATTTAAAAGAAATGGCTAAAGAAGAAATCAAAGAGGATGAAGAACAAATGAAGGTTGTTGAAGAAGAGTTAAAAGTTCTTCTTATACCTAAAGATCCTAATGATAATAAGAATGTTATTGTTGAAATTCGTGCTGGTGCTGGTGGAGATGAAGCTGCACTTTTTGCTGGAGTTCTTTTAAGACAATATACTATGTATGCAGAAAAACAAGGTTGGAAAACTGAACTTATGTCATCAAATGAAATTGGTATTGGTGGATATAAGGAAGTTGTTATTATGATAATTGGTAAGGGTGCTTATTCTAGACTTAAATATGAATCTGGAGTTCATAGAGTTCAAAGAGTTCCAGAAACTGAAAGTTCTGGACGTATCCATACATCAACAGCAACTGTTGCTGTTCTTCCTGAAGCTGAAGATGTTGAGATAGATATTGATATGAATGATGTTAAGTTTGATGTATTTAGAGCTTCTGGTAACGGTGGACAATGTGTAAATACAACTGACTCTGCAGTAAGACTTACTCATATGCCAACAGGAATTGTAATTTCTTGTCAAGATGAAAAGTCTCAACTTAGAAATAAAGAAAAAGCGATGAAGATTTTAAAAACTAAACTTTATGATTTAAAACTTCAAGAGCAAAATAAAGAATTATCAGATCAAAAGAAATCTCAAATTGGTACAGGAGATAGATCTGAAAGAATTAGAACATATAACTATCCTCAAGGTAGAGTTACAGATCATAGAATAACATTAACTCTTCATAAAATTGAAGCTATAACAGATGGGGATATTGATGAAATTATTGATGCGCTAATTGCAAGTGATCAAGCTAGTAAAATCGAACATATGGATGAAAATATTTAGTAGTCAAAATTTTTAGGAATGTTTTAATAGCTTGATTTAATTAGTTAAATTATATATAATATACTAATTGAGTGTAATAATTTTTTAAAAAATTTAAGGGGGTAATATTTATGAATCAAATGACAAGTGATAACTTAAGATCAGCTTTTGGTGGAGAATCTCAAGCACATATGAGATATATTAT